>CANPWU010000019.1 GCA_947584805.1 uncultured Clostridia bacterium | reverse complement strand
AAAATATTAAAGTCCCAATCCATTGATTTTACTTGGATTGAGACTTATTTCGCCTTATTTTTACTGTAAAACTCAGGATATTATAAGAAGTTATTTTTCAATAGTTAAGAATAAAAATTACAAAAAAATATAAATTTAGACAAAATTAAAGAAGCTAATTAAATTCTAGCTTCTTTCAAATTTTAATCTCTATTCTACTATCATATTTGGATTAAACTTAACATCTGTATTTATCTCATCTTTTTTATCTTCATTACTTCCTGGTTTTAATATATCTAGTGGCTTAGTAACAACTTTATATTTTTTAGTTTCACTTTCAAACTCAAAAACGCTAATTGTATTTTCTAAAGAATCTTCTAAGTGCTTTAATTCAGTTGTAAAATACATTTCATCATCTTTTAATACATTTGTTACTTTCTTTATAATTCTAAACATCTCAGCAATATGTTTTAAATCTTCCCCAACAAAAACAAGTTGTGGTTTATCATAAAATCCGGCATCATTTTTAGCAAAATTTTCATAAAAATCTGAGTATAACTGAACTTTTTCAGCAAACATATTTTGCCAATCTTCATTTCTTCTTACAACTTCAAATACAAAATTTACGTCATCTGCACCAGATTTTAAAGTAACAAGTCCTCCTGTAGGTTTAAATTTAACATTATATTTTTTAGAATATAATATTATATTTGGATTTGCCTCTTTAAAGCTCGCTACTTTTTGCATATAAGCAATTACTATTTGATTTCCTGCAAGTTTTCTTTTTACAGCATATGCAGGCTTGGTATTATCAGTTGGTTGCCAAGTTGTTGGTATATTTCTTTGTTTTAATATATACGTTGCAATTTTATCCATAGCATATACTCTATAAGAGCTCTTTCCTGCTTCACTTTGGAAAAAATAACGAGAAATAACCTTTGATTTAGTTAAATCTTCTAACCATTTTGCAACTTTATTTTGTCTTTTATCAGCTTCAATATCGTTTAGCTTTCCTCTTTTATCTAATATTTGTGTTACTTGTCTTGATGTAACAAATCCAAATTCATTAACAACTTCTAAAGCTTTGATATGTGATTCATTTATATACCCCATATCCATTTTAAAAACAACTTGATTTATTGATGCAAAACCTTCTTTTCCATCGAAAACTTTTATCTCATTTTCTCTAACTGCAAAAGGTGATACAACTGTTTTTACTTCATTATCTTCTATCATAAATACACACTCCTTCAATATTAATTTTGAAACTAAAGTAATAACAATTTAATATTAAATTGTTTACATGTAAGTAGAAAATATTCTACATATTTAATTATACTATAAAATAATAAATGATGCAATACTTTTTTCAAAACATTTATTATGTAAAATGCAACTTGACTTATACTATATTTTATGGTATAATAAGTATCAGTAAATTAATAAACTCTAAAAATAATTAAATGGAGGATTACAAAATGAAAAAATTTATTAATCAAATTGCAAGTACAAAAATTTATAAAATAATATTAATCGTTATTTTTTTCATAACTGCATATTTTGTATACTTTACTAAACAAGAAAGTACAATAACTATATTTCTTTTAACTTATATAATAATGTCAACTATATACTATAGAGCTTATTCGAAAATTACGCCAAAAAATCGGAAGGAAAAAATTTTTAATAATGTAGTATTTGTTTTTTGTATACCTGGTTTCTTTTTACTTGCGCTTGCATTTATTATACTAAAATTATTAGTAAAACTGGTAAAACCAAATTCTAAAAGCTCACTCTTTTAATTAGAGTGAGCTTTGTGTTTAGCCTATTATTATAAGCTTTATTTTTTTCTTTTCAGGAATTATTCTTTTTACACTAACTAACACTTTTTGACCATACTCAACACCGTTTACATGTTCTGCAAGTCCTACTAAGTTAGGTTTTAATTCAATAAATATACCTGTTTTTATCCTGTTTCTAACTATACCTTCTACAATGTCTCCTTCTTTTATTTTAGCTACATTTTGTTCAAATGTTCCTAAAAATTCTTTATATGAAAGTTCTATTCTTCCAGTATCTCTGTCAAATTTTTTTACTATAACATTTATCCTTTGACCAACTCTAAACATATCACTTGCATGTTTTAACATTGTATCTGACATGTCTTGTATTTTAAGCATTCCTGTAACACCACCACCTACATCTACAAAAGCAGCATATTCTGTAGTGCTAACAACAACACCTTTTAATTTCATTCCAGGCTTTAAATGCATATACATCCAACGTCTAACTTTAAGTTCTAGTATCTTTTTAGACATAATAAGTTCTACTTGCTCATTTTCAATAATGTCTTTTATACATACAGGAATTACTTTTCCTTTTTTATTTACTATAAATTTTTCTTCAACAAGTCCATCATCACCAACTATACTAGAAGCTTCATCTCTTGGAATTATAGCTTTTATATTATTTCCTACAACACCAATCATATTTAAACTTTCATCTATTTCTTCTATATACATATCTAAAACTTGTTGCTTTTCTTTAATTTCTTTTAACTCTTCTAATGTATATTTTAATGTTTTATTTTTTGCCATGTATATTCTCCTTTAATCTTCGACTAATTGTATAGATAATTTATAATTATAAGGGCTTTCTTCATATATTATAAAATTAATCATAACAACTTTTATATATTCATAAATTTCCTCCATTTGCTCCTCTGAAAACATATATCTTCCTAAGGAAGCATGCGAAATGTATACCTTTTGTGAATATATTTTTATACCATCTTTTTCTATAGGTTCAGCATCTACTTTATCATAAGTAAATGTTTTTGGTATTTTCCCATAATTATAAACTTTCGCTTTCATAATGTTTTGGAAATTTTCTATATTATTATCTGCTAACTCTTGCTTACACTCATCTGTTAACAAATCATAAGCTAAATCATACTGACCATAACTAATCAAGGTAATGAAATTTCTAGCATAATTTATTCTTATATCTTCAATTTCTTGTTCATTTTTTATATCATATCTAGAATTATAATTTCTACCAAACAATTGAACTATTAATAATATAATTAAAATGAATAAAAATATGGATTTTCTTATTATTTTTTTCACTTCTATTCTCCTTAAATATATAAATTTTTATCATATAATATTTTAAATGAGTGACTAATATTTTTTATTTGAATTGTCACAGTATCGTATAATAATCCATCCACTATATTTCCACTTTTTAAATAAAAATAAACTTGATAGATATTATTGCTTAATTTTTTTATATTATATACTATACATTGATCAGAACTTGTGATTTCATTTTCACTATATAAATCAAAAATATTACTATAATCTTTAATTTCTAATTTATTTATTATAGGCAACATATCTTTAACTTTTGCTTCTTCAAAATTTGCACAAGCATCTACATATTTTGCTAAACACTCATTTACTATTCTAATTTCTTCTTCGTTTTCTATACCTTTATATTTCCCTTCATCAATAAATTCTTTATCATATAATTTGGGTAAAATTAAGGTATAAAGTAAATATATCAGTAAAAAGATTATTATAACAGAAATAAGAATATTAACAATATTTTTATTCAAATTTAATCACCTCAATATCTAAATTTTAATAGTATTATATTCATTTTCATTTACATTATTAACAGAATCTCTTAACTTATTCTGATCAAATGCAACTATATTTTCATTTTGCAATTTATATCCAAATTTTTCAAAGTAATCTTTATCATATATTTTAAAAATCTGTCTATCGTTATAAAATTTAGCATTTATTCCTATATATTTTTTGGCACCTGAAACATTATTTTCAAGAGTAATAACCATAACACTATCATTAACACCCCAAAATTGAACATCTAATATATTAAAATCTTTGGTAAATCCATTTTTTTCATAATATTCAATTACATTTCCTTCATTGATATTTTCATTATTTATTACAATATCATCTAAAATTGAAATCAAGGCTAAGGTATTATTTTGCTCCAAATAATCAGTAATTTTTCTATAATATTTATCTATATTTGTTTTATTTATAGAAATATGTATAAAATCTATTGATGTAAATTCTGATACTAGACCTGAATCTAAATATCTTTGATTTTCTAATTCATTATTTAAATTTTCACTTTCAGAACCAACTTCATTATCTGAAGTTGATTCTGAAGTGTTATTACTTTTAAATATTAAACTATTACTATTATATTGAATATTTTCATTGTTATTATTATTATTATTTAAATTTATATTTCTTATTATAATCATAATTAAAATAACTATAATAACTATTATTAATATTAATAGCATTTTTTGCTTATTACTATAATTTTTTATACTCACTTATTCTTCCTTTCTAAGGTTTACAAACTAAATACACAGTAACCAATCCTTCACTAACTAACTTATTAAGGCTTATCCATCCATCTCTTCCCCAACCACCTGGGTCACCAACATAAACATCACCATTATCTTTTACTCCTAATAATGTCATGAAATGGCCATTATAGTGACATCCGTTATATGTTCCTCCAGGCTTAATATATATAATAATAGGATATCCTTTAGAAAGTTGATTTAGAATAAATTTTTTATCAGTATCATTTATTATGTTTCCGTAGTAGTTACCTGTTTTAGATTTTCCACTATAATATTGTTCAGTTTTTATATTATATTTATTAAGAAGTGGTATCAAATCTTTCTCAAAACTTGTATAACCATATAAATTAAATATATCTGTAGGATTTCTTTCTTTTCCAGTCAATCCACTTAATACTATAGCACACGAAGTTGGTCCACATCCATTATTTGTCCAAAAAGTTCCATATGCTGATTGATTATACGTATGATATTTTATTCCTCCTGCATTTGTAAAATATCCTTTATTACTTTGTTCATTTCCTTCTTCTTTTCCTGCTCCTACATAACTTCCAGAAAGCACGATATTTTCCCCAAACAAATCATCATCGCTATCAGGAGAACAATAAATTCCAGAAGAATAACCGCCACTATTTTCTATATCATAGTATGCTGCTACTAATTCTACATAAATTTTATGACTAACAGGATTAGGAGTAGAAAGAGCATGCTCTTTTGTCCATTTTATATTGCCACCACAGTTATAAGCATATATTCCAGATATTGCATTATCTTGCTTACCGAAAAAATCTACTTTTAGCATAGCACATGCAACTCTTATCTGCAATTCTGCATTACCTAAAAAATTATTTTTTAAATTGACTGTTCCAATTGTATTTCCATTTTTATCTTTATATGCACTGCCAAATTCTCTTGTAGTAGTTCCCCACACAGTTAATTGTCCTATACCATACACATCAGAATTATTTTCACTAGGTCTATGCTGATAATAATTTTCATCTGCTGCACGACCACAACCAGACTCATGTGCAATAATTGCTAAAACAACATATGGATCTATTTCATAAGCATCTGCCCATTTGGCAATATAGCTAAAATATTTTTCTTTAAATTCTTGAAATGCAGTTGTATTTGTTGCAGATCCAACTCCTTTTATATCTTTTAATTCAGATGCTACACTATACTGATTAGATACTCCCGAAGAAGAATTTCCAGATGAAGATTTACTTCCAGTTATTATATTTTTTATATTATTTACTAATACTTCCTCGCCTTTACCATCTTTTAAATGTAGCCCATCAGAAGAATATTCGCTCTTTAAATATCCTGACGAATCAGTCAATCCAGTAGTTATATCTATATAAATTAAATTTTTGTTATTATTACATTTTGATTTCAAATGTTCATTAAATTTTTTTATCAAAGAATTCATATCTGATGCATTTATATAAGTATAACTTGTTCCTACAGGATAAACACTATTTACATATATTTTCTTATCTGGATATTTCTTTACCAATTCATCTATCAACTGATCCATTTTGGAAGTATTTTGTACTTCATTTACACCAAGTGCCAATGAAATTCCACTTGGATCTTTTGGAAGAGTAATTTTTTCACCAAGTATAGTTCCACCCAAATTCTTAACTACATCTATCCATTGAGATTGCTTTGAACTAGTAACACCTATTGCAGTAATATTATTTCCTAACGCTTTTAAATTAGTTTCTATACCATCTACTCTAGAATCTCCAATAAATAAGAATCCATCTAATGTGCTTGGATTAGAACTAGAACTTTTCACACTAACAAATTTATATGCATTAAACTCTGTAACATCATTCTTATTTAATTTTGAATATTCTGGATATTTTGATGATGTTGGCTCTACATTATAATACAACAATGGATCTTCACAAGAAGAATATGGTTCACCACTTATATTAAAGTGTAAATGCCACGCACTTGAATTACCAGAAGAACCCATCTTAGCAATAACTTGTCCAGCCTTTACATATTCTTTATCTTTAACCTTAAATGTACCAGTTTCTAAATGACCATATAACGTATATTTTCCATCATCGTGCTTTATAATTATATGATTTCCATAGCCTCCAGAACCTAGTGTCTTATTACTAGGAATATTTAAATCTTGAGCTAAATAAACAGTACCATCTTTAGCTGCAACTACATCAACAGATTTATCCTCTCCTGTTTCATTTGCCCAAATATCTATACCCTCATGATTTGAACCATATATAGGTGTATATCCAAACAATGATGAAATCATTTTGTTATTTGGAACAGGCCATTCATATCCACCTTTATCTGAAGTACTATTGCTTATATTATTACAATTTTCTTCTTTATCATCATCAAACATATATTTTAAATTTAATCCTAAAGTTTGTCCATATATATATGGTAAAACTTGATTTTTTTCTATTTCTTTAAAACGTTTAATGAGAACATCATAAGAATATTTTAAAGCATCTTGCTTTATAGCTATATTTTTATCAGCTGCTTGTAAAAATTTTATGTATGAATTATAAATTTCAGGAACAGCATTTATTAAATCAATTCTATTCAGCTTTTCATCAGAATCTAGTTTATTGTAATATTTTTTTGCTTCATTAGATAACTTAACATCAGATACATCTTTTCCCTCTTTTTCCGCTAAAAACTCGATAACATCATCTATATTATATTTTCTGTGTAAAAATCCATCAGAGGCTGCTCTTAATTTATCATTCCAATTTTTAGTAGTATCAACTCTTATTCTATTTACTTTATCTGAATAAGTGCCAACTAAGGCCTGAAATTTACCATCACAAAGGTTACCATCATCATGACAATCCTTTAGACTTGCCTCACTTTCATAACCTGTAGCATTTATATGTTGTTCTATTCTTTCATCAGGTAAATTAGTAGAACTAGTTGAAATTGAATCTGGAGAATTACTAGTATTATACACTTCAAATTCATATTCATATTCTAATACTATATCAAATGCCTTTACCCTATATGGTTTATACTCTACGTCTACCTCAGTATTAGTAGATATTAGAGCATCTTCTGTCTTTTTGCCTGTTTCGGTAATTGTTTCATTTTCTTTATCTGCTTCATATCCATTTAAAACAGAGCAATTTCTATATTCATATGTAGCAGATGATGAAGCGCCTAATGAAGCTGCTTTTCCTTTTAATTCAGTATTAGCTTGAGCTTTATCTCCTGTGGCACTAGAAATTAATCTATCGACTGAATATTCTAAACATTTAGAACCTTTTACTCTATCTTGATAATTAAAATATGTATCAGATGTTAGGAAACCAGATTTTACCATATCGCCCCAATTAGTACAATCATTTTCACTACAATATAAATTTTGGACTTCAGATTGTGAAGCACTAGTATTTGACTTACATATGTCATATAAATTATTAGGTACCCTTAAACACTGCACTTCTCCTTTCAGATTACCACTACCAACATCCCACTCTTCGTGTGACCAATTTTCTGTATAATGTTCTATCTCATAAATATTCATTGTAATGTCAGAATAAGCGTCTTTAATTATAGAATAAGCAAATTCTGCATTTTTTTCTATTTTTTCTTTCGTAATATTTCCTTCTGAAGTAACTGACATAGAATACATAGATATTGGAAATAAACTACTTTGCAAATATGGTTCAACTAATTGTACAAAGTAATTAACTGTTTTTTCGTCGCTTTTTGGAACTCGTAATCCTAAAGCTGGTTCTACTGTATATTCAATATCATCACTAGGCTCAGAAGGTAAAGTTCTTGACGCGCCTTTCCCTTCAGCTTTATATAATTTCCATGTTATCATATTAAAATTATATTTTTCTGTCATAAGCATATGTTTATATAATTCTCTTTTTTGAGAAGGTAAAACATATGTAGAATCTTTAGGATACTTGTCCGTAGTTGCACTAGAATTAACTTTACTAGAATTAGATACTTTATTTTTACTAGAACTACTTGAAGAAGTAGAAGTAGAATTTCCAACTCTAATTATAACTCCTGCTCTAGTATTACTTCCACCACCACTACCAGATGCAAAACCTGTAGCATTATATGGTTCTCCTCCACTATTAAGCCAATTAGAAGAATTTCCACAATCATATGCCCATACTGTACCATTTTCAACGTTTACAGTTATGTTTGTATGTCCATAACCGCCACCGCCATCACTTCTTACTAATATATCTCCTGGTTGTAATTTATCTATAACATTTTCATTTTGACTAACTTCTATAACTTCAAATCCAAATTTGCTCCAGTCATAATTTTTTAGACCTTCTGTATTAAGTCTTCCAACATCGTACCCTGCTTCTGATAAAACCCAAGAAACATACGCACTACAATCTATTAACCCATTATTATACGGAGGCGAAGCTTGAAAACTATAACTGTATTTTTCACTATAAACTTTTTGCCATATTTCTTTTGCTACATTCACAAAATCACCCACATCAGCAGATGAGGAATATGATGTAACTTTAGAATTAGTTGAATTTTTATATGATTTTCTCTCTTCTAGTGGTTTTTCATATTCTTTTGGATCAGATTCAAATTTCATTTCTTCTATTTTAACTTCATCATCACCATACATTGTTGTCATATCCTTCAAAGAATTTACAGGATCTGATTCATTCAATTCTTTTATATAATTGTTATATATTAAATTAACGTCTTTTATACTAGCAGTAAGTAATGATCTATTAAGTTCATAAGTATTTACTAATGATTTTGTTTGTGGATCAGCATCTTTACTACCAACTATTTCGGAAATAGTTTTACTTGTACTTTTAGTTGAATTATTTGAAAATAAATCTTTTAATATAAAATAAGCTGCAACTGACACAATTATAATAGC
This sequence comes from uncultured Clostridia bacterium, assembly GCA_947584805.1. Taxonomy (GTDB): domain Bacteria; phylum Bacillota; class Clostridia; order TANB77; family CAG-508; genus JAAWPK01. Next base: position 17,040 of record CANPWU010000019.1, on the reverse strand, counting down.
TACTGCAAGTAAAACATAAGGATTTTTCAATAATGTAATAATTACTTTAGAAACATTAGCTCCTATATTTTTAATAGTAACTCCTATATTTTTAGATATACTTTTTGAAGCATTTCTAGCCATATTTCTAGTGGTTGCTTGGTTATGTTCATTTAAATTATTTCTTCTATTATCTATATCACTTCCATCTGTTTCTTCATCATCGTATTCTTGATTTGTTGTTTCTTCATCATCTATCACATTATCACCACCTTATATACTTATTACTATTATAGCTTAATTTCAATTTCTTTTTCTTCACCATTCTTTTCAACTTTTAAAAATTTCATTTTTCTTATATTTGGTTGATTACTTAAACTTATTTTAAAACTAGCTGTAAATTTAATATAATTTCCTTTTTCTAACTTGATTTCATCATTATTTGAAATAGAACCAATATAGTATTTATCATTATTATCTACTAATACCAAATTATTATTTTGTATCAAATTTATATTAGCCTCAACTACATCTTCATTAGTTATTGTAATTCCGTATTCTATAAAGCCATTATACTCTTTTTCTTTCATTATTTCAAATGTTAAACCATCCTCTGTTGATTTTACATAATCACTTGTAACATAATCTTTTTCATCTTCGCTACTAGAATATATTTTTTTACCAAAAGATATTTTAAAATTGTATGGAGAAAATTCATATATGTATAAAGAGTTTTCAGAACTCTCATCCATAAATTTTACATTATATATAACCATATTTTCAAATTTACTATATGTATACTTAGTTGAAGATGCATTTTTAAAACTTTCGCATTTATATTTTATTACATCTTCAATATTATCTAAAGTTATAGAACTTGCAGATTTATAACTATCTAGTAAGTAATTATTATATATTTTTTCATAATTTCCTTCCAAAAATATCTTATCTAACTCTGTTTTATAATAGCTATAATATCTATCATATATTGCATCTTCATTAGCTTGTTGTATATTAAAAAGCGATGCATTATTACCATTTTGAGGTTTCCATATAAAATATAAAATTAATACAAATATAATCAAATATATTGCAATAAGTATTTTATATTTTTTTAACATATCTATATAATCTTCCATAAGCACCCTCTATTATTCAATATAAAAAATATATGCCTTATTATTTTGCATATTAAAATATAACCCGAAATAAAGTTTAGTCTCATCATTAAGTTTTAATACACATAGATAATAATTATCTTCACCTAACTTATAAATTTTTGATAACATACTAGAATTATATAAGGATCCTGTTGTTTTTAATTGTTCACCTTGTGTAGTTTGTACTGTATTATATTGAACAATTTTATCATAAAAAGATTTAGCGATTTTTTTGTATTTCATCTTTGATATATTACTTTTATACTCTTTAGTTAAGCTATATTTATAATAATTCTCATACAATTTAGAATTATTACTAAAATCATCAATATATTGCTTTATAAAATTTTCACAATTATAATAAATATTTCTATCGTATTCTACAGAAGCTCTTTCTATTAAAGAAGCTCCTGTATCTTTTCTATAATTTATTAATTTATTATTATCAGAATTTAATGATGATAATACAGCATTTAGTACAATTAGCAAAACTAAACATGTTAGCAAGAAAATAATAATCAACTTCTTATTTATATTCTTTAGATCCATAATTTTCCCCTTTATAATTATTCTAAATCAGATACATCAAAGCCAGAATTTTGAAAAGCATTTTTTATTGCCGCTTGTTTTTGCCTTATTTCAAGAGATATTTTGGTCTTACCAAATCCTGCGCCTAAGTCTCTAGCCGCTCCAACTGTACCAGAAACAGCATTAAGTGTTGTTTCTGCTATTGCATCTCCTACACCTGCACCTTTTATCGCATCAGACATAACATCTTTTAAATCAAAAGTGCCAGATGCTGCGTGTGCAGTACCAGCAAATGCAGCTCCTGTAATTCCACCTGCTATTGCACCACCAGTTTCCATAACACCACCAACAGCTCCTAATATACCATTTATTCTGTTCTTTTTAGCTTCTCTAATTTTAGCATCACAAGCTTCCATAGCATCTTGATATTTATGTTTGTCTTTTAAAGATAAATTATTCTGACCGTTTCCACCAGGTATAATTCCTCCTGCACCATTTCCAGCTTGATTATTACCAACTTGATTATTGCCAACCTGATTATTGCCATTCTGACCGTTTCCGCCTTGTGCGTTTCCTTGCTGAATATTTGCAATGTTATTTGGTCCGCCATTTGCACCAATAAGTTCTTGAAATTGTTTTGCTTTTCTGTTCTTAGCTGCTAAAGCATTCTTATAGTCTCTATTTGCTGAAATTGTATTACGAACTCCACCTAAAACTTTTTTTCCATTATCTCCTATTCTTTTAGCAGCTGCTAATGTCATCATTCCTCCAGCTAAGCCATGCATTCCCATCTTTGCACCACCTGCAAGACTTGCATCAGTTATAGATGATTTCATACCTAACATGTCTGTAATTAATTGTTCTAATTTAGCCATAGATGCTAAAGCTATTATATTTATTACTGCTAATCCCTGTGCTGCACTTTGACCCAAACCATTTTCAGTATTTACAATTTCCTCATTAACATTCATAATTAATCCTGCTACCATGGTTAATAAGAACGCTTGGATTGTTTGTAAAAATACTAATGCACAAAATTCTTTTATCCACTTTGATAATGTATTACCCTTACCACCTATTATTTTAGATACAAAATCATACAATACCATAAATGGTGCAAAAAATGATAATACAATTATATAAAAGAATCTCTTTAAATAACTAAAGAAATACATTATTGACTGAAATACAAAAATAGTATATACTATTGCACCGACTAAGCTTATATCTCCTTCTGCATCATATCTATTTATCTTAAAATAAACAGCTAACTGAGAAACTACACTATTTCCTAAATCTTCCATACTAGTTGTTTTACCATTAACACTAGTAGAATTCATATTAGAAATTGCATCATTGATTGCCTGCATTATTGTTGTTTCTTTATCTGAATAAACTCCTTTATTAAGAATATCAAAACAATCTTTATATATTGATTTAAAATCTCTAATAACCTCCAAATCGACCGTTCCAAATCCTTCTACATCCATTTCAATTTTTTTATTATAAAATAATTCATCATAAGCTGATTTCAATTTCAAATAAAGCTGATCATTTTTATCCCAGTTTTCTCCATAACTTCCTGAAACTGAATCAAAAGTAGTACCATCAACAACTAACTTAGACATACAGGTTAAAACTATAGATCTACCGAGTTCAGTGGATTCATTAGCCAAATCACCCTTATTATCATATAAAAAATCACCATATCCACTAGCAAGTAACTGTGCAGCTCTTTGCATATCTCCATCATCAAAAAGAGTTTCAGAAATATAATTTTTTAATGCCGTAAAATGTCTTGGCTCATCCATTACATCACCAAACCAATTTTCTGCAAAGTCATTTCCATCAGAAGAAATTTTATTTACCATTGCCTTCTGAGCTTCTGTAGCATTACTTACCATTTTCGTAAAATTCCCTTTTAATTGGACTTCAGCAATATTAAACGCTACCTTTACTAAACTTTCATTTAAATAAAAGCAAAAACTCATAAAATAATGAAGTGAAAAAATCAAAATTAAAGATATAATAAAATCTGTCATTGCCTCTTTGTATTTTGCTTTTTCCGCTGCTAGTGCTGTAGTAGCAAGTCTAATTGCCATAACTAATACAGCTATTCCAAAGAAAGTAATTGATATTGAAAACACTGTATAATACATTTTTGATATTATTCTAGATAATACACTTGAAAATGATTCTGCAGATGGATTTATAAAATTAACATCCAAAGCAGGAACTCCATTATATATAATTGCATCTGCCCAAGGCATAATTCCAAGTGTTTCTCCATCAATATTATTTTCTGTAGTAGTAGCTAATAACTTAGCAAAATCTGTAAGCAAAGATTCTCCAATAGAGCCAAAGGTATTTATTAACCAAAATATTGGTTTACTTATTATATTAGATTTTTCATTTCCTGAAACATCTAAACCATTGGCTACCGAAGTTACAGCACCTTTATAATCCTCATTTATTGCTCCAAATATATTGTTTATATTAGGAAAAACTAATATAATAAATAAGATAACAATTGCTAATCTTATTATATTTTTCTCATATCTTGATTTCATAGTTCTCTCCTTTTTTTATTTTGAATTTTGTATTAATTTTGATAGATTAGTTTCAACAAATTCAAATTCTCTTTGAGTGGGTTTTATAGCAATTACAGCTGATTCATATCCAATTTTTATAAGGCCTTCTCCTCTAGCACATGTTAATAAGAAATTAGATTCACCTTCACTCAATTTAAATACCTCTTTTAAATAATCTATCTCAGATTTATCTTGAGCTAAGAAAAGCTTTGTTTCAGCAGATGTTAAAACTGCTTGACAAGATTTATTTTCATAGAAATCTTGGAATTTTTGAGATACAACTGTTAATGAAACATTTCTTTTTCTTGCACGTCTAGCCATTGTATTTAAGAAATCAACAGCTTCTGGATACGCAAGTAACATCCAAGCTTCATCAACAAGAACTCTTTTCATTCTAGCTCTTGACTTATCTTCACTATTTTTCTTAACATACTTTTCCCAAATCCAAGTTAAAAGTATTTGTTGTGCAAGAGGTCTTGCAAATCTTTCCTCTAGTTGAGATATATTTATATTTATGAATAATGAGCCATCTTGTAATTCAAATGTAGATTGTCCATCAAAATATGCCATCTGTCCATCGAATTTTTTACAGTATTGTTTCATAACTTTGACAAGATAGTTATAATGGAATTCATATGTTGGGTTATCATTTTCTTTTGCTTTTTTCTCTAATCTATCATACCAAGTACTAATAGTTGGCATATCTTTTTTCTTTCTTTCTAGTCCAACTTCATTAGTATATAAAGATTCAGGGTCACTAGTAATTCCTAGAGCTGCATATTCTTCAGCAACAATTTCACTAATTATTTGTTTTGTAAGCTCTGTTACTTCTTCTGATTTTGTAGAACCTCTAGCCATAGTAAGTAGTGATTGAGTTGCATCTTCAACTTTATTTTCAACATTGACTACTTGTCTATCTCTTCCAGTAATTTCGTCTCTTTCTATTTCAGGTTCTATATCAAATATATTTATAATTGTATTACTATTTGGACTGATATTTATATTTATGCCACGTAATGCTTCAGCAACTACAACATATTCGCCTTCAGCATCAAGTACTAAGTTTTCTACTCCCATAAGTAATGCAGACCTAGCCATAATAGTTTTAATTGTAACAGATTTACCAGCACCTGATTTACCAAATATAATCATATTATAATTAGTTAATGAACTACTAAAATTATCAAATATTAAAGGTAATCCTGTTTGTTTATTTATTCCAATTGGTACCCCTATTTCATGTCCTGCCTCAGCGTTAACAAAAGGGAAAACTGTAGCCATTGATCCTCTGTCAAAAGTATGTTTTCTTGATATTTTATTTGTATTTAAAGGTAAATTAGATTTAAATCCTTCTTCTTGCAAAGCCCATGCAGTTTTTAAACTTATTAAATTTTTAGAAGCTTCCATTGCAAGGAGTTCTGACATTTTGTCTAATTCATCCTTTGAATAAGCAAATAAAGTACATATTATAGTAGACTCGAAAAGCTTATTATATCCTGCAGCAATTTCATCTCTAAGGGCCTCAGCCTCTGCTTGCTTAGTAGATAGCACTGCTTCTCTGTTGATATCCCCTCTATCATGTGCAACATATCTTTCAGATTGCAATTCAACTATTTGTTTATTTAAATCATTTTGAGATGTAGTTTCAGATATTGGATTAATATATACTGACGTACTTATATCGCCAAAATCATATATTCCAGACAAGAAATACGGAAATGTAGCTTGTCTTGGTAATGTAGTAACATAAAAAGTACGTGCATACCTAGATATTTTTGAAAATATTTCCAAATAATCATAGTGACTTGCATCTATGCCTGAAGGGGCTAATAAATCCTTCAAACTTGATTTATTTATTTCCAAATTTGATTGCCCTATATCATCAGATTTTACAATTTCCTCTGAAGGTTTATTTTCTTGTATTTCTTTATTTTTTTTACTCATATATTTCACCTCTACGATTATTATATAATACTATCAAAAAAGTCATCTTCAAAGTCGTTATTATCATTTGTTTCAGTCGTTGTATTTGATGAATCATTATTAGATGTATCATTATTATTTTCATTATTATTTTCATTATTATTTTTAGTAATATTTTCAGTATCATCTTTTTGTTCATATTCTTTATTATTTTCAACTATTTTATTATCAGAATTTTTAATTTCTTCATTTAATTCACTAGTTTCTTCATTTTTACTATCCTGTATTTGATTTTCTATAATATTTTCATTTTCTTTTTGAACTTCATTATTCGTTTCAATTATATTTATTTTTTCTTGGGAATTAGTAAGTTCTTCTTTAGAATTAATTTCTTCTTTTCCTATTTTTTCTTTTTCCTCTTCTATATTATTTGTTTCTTTAAGTTCATCTTTTTTCTCCAATTCAGTAGCTTGGTCTTGCTTTATTTCTTTCTTTTCTTCTTTACTATTGACTATTCCATTCAATATTTCTTGTTTTTCTTTTTTATATTTTTCTATTACTATATCTTTAGCATTTTCTTTTAATTCATCATCAATATTTTCGTTTCTTATAATGTCTATAGCTGCTTTAGATATTTCTTGATTAATTTCTAATTGTTGAGTTTCTGGAGTTTGATATTCACCTTTTTGTATTGCTTCTTTTATTGATTCATAAGCTCTAATCTGTGCTTCATTATTTATTTGTTCTTCTAATAATGCTTCTCTCTTTTTAAATGCATCTTCAGAAGTTGTATATAATCTATAATATCCTGACTCTAGAGCTCTTTGTATATCTATGTACTTAGCATCATCTCTATTATAAGATGTGTATAACAAATTGGCTAATTCATTAGAACTTAAAATACTTCCTGATACAGAGCAAGAAGCTAATGCTCCAATTATAGATGCTCCTCTTGTATATAACTCATTATAACAAATATTAACAATTTCATCTTTAGAAAAATTAGAAATTGATGTTATTTCTGATGTGTAGTATGAGAATATTATATAAAAACTCCTTTGTAATAGGCTTTTATTAACTGATAATCTTTCTACATATTTAACTATATCAGTTGCATATTCTAATACATTTTGCACACTCTTTTTATTATACTCTGCTTTCTTTATATCTTCTTTAGTAGCATCTAAGGAGTTAATAGTTTGATTATATTCATTTGTAATCTGATCGTATTCAGTTAATATACCTTGTAAATTTTCATTATATTTTGAAATAGTTTTCTTTAAATCAATGTTTTGTGCCTGTACATATAATTGTATAGGAAACCTTAATGTATTTAAAAAAGTAATAAATCCTTCTTCCACTGCTAATTGCTCATTTTCAGACATCAAATCATAATTAATACCTTTACATTTAATAACCATTGTATACTTTTGTCCATTATTTTGTACAATCATACTATCTAAAATTCTATCGAATTCCATAAATTTAAAAACGTCTTCTTTCATAACCTCAGTTTTTTGAGATTCATTCTTGACATTTTTTTTATTATTATCACTTTGTAAATTCTTGCTATCTTTAGTACTTGAATTTTGTTTACTTATACTAACCATAAAAAAGACTCCAAATACTAATAAAACAATTAATAAAATTACTGGAATTAATACACTAGTTCCCATTCTATTTTCCTCCTCTGTTTAAATTATAAATATATATTTTTTTTCTTTTTCTAAATGTAATAAATCTTATCATTATATCTAATAAAGTTTCTCCGCCAGCTTTTCTAAATTTCCCCATTATCGGAGAATCTGGTATTTTTGCAGCTCCTATTACGAATCCTATAGCACCAAATATTCCAGTTAAAATCAATCCAGGTACCATTGGTATTTGAAACAATTTATCAAATAAATACCAAAGTCCTGCGCCTATCAATCCTGAAATTATTGTGGTTATAAAAGATTTTACTGTAAAAATATATAATATTCTTGTTTCACCTTTTGCACTACGTGGCACAAAATACGATTTTCCCATATACCATTTCCTCCTTCTTATTAATTTAATACATCCAATATAACATCTGATATAAAAGTCAAGAAATTAATTGTTGCAAATGTTAAAATAATTCCAATTATGAATTGTACAGATTGTTTCTTTAAGTCTGCTTTTCCAGATGCGCCAGAAAAAATATATTTTATACCAACATATACAATTGCTATAAAAGCCAATATATTTCCAAAAAATTTAACATAAGACAATGCTCTAGCTGCTGGTGCTCTTATTGATTGGTCATCTGAAGATATTAATATAAAATTATTATCTGGATATAATATATTTTTTAAGCTATTCCAACCAAAGAAAAATACACAAGCTACTAGTAATGTTATTAGACCTTGCTTAGCACTAGTTTGTCCTTCAACACTTCCAAATAAAAATTTTATACCCAATATAATAGTTATACATACTATAACAGTAGTACCTATAATATTTATATAATCCAAAAATTCATCTAAAATGCTCTTTACCGAATCTAAATTTGAGACATCTGCATCGGAAAATTGTTTTGAATTTTTAAACCAACTTGATGCAGCCCACCAAAAATTTTTAGTTACTTTGTCTTGTGTACCATATGCACCTGATAAATTTTCATCTTTAACAACATTACTACAATTATATCTTGTATTACAACTAGCTTGGCAAGCAGATTCTGCATCACTAGGAGAAGTGGGACACGTTTTATAACAAGCTTTAGCTGCTTCTTTATCACAAGTACTAGTTTCTGAAGCAAATACATTAGCATTAACAATTCCTATTAATAATAGAGTCAATAAAAGCGTTTTTATTATAATGCTTATTTTTTTCATAAAATCACCTATAGGATATTGTATCAAAAAATAAAAAAAAAATCTATAAAAAATATATTTTTTTTATAGATTTAATATTTTTTTATTGTAAAGGAAACATTAACGTAACATGTTTGTAATATTTTTGTAACATTTTAAGTTAAGTATGTTAAAAAATGAGTGAAAATCACTCATTTTTAGTAGGTACATTTTTTACTTCACATTCATACCAATTGTTTGATCAAAAGAATCGACTACAAAGTTAGCTACAGTTGAAGCTCCAAAAACTAGGATCATTCCAATTATAAGATATATTATTCCTTTTTTTATATCTGCTTTTTGATCTGCTGAAGAATACATATACTTTATACCAGTTACCACTATTCCTATAAATGACAATATTTGTAGCAATGTAAATACTGTTTTAGATATTGACTTTCCAACATTTTCCACTTTAGGATCAATGTCAGAATTTCCTAATAAGCTTGGGTCAAAACCAACATCTGTTCGATATCCAGTGCATTGACTAGAACATTTACTCATTTCAGTACCGCTTTTGATACATCTGTCCATACAACTTGAATATGCATTATTATTTGTATTCGTTTGATTTTCAGAGCTAGAGTCATTATTAGGAACTGTATTATAATTATTTATGTTCCTTCCCTGCCATTCCTTTTCGCAACTTTCTGCCATAGCTGGATTGCCACCCACGCAATTTTTCATAAAAGTGTCATAATCTTGTGACTTAGCATCAGCTGAAGCAGTATCTGCAAAAATGTTACTATAAAAACTAATTGACAATATCATTAATACTAGTAATAAAAAAAAATTAAGTTTTCTTTTCATATAATCACCTTGTTAATTAATTGTTTTGTTTGTACAAAAATAACTAATAATACTGTTAAAATAAAGCTAGGAATATAACAAAAAGTTATTCACACTTCCTAGCTATAATATAACAATATTTATTTTATTATTATCATTTTGTTACTATCATTGTTCTGTTGTAGCATCATCTGTAAGTTGGTTAGTAGCACTCATTATAAGCTTAGCAACACCTGAAGCTCCAAATACTAGAACTGCACCAATTACTAAAACAACTAAGCTTTTTTTGATATCAGCCTTTTGGTCTGCTGAAGCAAACATATATCTAATACCGGCAACAACTATAGCTGCAATAGCTAAAATTTGAAATATAGTTAGCAAAGTTGCCCAAACATTTTTTGCTGCATTATCTACTGCAGTTATACTACTTCCAGAAGTAGGCCACGAAGTTGGAACTCCATTACTTGTATCATTTGGTTCAGTAGCAAACACACTACCTGCAAATACTACAACTACTAAAAGTAAAACTGGTATTACCATAAGCATAATTTTCTTTGATTTTTTCATAAAAATTCCTCCTATTGTTCTCTACATTTTAATTATATCAATAAATAAAAAAAAATCAATAGTTTTTTACATTTTTTTCTTATTTTTTTTATTTTTACATTTTTTTGTCGATGACTTTTTATTTACTTTTTACACCAATTATTGTATAATATTTAAGGTGTTTATATGTTAAAAAAATTTTATTCTATATTTATTTTTTTCTTATTTATTATTTGTTTTTTGTTTTCAAATTATAACAATTCTATAAATTTTTCTTCAAATTCAATGATTTTACCAACTGATACTAATATAAATAACATTTCTTCTTATTATGGTTATAGAGAATTATGGGGTTCTACTAATTTTCATAACGGCATAGATTTTCCTATGGTACCTGAATCTAATGTATATGCTACACTTCCTGGAATAGTGACTTTTTCAGACTTTACTCAAGGATATGGCATTTGTGTTACAATTTTACACGATAATGGCCTAAAATCCCTATATGGTCATCTTTCTGAGGGATATAGAGTCAAAGTTGGAGAAAGAGTAAATGCAGGTGAAATAATTGCTTATGTTGGTACTAAATATTTATCTGATGGTAGACTTAATGGAGCTACTACAGGACCTCATTTACATTTTACTTTATATGATGAAAATGGAAATACTATAAATCCTTTAAGTTTTGAATACCAAAAAATAAATGGTACTGAATAAATCAATACCATTTATTTTTTAATCTTCTTTTTCTTCTTCTATTAAAGAAAATTTTGCAACTGAAATTTCATAAGCTGTCATTTCTTTAGAAGTTCCGTCCTCGTATTTTTTTTCATACTTTCTTGATTGAATTCTTCCTGATACTTTTACTCTAGTTCCAACTGGAATTTTTTCACAGAATTTTGCATTTCTTCCCCATAATATACAAGGAATATAATCAGATTTTTTATATGTTCTATTTACAGCAAGTAAGATATCACAAATATCTCTTCCTAGAGGAGTTTTTCTATAAATTGGTGTCTTACATATATATCCTGTAATTGTTGCATCATTTAAAGTTAAAATTCCCTCTTGGCTATCTTCTTTTTCTGTTATTTCTTTTGCAAAAATAGATAAGATAAGTTTTGATTTTCCATCATTTATTTGATTATATGACCTAAATTGTCCCTCAACATTTACAATTTTTCCTAATTTTAAAGTATCTAAATCAAGTAATCTTTCAGACACAATTATTGGCAATATGTCACTAGATTCACTTAATCTTTTTATTTCAATATTAAACTTATAAAATTTTTCATCATAAATTTCATGACTAAATTCTGGCTCGGATACTATAATTCCCCCAACAGTTACTATATTGTTTTCGTTAATGTTTTCCATAAATATGTTTCCTCCTTTGAAACTTATATATTATTATTCTTATGTTATAAAGTATAAAAAAATTACTATAGTATCTGTATTATACCATAATAATTTTATTTTGTAAATAGTTTATGTAAACATTTATTTATGAATTATAGAACACATTTTACAGTTAGTGTATCTTTGTAACATTTTTGTAATATTTTATTTTATAAAAATCATTGCTAAAAAATACAATATAAAATGATGTAATGGGAAAAATATGTAAAAGCTATATTTTAGTGCGTTAGATTTTTTTCCAAGATTACCGTTATATAATAATATAAACGGAAAAGCTAATGCTGTAAATATTCCTATAAATTGTTGTTCTATTATTGATATAACAAAAATTGTTATACATATTAATATTTTTTTTAATATTTCTTTACTAAAAATTTTATTTATGAAATAAAATACAATTATCATTACTGGAACTGAAATAAAATAGTCTATATCTATAATAAAATAAATAGAAAATAATAAAGCTATTAATATAAATTTTAGTATATTAAATATAACGTTATAATTTTTTTCTTTTATTTCTAATTTATATTCCATTATCATTAGCATAATTATAGATATTGCAAAAGATAATACTATATTAAAATCTTTATCTATATCTGTTTGATAGCTAGGATAATATTTTATATTAATAATTTTAAGCAAAATAAATATTGACTGTGTAATTATTGCAAGTAAAAATAATCTTAAAAAGTATTTCTTGTGGCTTTTGGTATGTAAAAAGCCTTGCAATATTAAGAATGAAAATATAGGCATTGCACATCTTCCAATTATTCTTAAAGAATAATAAACATCAAAAGGTAAACTTTCATAAAAATAAAATCCTATATGGTCTATCAACATACAAATTATTGCTATTATTTTTAAATTATTTGTCGTAAGCCCCTTCATATTATTCACTAAATTTTAGGAACACTTTAATTTATCATTAAAATGTTCCTATAAATTATTCTCCTTTTTTTAATAATTCCATCATATTCTTTTTATAAGCTTCAACACCTGGCTGATTAAAAGGATTTACTCCTAAAACATAGCCACTAACTGCACAAGCTTTTTCAAAAAAATATATAAGTTGACCAACATTATATTCATTTAAGTCATCTAAATTTATTATAGTATTTGGAACTCCTCCATCGATATGTGCTTTTACTGTTCCTAAAAAAGCTTGTTTATTTATATAATCAATAGGTTTATCTGCTAGATAATTTAATCCATCTTGGTCATCCTCTGTACTAGGAAGGCTTATAAAACTTCTATCTAAATTTATATTTATTACTGTTTCAAATATGTTTCTTCTACCTTCTTGTATCATTTGACCCATTGAATGTAAATCTGTTGTAAAGATGTTTCCTGCAACATATATTCCTTTTGAATCTTTTCCTTCACTTTCAGCAAATAATTGTTTGAACCATTCAATAAAATATCTAAATGAAGGTTCATAACTTGCAAGTATTTCTATATCTTTACCTTTTTTATATAATACATTTCTATACGCTACATATTTATAGCAGTCATTACTTTCTATACTTCTTTCATTAAACAAACGTGATGCAAACATTGCTCCATCAATGATATCTTCAAAGTTTATATTTGCAACTGCCATTGGTAAAAGTCCTACTGGAGTTAAAACTGAATATCTTCCTCCAACATCTTCAGGAATTGTAAATGTATCGTACTCCTCTTTAGTCGCAATATCTTTTAATAGTCCATTATATCCATCAGTTGTCACATATATACGCTCTGCTGCACCAGTAATTCCATATTTTTGCTCTAAAAATACTCTTAACATTCTAAAGGCAATAGCTGGCTCTAAAGTTGTACCAGATTTAGAAATTACATTTATCGCTACATCTTTATCTTGTATATATTCTATTAAATTTCTTAAGTATTTTCCACTTAAACTATTTCCAGCAAAAATTATTTGTGGATGCTTTCTTTCAGATAAAGGAAGCATATTACTAAATGTATTTTCAAATAAATCTATAACAGCTTTAGCTCCAAGATAAGAACCACCAATTCCTACTACAATAAATACATCTGCTTGATTTTGAATTCTTTTGGCGCTTTGCTTTATATGTTCTATTTCTTCTTCAGTAATTTTATCTGGTAAATCTAACCAGCCTAACATATTTCTTCCAAGTCCTGTTTTATTTTCTAATTTATCATGTGCTTCTAAAACAGCTTCTTTCATAAGCTCTAATTCTTCATTAGATACAAATGGTTCTACACCTTTAAAATCTAGAGATAATCCTTGCATATACATATCCTCCCATCTATTTTTATTTTACATATTTTGAAGTTAAACTTTTTACTAATTTTCTTGCCTTTTGTTTGTTTTTTTCAAATTCTTCTTCAGTAAGATTTTCTATATTTTTTGATAATACTAAATCCATTGCATCCGCTAAAATTTTCATATCATCTTCTTTTAATCCCTTTGTAGTGCATGCTGCAGTTCCAACTCTTATTCCACTAGTAACCATAGGAGATTGTTTATCATTTGGTACTGCATTTTTATTTACTGTAATATTTACTTCTTCAAGTAATTTTTCAGCATCTTTACCAGTCATATTTTTATTTGATAAATCTATTAACATCAAATGATTATCTGTTCCACCAGACACTAAATTATAACCTCTTTTAATCATTTCATCTGCTAAAGTTTTACAGTTTAGTACTACTTGGTCAATGTATGCCTTAAATTCAGGTTCTAATGCTTCTTTAAAGCAAACTGCTTTTCCTGCTATAACATGTTCTAAAGGTCCACCTTGAATTCCTGGAAATATTGTTTTATCTATTGCTTTTGCATACTTTTCTTTGCAAAGTATAAGGCCTCCTCTAGGACCTCTTAAGGTTTTATGAGTTGTACTTGTAACAAAATCTGCTACATCTACTGGAGATGGATGATTTCCCGTACATACAAGTCCTGCAATATGTGCCATATCTACCATTAAATAAGCACCTATTTTATCAGCTATTTTTCTAAATTTTATAAAGTCTATCTTTCTTGGATACGCACTAGCTCCTGCGACAATCATTTTAGGCTTAAATTCTAATGCTTTATTTTCAACATCTTCATAATCTATAAATCCGTTTTCATCTATTCCATAAGAGATAAAATTAAATAATTTGCCTGAAAAGTTAACCTTACTTCCATGTGTTAAATGTCCCCCATTTGATAAATCCATTCCAAGAACTGTATCTCCCGGATTTAAAACTGCCATATAAACTGCCATATTAGCTTGACTTCCACTATGTGGTTGCACATTTGCATGCTCTGCACAAAAAAGTATTTTAGCTCTTTTTATTGCAAGTTTTTCCACATTATCCACATTTACACATCCACCATAGTATCTTTTTTCAGGATACCCCTCTGAATATTTATTAGTAAGCACAGACCCTACAGCTTCTCTTACAGCTTCAGACACAAAATTTTCTGATGCAATAAGCTCTATATTATCATTTTGTCTTTTTTCTTCATCTTTTATATATCCATATAGTTCTTCATCAACTTTTTTTAAGTTTTCCATGCTCTACCACGCATCCTCTCTAATGAATTTAGTATATCATAATTATTTTTATATTGTCAAGCAAGATTATATCAGCGTTTTTAATTTGAATTCTAAATTATTCTTTTATATTTATAAGTATATTCCTTAACTCTTCATATCTTTCATATATATTAGTATTAGCATATTTTTTCCAATTATCATAGTCATCATTTATCATATATTCTCTCATTTTGGTAGCAGATATTTCTAAAGATTTTCTATCTACTAAAATTTCACTTATATTTTTTACATCTTCCTTATCAAAGCACTTAAATATATTTTTATCTTTTCCATATATAATACATTCTAGTTTTTCATTCAGATATTGTTCAGCTGTTTTTATTACATACCTTCCCCATTCTGGAGTAAGGTCATTTTCATTTGTTAAATCATTTATTTTTCTTACTAATATTTTTCCATTTTTTACTTCATCTTGATATATTTTTTCTATTAAGCTTATTCTTAAATCTGCATTAAAAGGATTTCTTTTAGTATCAAATTTATCTGAAGAACCTACTAATATAAGTAGCTTTTCGCAATTATTAAGTCCTAAAGTTATAAGTTTTTCGTGTCCTATATGTATATGTTGAAATCTTCCTAGAACAAGCCCTGTTTTAAAGCATTTCACTTTATCACCTCTTACAGTTTAATTTTAACATTTAATACTTATTTTAGCAACATATTTTATATAAATTATTTATATACTAATAATTTTTTATCAAAATAACAATTAAAAATCTCTGTAATATAGCTATAAACTAATTACAGAGTTTTACAAATTTCGTTATTTATCTATTTTTATCATTGTATTATTTTCTTTTTTATTAAGATTTGTCCACCTACGCATTTATTTGTCGGAGGTAGGGCTCCGAGTAACATTTGCTCACCTGTGCATTTATACTCCGCCAGACAGGGCTGCGGCTAACATTTGATTTGGACAAGATACATTTAAAGTATCTATATTATTATATCCTATTTTATTAACAAAAGTAAATAGTTTTTAATAATTTCTTATTTTTTTACAACTTCCTGATTTCTCCATTATATAAACCTTTATATCCATTATTATGAAATTTATCAAAATTTTTAACTCCTGCTTTTTTTGCCGTTTGATTGTTTCCTTGTAGTTCCAGAGCCTATTTGAACCATTTTGTCTATGCCGACAAAATGGTCAGAACTATTAATTTCACTATTTCCACAAGATGTTTTTGACTTTTTTATTACTCCTTCAAATCTTCTCCATTCTGAATAATTTAATACTTTTTGTAACCTCCTAACATACCAAAATTCAACTCATAATCTATAGTATGCTTAATATCTTCAAATATTTTACTGTTTATTTCCATTTATTTAAATAATATAATGTTAATTTCTAATATTATTAAGATTATTATAAAGTTAAATTTGACTTTTACAAAAAAATATGTTAAAATATTACTATAATATGAATATTTTTAAATAAATATCATATAATAGTAACAAGGAGATGAGAAAAGTGAATTGTTATAATATGGTTTTAGAGTATATAAATAATGTAGGACAAGGAATACCAATTTTTATTGAAGAAATAAAAGATTATATTATCAAATTTTATGATGAAGATGAAAAAGAAAAAGTATTTAATAATGTAAAAGCAATCTTAAATAGAATGAATAAAGAAGGTATTATACAAACTGCTTAT
>CANPWU010000018.1 GCA_947584805.1 uncultured Clostridia bacterium | reverse complement strand
CTGTTCCCATGCCGAACACAGAAGTCAAGCCTTATGTGCCGAAGATACTTGCGAATTTCTTTGCTGGGAAAATAGGTGTCGCCAAATTTTTTTTATTTATTTTTATCTAAAAGATTACCACTAATTTTTAAATTAAAATTAAAACAATCTGTTGAAACTGATATAAAAATACTGTATAATAATTATAGGAGAAAGAATATGAAGAAAAAGTTATTGGTTATTTTTATTATACTCGTATGCTTGTTGATTGTATTTTTTGTATTTATTAAATCTCAATATATGAAATCAGCAAGATTTCTATGCGACACAAAATATGCAAAATTTGTAAATAAAGATATTGAAGATGCTAAGCCTTTGAAAGAAATTAATCCAGAAATGGAAATGAAAGTAATTGAAGAAAGCATAACTAGAACTGGAGCAAATTTCCTTGTAATACATAATACCCAAAATTTTAGTTATGGGAAGGATTTTACAATTTGCAAAAAAGATAATGGAGTTTGGAAGGAGCTAGCTCCATTGGATTTTGACTATGTAGTTATTGACATTGCTTATATAAGCACCGAAAGCCCTTGTGAAATAAAAGTTAATTGGGAAGATCTTTATGGCAAATTACCAAATGGTGAATATAAAATAGTTAAACAATATTCAATTGATAAATATTACTCAGCTGAATTTTCTATAGAATAGTTGATATACGAAATTTATTAGAGGTAAATAGTAGAAAAAATCTACTATTTATTTTTTTTGCTCTAAAAATTTTTAAAAAAATTTACCAAAAACTATTGCATTTTTATAAAAGATATATTAAAATTTATTTGAAAGTGGAGAGAAGTGGTAGAAAGTGTCATTAAAATGATAGGAGGTGTCACGAGGTGTTTATAGGTGAATACGAGCATTCTGTAGATGTTAAGGGCAGAGTAATAATGCCAGTTAAACTCAGAGAAGACATCGGTGAGACCTTTATATTGACAAAAGGTTTGGACGGATGTTTATTTGCTTATTCACAAACCGAGTGGACAAATTTTGAAGAAAAACTTAAAACACTTCCACTTACAAACAAGAATGCCAGAGATTTTGTAAGATTTTTCTTATCAGGTGCAATTGAATGTGAAATTGATAAGCAAGGCAGATTTTTAATTCCGGGTAATTTAAGAGATTATGCAAAACTTGATAAAGAAATTGTAATTCTTGGAGTTGGAACAAGAATTGAAATTTGGGACAAACAGATCTGGCAAAAAGATGCAGACAACATTTCTGCTGATGAAATTGCAGAAAATATGGACAAATTACTTGGTATATAACTTGCAAAAGTTTATATAAATAAACAAAAGATGGACGCATACAAAAGAAAAAATTTAAATAAACAAAAGAAAAAATCTTAAGTTACATATGAACTAATATTTACAAAAGAAAATTGAATAAACAAAAGCTTTAAGTATACAAAAGATGAAATTTCAAATGATAAAACCTAAAACAAAAATACAAAAGATATATTTTAAAGATTCGTTACAGTTGGTAGACATTAAGGGTTTTACCAACTGTAATATTTTAAAACAAAGTATATCAAGGAGAAAAAATTGGAATTTGAACACAAACCTGTAATGCTAGAAGAAACTATATCTGGATTAAACATCAGAAAAAATGGCATATATGTTGACGGAACAATAGGGGGTGCAGGACACAGCTTAGAAATTGCAAAAAAACTTGGCGGAACAGGCATTTTAATAGGTATCGACAAAGACGAAGAAGCATTGAAAACTGCAAAATACAGATTATCAGATTATACAAATGTAAAATATGTACATGGAAATCATGATGAAATCACAGATATTTTAGAAAATTTGCAAATAGATGGTGCAGATGGAATATTGCTAGATTTAGGAGTTTCTTCTTATCAAATTGATAATAGAGACAGAGGATTTAGCTATATGGAGCCAGAGAGCTTATTAGATATGCGAATGGATAAAAGCTCAAGCCTTACAGCAAAAGAAGTAGTTAATACTTATTCAGAAGAAAGACTTTATGAAATTATAAGTAAATATGGAGAAGAAAAATTTGCAAGAAGAATTGCAAATAATATTTGCATATCCAGAAAAAATAAAGAATTAGCAACAGCTGGAGAACTAGTAGATATTATAAAAAAATCAATACCAGCTAAATTCCAAAATGGTGGTCATCCTGCTAAAAAAACTTTTCAAGCAATAAGAATAGAGGTAAATAATGAACTTGAACCTTTATATAATACAGTAATGGATTCAATAAAAGCTTTAAAATCAAAAGGTAGACTTTGTATTATTACATTTCATTCACTAGAAGATAGAATTGTAAAACAAGCCTATACAGCGGCATCACGGAATTTGCACTTGCCCAAAAGATCTTCCATATTGTGTTTGTGGAGCAACATCACTTGGTAAAATAGTAACTAAAAAACCAATTGTTCCAAGTATTGAAGAGCAAGAAGAAAATTCGAGATCAAAGAGCGCAAAATTAAGAATTTTTGAAAAAGATTAAAATAAAAATTAAAAATAATAAATTAGACAAAAGAGAAAGGAGGGAAAACATATGGCATATAATAGGTATTATCAATATGAGACAAGTCCAAGAAAAGTAAAACCAGAATATGAATATACTAAAACAACATATCCTAAAAAAAGTACAGCCAGAAAAGTAGATAAAAAAGAAAAAGAGATTCAAAATAGAAAATTACATATAAAAATAATATCTTATATTGCAATATGTTTTACGGCCCTCTTTATAATTAGTTATAGATATTCTATGCTAGATGATACATATGCAAAACTCACAAGTAAAAGAGCTGAGCTCGCAGCAATAGATAAAGAAAATAGACAATTAGAAGCAACGATTGAAAGTAATTTAAATTTAACAAAGATAGAAGAAGATGCTAAAAATCTTTTGGGAATGCAAAAATTAAGTCCAGAACAAAAAGTTTATGTTACACTTCCAAAAACTGACCATGTTGAAACAAGTTCAGATGAAATAAAAGCAGCTTCAACAAAAGATAACTGGCTAATAGATATAATAAATAAAATTATAGATAGTTTTAAATAAACTATAAAGTTATGAATACAATGGAATGGGGAAAATAGAATGAATAGTAAATTACAAGATAATCAAGAAGGTAAAAAAATATTTATAATAATATTTTCGGCAGTAATTTTATTAATTGTACTAATATTTATTTTACGTATTTCTAATTCACTAAAGAAAAAAGATGTAGAAGATGAAAAGCTAGAAGTAGGAGTTAATGAACATGAGGTTATTATAGTTGATGCTCCTAAAGTTTCAGAAACAAGGAAATATAAAAATTTAGATATTTCAAACATAAAAATTGTTGTAGAAGATGATATAACAAAAATAACAGCAGATGTTACCAATAATACACCTGAAAAAAATAGGAGAGAATGGATTAGTATAAATGTTTTAGATGAAGAAAATAATATCATTGAGTCAATTGCAGGGCATATACCAGAATTAGATGCAGGACAAACAGAACAAATAAAATCACAAATGTTATCTAATGGTCAAGATAAAAAAGCATATGATATAGAAATTACAGAATACGAAGGTTGAAGATAAAAATTAATTATTAAATCAAAATACAAATAAAAGATGCCAAAATTTACAATTTTGGTATCTTTTTTTACTTAAAAACATTGACTTTATAACAAAAAGATGATAAAATTAATAACGTTAGTTTCTTAGGGAATTAATAATTTTAAAAAACGGAGGTGAAATTTAAGTGCCAACAATTAATCAATTAGTAAGAAAAGGAAGAAAATCTTCAAGAGCTAAATCTACAGCACCTGCTTTACAACATGGTTTTAACTCTAAGAAGAACAGAACAACTAACAGCAGATCTCCACAAAAGAGAGGTGTTTGTACAGTTGTAAAAACAGTTACTCCTAAAAAGCCAAACTCAGCTTTAAGAAAAGTTGCTAGGGTTAGACTTTCAAATGGATATGAAGTTACTTCATATATACCAGGAGAAGGACATAACTTACAAGAGCACAGCGTTGTTCTTATAAGAGGTGGAAGAGTAAAGGACTTACCAGGTGTTAGATATCACATTATAAGAGGTACTCTAGATACAGCAGGAGTTAAAGACAGGATGCAAGGTCGCTCTAAATATGGAGCTAAACGTCCTAAAAAATAAAAATTAATTTTAAAAAATTAATTTAGTTAGTGCTAATAATACTTACTAATATTTAAGAGGTACTTAAATTTAGAATAGATTATATGCACTTACGGGAGAAAAACTCTCGAGTAACTTTAGATATTTATATAATATCTTAACTAAATTATGTAAGAGTGAAAGTATAACTTTTAACTCTGACAACTAGAAAAGGAGTGAAGAATAGTGCCAAGAAAAGGATTTATAGCAAAAAGAGATGTATTACCAGATCCAATATATAATAGCAAAGTTGTTACAAAATTAATTAACAACATAATGTTAGATGGTAAAAAATCAATAGCTCAAAGAATAGTTTATGATGCATTTGATATCATAAAAGAAAAAGAGCAAAAAGACCCACTAGAAGTTTTCGAAACAGCATTAGATAATATTATGCCTGTTCTTGAAGTAAAAGCTAGACGTGTTGGTGGTGCAACATATCAAGTACCACTAGAAATTAGACCAGAAAGAAGACAAACTTTAGGTTTAAGATGGCTAGTAACTTATGCTAGAAAAAGACATGAAAAGACTATGTCTGAAAAATTAGCTGGGGAAATAATTGATGCTATCAACGGAAATGGTGGAGCTTTCAAGAAGAAAGAAGATACACATAGAATGGCTGAAGCTAATAAAGCTTTTGCACATTATAAGTGGTAAAATAAAGCTAAAACAAAGCTTATTTCGTTAAAACATAGAAGAAAAATTAATTAAGGAGGAAAAACAAAGTGTCAGAAAGACAATATTCACTAGAAAAAACAAGAAATATAGGAATAATGGCACACATAGATGCAGGAAAGACAACAACTACTGAGAGAATACTTTTCTATACAGGAAAAACTCATAAAATAGGAGAAGTACACGAAGGTGAAGCAACTATGGACTGGATGGTACAAGAGCAAGAGAGAGGTATAACAATTACATCTGCTGCAACAACATGCTTTTGGTTAAACCATAGAATAAATATCATTGATACACCAGGTCACGTAGACTTCACAGTAGAAGTTGAAAGATCTTTAAGAGTATTAGACGGTAGTGTTACTGTATTTTGTGCTAAAGGTGGAGTTCAACCACAATCTGAAACAGTTTGGCGTCAAGCAGATAAATATCATGTTCCAAGAATGGCATATGTAAATAAAATGGACATTACAGGAGCAAACTTCTATAATTGTGTAGACCAAATGAAAACAAGATTAAATGCAAATGCTGTTCCAATTCAATTACCAATTGGTGCTGAAGACACATTTAAAGGAATAGTAGACTTAATAAAAATGAAAGCATTTATTCATAAAGACGATTTAGGAAAAGAAATAGAAGAAACTGATATACCTGATGATTTAAAAGCTAAAGCAGAAGAATACAGAGCAAAAATGGTTGAAGCTGCTGCAGAACAAGATGATGAATTAATGATGAAATATTTGGATGGAGAAGAACTTACAGAGGCTGAAATCAAAAAAGGTCTTCGTATTGGTACAATTGCAAATAAAGTAGTTCCAGTATGCTGTGGATCTTCATACAAAAACAAAGGTGTTCAAGAGTTATTAAATGCAGTAATAGATTATATGCCATCACCACTTGATATACCACCAATCGAAGGTAAAGATTTAAATGGTGAAGACACAGAAAGAAAAGCTTCTGATTCAGAACCTTTCGCAGCACTTGCATTTAAAATTGCAACAGACCCATTTGTTGGAAAATTATGCTTCATAAGAGTATATTCAGGAACTCTTGAATCAGGTTCAACAGTATTAAATGCTAATAAAGATAAAAGAGAAAGAATAGGAAGATTACTTCAAATGCATGCAAATCACAGAGAAGATATTGAAAAAGTATATTCTGGAGATATTGCAGCTGCAGTTGGATTAAAAGAAGTTGGAACAGGTGATACATTATGTGATCCTAACCATCCAGTAGTTCTAGAATCAATGGAATTCCCAGAGCCAGTTATCGATATAGCAATTGAGCCTAAAGATAAAGTAGCTCAAGAGAAAATGGCAATTGCTCTTGCAAAACTTGCTGAAGAAGATCCAACATTTAAGACATATACAGACCATGAAACAGGTCAAACAATTATAGCTGGTATGGGTGAGTTACACCTAGACATAATTGTAGACAGATTAAAAAGAGAGTTCAAGGTTGAATGTAATGTAGGTAAACCACAAGTTGCATATAAAGAGACAATTAGAGAAGCAGTAAGAGTTGAGGGAAAATTCATTCGTCAATCTGGTGGACGTGGACAATATGGTCACGTATGGCTAGAAATGGAACCATTAGAGCCAGGTAAAGGAATAGAATTCGAAAGCAAAATCGTAGGTGGTGTAGTTCCAAAAGAATACATCAAACCAGTAGAAGAAGGTATCAGGGAAGCTGCTGAATCTGGTGTTCTTGCAGGTTATCCAGTTATTGACTTCAAAGCAACTTTAGTTGATGGTTCTTACCATGATGTAGACTCTTCAGAAATGGCATTCAAAATTGCTGGATCTATGGCATTCAAGGAAGGTGCAAAGCGTGGAAAATCAGTTATTCTTGAGCCTATAATGAAAGTTGAAGTAACAGTTCCAGAAGAATACATGGGAGATGTTATTGGAGATATTAACTCAAGACGTGGTAGAATGGAAGGAATGGAAGCAAGAAATGGTAACCAAATAATAAGAGGATTTATTCCACTTTCAGAAATGTTTGGTTATGCAACAGACCTACGTTCAAAAACTCAAGGAAGAGGAACATATTCAATGGAACCAAGCCATTACGAAGAAGTTCCAAAATCAATTCTTGATAATATAGTTGCATCTCGTGCAAAGAAAGAAGAATAATACAAAAAAAGGCTTGCAATTTTATGAAAAATGTTATAAAATGCAAGTGTCAAGACTTAAGTTTTTAAATTTAAAAAATATATCGCTTAGAGTTTAGTAGAGCTAAACTAAAAAAGCAAATTTTAAGGAGGATTTTAAAAATGGCAAAAGCAAAATTTGAAAGAACAAAACCACACGTTAACATTGGTACAATCGGACATGTTGACCATGGAAAAACAACAACAACAGCTGCTATTACTAAAGTGCTTGGATTAGAAGGAAAAGCACAATATACAGCTTATGATCAAATCGATGGAGCACCAGAAGAGAAAGCAAGAGGAATCACAATTAATACTGCTCACGTAGAATATGAAACAGACAAGAGACACTATGCACATGTTGACTGCCCAGGACACGCAGACTATGTTAAAAACATGATTACAGGTGCTGCTCAAATGGATGGAGCAATCTTAGTTGTTTCTGCAGCAGATGGACCTATGCCTCAAACAAGAGAGCATATCTTACTTGCTAGACAAGTTGGTGTTAAATATATAGTTGTATATTTAAACAAATGTGATCAAGTTGATGATCCAGAATTACTAGAATTAGTTGAAATGGAAGTTAGAGACTTACTTTCAAGCTATGATTTCCCAGGAGACGAGATTCCAATAATTAAAGGTTCATCTTTAAAAGTATTAGAGTCTTCATCTACAGATCCTAATGCACCTGAATATCAATGCATACATGAATTAATGGATGCTGTTGATAGCTATATACCAACTCCAGATAGACCAACAGATCAACCATTCTTAATGCCTATCGAAGACGTTATGACTATTACAGGACGTGGAACAGTTGTAACAGGTAGAGTAGAAAGAGGTATGGTTAAAGTTGGAGAAGAAGTTGAAATTATCGGTCTTACAACTGAAAGAAAGAAGACAGTTATTACTGGACTAGAAATGTTCAGAAAATCACTTGATATGGCTGAAGCTGGAGATAATGCTGGTGCATTATTAAGAGGTATTCAAAGAAACGAAGTTGAAAGAGGTCAAGTTCTTGCTAAACCTGGAACAATTAACCCACATACTAAATTCAAAGCTGAGGTTTATGTTCTTACTAAAGAAGAAGGTGGAAGACATACACCATTCTTCACAAACTATAGACCACAATTCTATTTCAGAACAACAGACGTTACAGGTGTTATCGAATTACCTGCAGGAACAGAAATGGTTATGCCTGGAGATAATGTAACAATGACAATCGAATTAATTACACCTATCGCTATTGAAAAAGGATTAAGATTCGCTATCCGTGAAGGTGGTAGAACAGTAGGTTCTGGTATCGTTTCTGAAATTCTTGGATAATTAAATGAAAAATAGTGTTAAATCACTTTAAATAGTATGATAAAGAAGGTTCCTATTTTAGGACACCTTCTTTATTTTATACGAAAAAGAAAAGCATTTTTTATATTGCAACAATTTACATAATATGATATAATATATATGCTATTGCTTAAAAAGCAAAGTAAAAAGCAGAAAGGAGCTTTCGAATTATGGAGAAAGCAAGCAAAAATCGGTTAGTAAAAATAATTGCAATTATCATTGGGATTGCAATTATCATCACATCCACAGCGACAATAGTTATCCATGCCAAAATAGAGGAAGAGAGAAAACAAAAAGAATCATTTGAATATGGAATAACATATGGAAGAGTCACAAGTATAATCACTATTATGAAAGATTTAAATAAGATCTCATTAGATGACTATTACAATTTTAATGTGGCGCGCACAAGATGCGAAATGGAACTCTCGAAAAAAACAATTGATGAGTTAAACGATGTTGTGTATAACCTTGTAGGAGAGGCAGCTACTGAAATTCCATTTAGCGATGATACAAATAAAGACATGTTTTGGCTAGGATCTAGCGTCGAACTTGCACAAATCAAGATTGATATGGCTTTTTCATACAAAAAGATTTCAGAGAGTACTTACGAAAAAATGCTTGCAAAATACAATAAAATTAATGAAAATCCCACAGTGAAAGCAGCTATTGCATATATAAGAGAATGTGCAAGACTAATAGATGAATTAGATGAACCGATTACAGAGGCGGGAAATGGACAGTTGGCCATTCCCGCCAATTTTAATGTTACCATTTTTTTAATAAAATTATATTAAAAATATTGCTTTTTTCTAAAATTAATAATAAAATGGAAAGGTAAAAAATATAACTTAAAATGAGAAATATAAAAAGTTAGGAGAAGCTTGATTTATGGTAATATTAGTAGATGCAATGGGTGGAGATAATGCACCGGATGCAGTAATAAAAGGAGCTGTAAAGGCAGCACCTGAAGTAAAAGCAGAAATATGCTTAGTTGGAAATGAAGAAATTATAAATAATAAAGTAAAAGAATTTTATGGAAAAGATAGTATAGGAGAAATGGCAGCAAATATAAAAATACACAATACAACAGAAACTATAGAGATGGAAGACATACCAACTGTTGCAATAAAACATAAAAAAGATTCATCAATGGTAGTTCGGATTTAATCTTTTAAAAGAAGATAAGGGAGATGTATTTATTTCAGCAGGAAATTCAGGTGCACTTTTAACAGGAGCAACACTATTAGTTGGAAGAATAAAAGGAATAGATAGGCCAGCATTAGCTCGGAATTCTTCCAGCATATAAAAGTAGATTACTTCTAATAGATGCAGGATCTAATACAAATTGTAAGCCAATAAATCTTTTACAGTTTGCACAGATGTCTAGTATATATTTAAAAAATACATATAAAATAGAAAATCCAAGAGTAGGCCTTTTAAATATAGGAACAGAGGAAACTAAAGGAAATGAGCTTACTAAGGAGAGTTATAAATTACTTAAGGAAAAATCAAAAGAATTAAATATAAACTTTGTTCGGAAATGTAGAAGGAAGAGATGCCTTTTCAGGAGATATAGATGTTTTAGTTACAGATGGATTTACAGGAAATGTATTTTTAAAAGCTGTTGAAGGACTTGGAAAGTTTGTAAAGAAGACTTTAACAGAAAGTTTAAAAAAGAATATTTTATCAATAATAGCTGCAATACCTTGTATGCCAGCAATAAATAGATTTAAAAAGACAGTAGATTATAAAGAATATGGTGGAGCATTATTTTTAGGAGTAAAAAAACCGGTTGTAAAAGCTCATGGAAGTAGTGATGAATATTTATTCTATTTCACAATAAAACAAGCAGAGCAATTTGTAAAAAACAAAGCTGTTGATAAAATGATAGAAGAATTTGAAAAGATTAGAGAAAATGAAGCTTAAGATGTTATAAAAATGAAAAATTAAAAGTTATAAAGCATAAATTATAATATAAAAATTAAAGAATTTAAGAAAATGTCAAAAAATGCTTGACAAATTCTAAAAGATATATTATCTTTTAGAGGTAAGGTAGATTAGTTTAATATAAGGAGGGTATATAAAATGAATTCAGAAGAAGTTTTTGATAAAGTAAAAGAAATAATAGTAGAACAACTTGGCGTAGCAGAAAATACAGTAACACTTGAAAGCTCTTTTATTGATGATTTAGGTGCAGATTCTTTAGATATAGTTGAATTAATAATGTCATTAGAAGAAGAATTTGATATGGAAATTCCAGATAGCGATGCTGAAAAAATTGTTACTGTAAATGATGTAGTTGAATACATAAAAAATAATCAATAGTATTATTTTTAAATTAAAAGTTCCTCCCAAATTAGGGAGGTTTTTTTATGGCAAATTGCTTGACCGTATTTTTTAATTAGTATATAATTTAGATGACAAAAATGTATTAATAAAATAAAAATTCATATAATAAGAAGTGATAGGAGGAGAAATATGGCAAAAGAAATAAGTAAAGAAGAACAAGAGAGAATAAACAAAATGATTGATAGCCTTATGAAAAGAGCAAAAATTGCATCTGAAAAGTATATGGAGCTTGATCAAGAAACAGTAGATAATATTACAAAGAAGATGGCAATGGCAGCATTAGAAAATCATATGAGACTTGCCAAGATGGCTGTTGAGGAAACAAAACGTCGGAATTTATGAAGATAAAATAACAAAGAATATGTTTGCATCTGAATATGTATATCACAGTATAAAGTATGATAAAACGGTTGGAGTTATAAATGATAATGAAGAAGAAGGTTATGAAGAAATTGCAGAGCCAATTGGAATAATTGCAGGTGTTACACCTGTTACAAATCCCACATCTACAACAATGTTTAAATCACTTATAGCAGCAAAAACTAGAAATGTTATAGTATTTGGATTTCACCCATCAGCTCAAAAATGTAGTGTAGAAACTGCAAAAATTTTAAGAGATGCAGCAATAAAAGCTGGTGCACCAGAAGATTGCATTTTATGGATTGAAGAACCTTCAATTGAAGCAACAAGAGCCTTAATGACGCATCCAGATGTTAATTTAATTCTTGCAACAGGTGGTACAGGAATGGTTAAATCAGCATATTCATGTGGAAAGCCTGCACTTGGTGTAGGACCTCGGAAATGTTCCTTGCTATATAGATAAAACTGCAAAATTAAAAACTGCAGTAACAGATTTAGTAATGTCTAAATCATTTGATAATGGAATGATATGTGCATCAGAACAAGCAGTTATAGTAGATAAAGAGATTTCAAAAGAATTTGAAAAACTTATGAAAGAGGCATCTTGCTATTTTTTAACAAAAGCAGAAACTGAAAAGCTTCAAAAAGGAATGTTTAAAGAAGGAAAATTAATTTCAGAAATCGCAGGACAAAGTCCATACAATATTGCAAAAATTGCTGGAATTGATGTGCCAGAAAATACGAAAGTATTGGTAGTCCCACAAACTGGAGTAGGAGAAGAACATCCATTTTCTAAAGAAAAATTAAGCCCAGTTCTTGCATATTATACAGTACCAGGTAAAGAAAAGGGAATAGAACTTGCAGAAAGATTGATAGAGTTTGGTGGACTTCGGACATTCAGCTGTAATACATTCAGAAGATGAAGAGACAATTCAAGAATTTTCAAATAGAGTAAAGGTAGGAAGAATTATTGTAAATTCTCCATCAACACATGGAGCAATAGGGGATATTTATAATACAAATATGCCATCATTAACTTTAGGTTGTGGTACATTTGGAGGAAATTCAACTACTGCAAATGTATCTTCAGTAAATCTTATAAATATTAAAAGAGTTGCAAAAAGACGTGTTAATATGCAATGGTTTAAAATACCAGAAAAAATATATTTTGAACCAGGATCAATTGGATATTTAGAAAAAATGCCTAATATAACGAGAGCATTTATCGTAACAGATCAATCTATGGTTGACCTTGGATATATTGATAAAATACTTTACTATTTAAGAAAAAGGAAAGCATATGTTCACTCAGAAATATTTGCAGATGTGGAGCCTGATCCTTCATTTGATACAATAAAAAAAGGTATTGATGCAATGAATAAATTCCATCCAGATGTTATTATTGCTCTTGGTGGAGGAAGTCCAATTGATGCAGCTAAACGGAATGTGGTTATTTTATGAACATCCAGAAGCGGATGTAGAAGGCTTAAAACTAAAATTCATGGATATACGTAAACGTACTTATAAATTCCCAAAACTTGGCCAGAAAGCAAAGCTAGTTGCAATACCAACCACATCAGGAACTGGGTCAGAAGTAACTTCTTTTGCAGTTATAACTGATAAAAAGAAAAACATTAAATATCCACTTGCAGATTATGAATTGACACCAGATATTGCTATAGTAGATCCAGATTTAGTAATGAGTTTACCAAAGAAAATTACAGCTGATACTGGTATGGATGTTTTAACACATGCAATAGAAAGTTATGTATCTAATATGGCATCTGACTATACGGATGGTCTAGCAGAAAAGGCGGCAGAACTTGTATATAAGTTTTTACCTATTGCTTATGAAGATGGCTCAGATAGAGTTGCACGTGAAAAAATGCATAATGCAAGTACAATTGCAGGTATGGCATTTACAAACGCATTTTTAGGAATAAATCACTCAATTGCACATAAGCTTGGAGGAGAATTCCATATAGCACATGGAAGAGCAAATGCAATATTACTTCCATATGTTATAAGATATAATAGTACAAAACCAACAAAATTTGTTTCATTCCCTAAATATGAATACTTTATAGCTGATGAAAAATATGCAAATTTAGCGAAAAGAATGGGATTAAAGGCTAATACCACAGAAGAAGGTGTAAATTCTTTAATTAAAGCAATACAAGATTTAAATAAGAGACTTGGAATACCTAGTAGCTTAAAAGAAGAAGGACTTAACGAAAAGGAATTCTTAGAAAAACTTGATGAACTTTCAGAAAAGGCTTTTGAAGATCAATGTACGACTGCAAACCCAAGACTTCCTTTAGTTACAGAAATTAAGCAAATTTTATTAGACAGCTATTATGGAAAAGAAGTATAATTAAATAAAAAAATTAAAGGCGAACCTAAAATGGTTCGCCTTTAATTATCTTTGCCAAAATCAGGCAAGCAATTCTTGAACTTCGCTTTCTCTTTCTGGAGCAATATCATGGATAAGCTGTAGAAAGTACATTTTGAACTCGGAATTTTCCAGCATCTCCTCATTTTTGAGAAGATATTCTTCCTCGTCT
Organism: uncultured Clostridia bacterium; assembly: GCA_947584805.1. Classification (GTDB taxonomy): domain Bacteria; phylum Bacillota; class Clostridia; order TANB77; family CAG-508; genus JAAWPK01. The sequence goes on along the minus strand of CANPWU010000018.1, from coordinate 13,592 downwards.
TTATCATATGGTGCACCAGTTTTGTGGTTGTCCTTAGAAAAGTAGCAAAGGTTGGTGGAAGAATCCGGGAAGTCCATGCGAAGGGTGAAATGGTTGAAGGGATTGAAGATCTCATTACCGGAGAACATCAGTGTGTAACCCTTCAGATTGGAACGGAACATAAGCATGCAACTTGTGATTATTCCTCTGCTTCCATTGTTTGCAATGAGTTCGTATCTGTCACAAAGGAAGAGGTTGCCGGAATCATAGATGTAAGTGATAATTCCCTTAGGACGCCGACCACGGTAGGATTGCTCGGGATGATCAGCATAGTACTGGCTGATTATCTCATTGTCGATTTCTTCGGTAAGAATTTCCCGAAGTTTCAAGAGCCTTTCCTGGGGTTGCATAAAATTTTCCTCCTTGCCTTTTGGCTTTAAGATTATTTTTGCTGACATAAATATATTTTGTCGGCATAGTGTAAATGTATCGCTACACAACAATTATACCACATTATGTAAAATAATGCAAATTTTAAGCAAATCAACAATAAATATCTTAATTTAAAAAGCAAGTTTTAGAATAAATAAAAAATAGAATAAATATTATTCTATTTTTTATAAATTATATAATTAGCATACTATTAAATTTTCTCTTCCTGCACCAGTTCCTATAAATTTAATAGGGCAACCGACAATTTCTTCAATTCTTGAAAGATATTTTTGAGCTTTTTCTGGTAGTTCTTCACGTGTCTTTGCATTACTTATGTCTCCAAAATTTCCTTCGAATTCTTCATATACAGCAGTACTATTTTGTAGATATTCAGGAGTTGTAGAAAAGTCTGTTGTAACTTTTCCCTTATGATTATATGCAACGCAAAGTTTAATTTTATCTAGCTTTCCAATAGTATCTACATGATTTATTGCAAGACCTGTGATACCATTTATCATTATTGCATATTTTAAAGCAACTAAATCAAGCCAACCACATCTTCTAGGTCTTTTTGTTGTTGTACCATATTCATGACCAAGTTCTCTTATTGTATCACCAATTTCATTATCTTGTTCTGTTATATATGGACCACTACCAACTCTAGAAGAATATGCTTTAATTACACCATAGACTTCTCCGATATCTCTTGGACTAATTCCACTTCCTGTACAAATTCCTCCAAGTGATGGATTAGAAGATGTAACAAATGGGTAAGAACCAAAATCTATATCTAATAATGTTGCTTGAGCACCTTCACAAAGTAATTTTTTATTTTCATGCATAGCATTATGTAATAATACAACTGTATCTACAACATAATCTTTAAGTACTTCAGCATATTTTGAATATTCTTTTATAATTTCTTCAGCATCCATTTCTGGATATCCATAAGCCTTAAATATCTTATTCTTATTTGCGACATTTGTACGAACTAAATCAGCAAATCTAGGTCTTATAAAATCTTGCATCCTTATACCAGAACGCTCATATTTATCACAATATGCAGGACCTATTCCACGACCTGTTGTACCAATTTTACTATTTCCTCTAGCTTCTTCAAGCATTTTATCCATAGCTACATGGTAAGGCATAATTACATGAGCTTTATCACTAATACGCAAGTTATCAACGGCGTATCCATGAGCTTTTAAGTTATCAATTTCTTCAATTAATACTTTAGGGTCAATTACGACACCATTACCAATAACTGCTAAAGTTCCTTTGTTTAACACTCCAGAAGGTATAAGATGGAATGCATATTTTTGGCCATCTACTTCTATTGTGTGTCCTGCATTGTTTCCTCCAGTACATCTAATAGAAATATCAGCATTTGTAGAAAGATAATCTATAATCTTTCCTTTACCTTCATCACCGTAGAATGCTCCTAGAACAACATCAACTTTTGACATATAAAGACCTCCTAAATTAGATTTTTCAACACATATATTATTATACAAAAGTCGAAAAAAGTCAATACTGATTGCAAAATACATATAAATATGGTATTATTTACATCGTATTTATAATAAGTAATTATGAAAGGGAAAATTAATGATAGATATTTCAGTTGTCAAGTTTAACGAAGAAGAAAAAAGAGAATATGAAAAATTAGTCTTAGAAAAACTAAGAAAAGGATTATCTACTAATGAGATTTCTGGGCAGCTTAATATATCTTGTAGAAGCATACTTAGAATAGTTAATAGATTAAAAGAAAACGGGAAAATAACTGCAGAAGAAATAAATAATTTAAGAAATGCTAGAAAGCAAAGAGAAGAAGATGCTATAAATGCTATAATAATAAAAGGTTTGAGAGAAGGAAAAAAATATAGAGAGATCGGAGCAGAAGTTAATATTGGGGAAGATGGAGTATCAAAAATTGTAAAAAAGCTAATTGCTAAATCTTTTATAACAAAAGAAGAAATAGAAGATGCCAAAAGTAAGAGAAAAGCAAGAGAAGAGGCTAAATTAGAAGAAACAGTATATGAATACCTAAAAAAAGGGTTGAATGGTAAAGAAATTGCAAATGAACTAAATATTGCATTAGAAACAGTATATGCAAGGATTTCAAAATTAATTTCAGATGGAAAAATAACAAGAGAAGAAATTAAGAAAAGAGAAAAAACAAGACAAAAAGAAAAGACAGAGCAAGGAGTTAAAGCAGAGGATAAATATAAAAAAACCCAAATGTTATATTTATTAAGGAAAGGTGAAACTAGCAGGAATATACGCAAAAAATTAAATATTGATGCAGAGACTTTTAAAAGATTTAAACAGGAGTTAATTAAAGATGGAAAAATAAATGAATATGAAATAAAAGAATTTTTGGCAAAAAGAAAAGCAAAGGATGACGAAATGATCGTTAATTTGTTTTTACAAGGAATGTCCCAAAATCAAATTGCAAAACAGCTTGGACAGACTCAAGCTAATATTTATTTAAGACTTAAAAGATTAGAAGATGAAAAAAAATTAAGTAAAGCAGAAATAGAAGAAGATTTAGAAGAGAAAAAACAAAATTATGCAAATGAATCTGTTTTAACAGGGTTAAAACAAGGGAAAACAATAGAAAAAATAAGCATGGATAGTGGAATATCAATATGGGCAGTTAGAAAAATTAAAGATAACTTATTACAAGATTCTATTATTACACAAAAAGAAATAGATGAAGCAAGATCACAAAGAGAACCTATAAAACAAAAACGAAGAACAATAAAAAATGAAAAACATGATGATAATATATTACAATTATTAAAAATGGGATTTGAACAAGAGCAAATAGCGAAGATATTACAAATAGATGTTAGTTATGTTAGAGTTAGGGAAAGAAGTCTAATTGCAAGAAAACTTTTAACCAGAGAGAGTATAGCAGATTCAATAGAAGGTAGAGAAGAAAAAATAAATAAACTAAAAGATCAAATATTAGATAGAATAAGGAATGATAAAAGTCAAAATGATTTGACAGAATTTATTGGCTACTACAAAGCTAAATTAAAGTTAGAAGATATAAAATTAGATGATGTAGATATATTAGACAAGGCATTAACATTTGATGCAAAATGCTTAAATTTAGAAAATATAAATTTGGTTTTAAGAGGTTATATAAAATTAGATAAAATATTTCTTGCAAGGCAGTTTATTGAGATGTGTCTTCAAATATTTAAAGATGATGATGAGAAAAGAAATACAATAATTGAAGCAAGAGAAAAATTAGATTATTATTTAAAAAAACAAAAAGTAATAAAACTAATTTCATTAGGAAAGTATACAGAAGAAGATATTGCAAGAGAAGTAGGACTTATGACTATTGATGTCATAGAAATAAAAAGAGAATATAATATTGCAAAGCAAAAAGATATATCTGAAGATGAAAGGCAAAATGAAGAAGATAGATAGAAACAGGTTGAAAAAAGATAGAAAATGTGATAAAATATAAAAGCTTAAGAAAAAAGAATTATTGTAATATTGAAATTTAGAAAGAGGGAAAACTTATGGAAAAAGTATATGTTACGCCACTAAGTCGGCAGATATGCAAGTAAAGAGATGAATGAAGTTTGGTCTTCTGATTCAAAGTATGGAACATGGAGAAGACTTTGGGTAGCTTTAGCAGAAACAGAAAAAGAACTTGGAATAAATATTACGGATGAACAAATTGCAGAGATGAAAGCTCATGTAGATGACATAGATTATGATGTAGTGGCAAAAAGAGAAAAGGAATGTAGGCATGATGTTATGGCACATGTTTATGAATTTGGAACAAAATGTCCATCAGCTAAAGGAATAATACATTTGGGGGCTACGTCTTGCTATGTAACAGACAATGCAGATATTATATTAATGAGTAAAGCATTAGAACTTATTAAAGCAAAGTTATTATTAGTTATAAATAATTTAAAAGAATTTGCGCTAAAAAATAAAGATATAACTTGTTTAGGATATACACATTTTCAACCTGCTCAGCTCACAACAGTAGGAAAAAGAGCAACACTTTGGATGCAGGACTTACTTGAAGATTTAGAAGAGTTAGAATTTGTACAAAGTCATTTGAAACTACGTGGATGTAAGGGAACAACAGGTACTCAAGAAAGCTTCATGAAATTATTTAAGGATGAAGAAAAAGTAAAAAAATTAGATGTATTAGTTGCAGAAAAAATGGGATTTGATAAAGTATTTGCAGTATCTCGGACAAACATATACAAGAAAGCTAGACTCAAGAGTACTAAATGTACTTTCAAGTATTGCACAAAGTAGTTCTAAATTTGCAAATGATATGAGATTATTACAACATGAAAAGGAATTAGAGGAACCATTTGAAAAAGGACAAATAGGATCTTCTGCAATGGCATACAAGAGAAATCCAATGAGAAGTGAAAGAATAAATTCACTTTCAAGACATGTAATGGTTCTCGCACAAGACCCAATGATGACAGCTGCAACTCAATGGCTTGAAAGAACATTAGATGATTCTGCAAACAAGAGAATTTGCGTCCCTGAGGCATTTTTAGCAGTAGACGCTATACTTATACTTTATGCAAATATTGCAAGCCGGAATAGTTGTTTATCCAAATGTAATTAAAACAAATTTAATGCAAGAATTACCTTTTATGGGAACAGAAGAAATATTAATGAATGCTGTTCTAAAAGGTGGAGATAGACAAGAATTACATGAAAAAATTAGAGTATATTCAATGGAAGCAGGAAAAGAAGTAAAAGAATTTGGTAGACCAAATGATTTAGTAGATAGAATTGCAAAGGATACAAGTTTTGGACTATCTAAAGAAGAAATATTAAAAATATTAAATCCAGATGGACTTTGTGGTAGAGCTGTACATCAAGTTGAAGATTTTGTAAAATTTGAAGTAGATCCAGTACTTGAAAAGAATAAGGATTTATTTAAAAATATTAGTGCTGAAGTAAATGTATAAATAATATATAATAAAATAACAATAATAATTTTTTTACACCTTGTGTGTCTTTGGCCTCCATTAAAATTGACATGGTAGGTTGCTCCATTCGACCTGCGTGCTAACGCACTTTGGTTAGGTGGCCTACGCCACCTGTTCGCTTATGCGGTGTTTCAAAAATTATTATTGTTATTTTTATATATTATTTGAAATTTTTTATTCAAATTTTTTTCCAGTTAATTTTTCATAAGCTTGTACATATTTTGCTCTTGTAGTCATAACTACGTCTTCAGGAATAGGAGTAGGGTTTGATGCATCCCAATTATTTTCCTTTAGCCAGTCACGCATATATTGTTTATCAAAACTTTTTTGTGAACGACCAACTTCATATTCATCTGCTGGCCAGAATCTACTTGAATCAGGAGTTAATACTTCATCAGCTAAAACTAAATTTCCATTTTCATCTAAACCGAATTCAAATTTTGTATCAGCTATAATTATTCCTTTTGATCTTGCATAATCTGCACATTTTGTGTAAATTTTTAATGTCATATCTTTTACTTTTTCAGCTAAATCTTTTCCAAGTATATTGCATACTTCATCAAAGCTTATTGGCATGTCATGTCCTTCTTGAGCTTTTGTAGTAGGAGTGAATATTGGCTCAGGCAATTTTTCAGATTCTCTAAGTCCTTCTGGAAGTTTTATTCCGCAAACAGTTCCATTTTCCTTATAACTTTTCCATCCAGAACCTGTTATATAGCCTCTTACAACACATTCAACAGGTAACATTTTAAGTTTTTTAACAAGCATGCTTCTACCTTCGAATTCTTTTGTTTTAAATTCTTCAGGGAATTCTTCAAATTTTGTTGTAATTATATGATTTGGAATTAAATCACTTACATAATCAAACCAAAATTCTGATATTTTGTTTAAAATTTTTCCTTTGTCAGTTACCATTGTAGGTAGAATAACATCAAATGCTGATATTCTATCAGATACTACCATCATAAGAGAATTTTCATCTACTTCATAAATTTCACGAACTTTTCCACTACTAATTTTTTTCATTTTTATTACCTCCATATTATTTTAGATAATTATTTCATGCTTTCTATATATTTTTCATAACCAAGTTCTTGTAATTTTTTGTTTTTTGCAAGAACAGTTTCATTCATAGAAGCTTTGTAATCGCATATTTTCTTATATAATTCTTCATTTGAAGTAGCAAGTATAGTTGTTGCTAATATTCCTGCATTTTTTGCTCCATTTATTGCAACTGTTGCAACTGGTATGCCTGAAGGCATTTGCACAATTGAATATAAAGCGTCTTGTCCACCTAAAGATTTAGAAAGAATTGGAACTCCAATTACAGGACAAGGAACCTGAGCTGCAAAAACACCAGGTAAGTGAGCTGCTCCTCCAGCTCCAGCAATTATAACTTTAACTTTTCTTTCTTTAAGACTTTTTGCATAATCTGCTGCAGCTTCTGGACATCTATGAACAGAAAGAATTGTCATTTCATAAGAAACGCCCATTTCATCCAAAAATTTGGCAGCATCTTTCATTATAGGTAAGTCTGAATCAGATCCCATAATAATTGCAACATCAACATTTTTTTCCATAAAATTTTTCTATGATTACTAAAATAATCATAAACTCCTTTCTTATATATTTTAATTTTTTTCTGCTTCTTTTACAAAATTTTTTAATGCTTCTATTAATTGAATTTTTTCAGCTGCTTGAACTCTTGCAGCTAAGTCTTCTGGAGTATCATTTGGCATAACCTTTACTCTCGTTTGCATAATAGTTTGCCCTCTGTCGTATTCTGAATTAACATAGTGAAGAGTAACTCCGCTATATTTTTCTTTCGCAGCAATAACTGCTTTATGTACATTCATTCCATACATACCTTTGCCTCCGTAATTTGGAAGTAAAGCGGGGTGAGTATTAATAATGGTGTAATTAGATATCAATTTTTTGCCAATTAATTTTAAATATCCAGCAAGGACTATTAAATCAACATCTATTTTAGATAGAACATCATTAAGTTCTTCATCCATTTCTTTAGGATTTTTTGACTTTATTACATAAGTTGGGATATTGCTTGATTTAGCTCTTTCTAATGCAAATGCCTTTGGATTATTTGATACAACAAGCGGAATTTTTGCATTTAAATTTTTACTTTCAATAGCGTCTATTATGCTTTGAAGTGTTGTACCATTGCCTGATGCAAAAACTACTATATTATACATAAAAAAGCCTCCTCAAAAATAATATGATTTATTTTATCATAAATTATAAAAATATTCAACACTTATAACAGTCAAAAAAGCAATAATATTGTAAGTTCATAGTTTATGAAAATTACAATATTATTGCTTTCTTGTATATAGCTAACAAAAAGTTATTTAACAGTTTCATATTCTTTATTAATTTTAAATACTAGTTTAAGTTTGGCTATAAATCTTGAAATAAAACTTTGCTTAATTATTGCTAAATCTGTTAATTCAGCATAATTTACTTCGTATTTCTTTTCTAATTCCATCATTTTATCTACATAATAATCATTATATGTAGTATCTCCCTGAACATAACCTATAAGATTTTTGAATAAATAAAGCTTATTCCTATAATTTTCTAAAGCTTTTGGAGTATATGCCAAATTTATACTATTATCAAAATAACTTTTTAAAATTAAGTTTTGTGTATTTAAAAATAATTCTTTAACGTTTACTTTTGCTAATTCTATTTCTTTTGAAACTTTTTGAATAAAAGGCTCATCTATTCCAACTTCATCAAGTGATGAATAAAGAGCAGCTAATTCTCCTTGAGTTTGAACAAGTAAGTCAATATTTTTTTCTATAGTATTAAACACTTTTTCTGATGTCATTGAGATATATTCATCTTTAAAATTATTATTTGCACGGAGAGTACTATCAAAAAGTACATCTTCTCCAATGACATATGCCATTTGTGAAATTAAAGCACATTCTAATGGATAATATGTTGGAGTATTTGTTTGTAATTCTATATCAAAATATTTAACACTTTCGTAAGGTGCATTCTGAGCTTTAGAAGCCATATATTGAACGGCAGCTTCATTTAATCCTGTTCCAGTTAAAGAGCTATTAGTATAATCACATAGTCCTAACCTTACTATATTATTTTTCTTATTTCTTCTTTCTTGTAAGTAATGAATACATTCATGTATAGCTACATTTGTTAAAGAATCTTTATTTAAATTTGCATCAAAATAAATTGAATTATTCTTATAAAAATATTTTGCTGAAATACCGTTTGGAAGTTTTGCGTAGTACATTTTAAGTCTAGAAATACGCATAAAAAGATCATTTTGATTAAGACCAAGTGTAGGAAAAGCCGCAAATAAAGCATTTGCAACATTCTTGGCAACCATGTTTACAGTCAATGTATCAAGCTCGCTTTTTACTTCAATTCCTTCTTTTTTTAAAATTTTCTTAATACTCAAAACGTATTTCCTCCTTTGTATTTAAGCATCAATTATTATACTATATAAAGATTACATATGAGTTACAGATATATTAAATTTATGTTACAAAAATTGCATTTTTGTAGAACTTGAAAAAAAATAAAAAATATGCTATTCTTTATTTTAAGGAGATAGGTTATGAGTGTATTAGAAACAACAAAATTTTTAATGAAAAAATATAATATAACAGCTTCAAAATCTTTAGGACAGAATTTCTTGATTGATGAAAGTGTTATAGATAATACAATTAAAGAAGCAGGAATTTGCAAAGATGATTTAGTAATTGAGATAGGACCGGGCCTTGGAACTTTAACTGAAAAACTTTTAGAAAAAGCAGGAAAAGTTATTTGCGTAGAGTTAGATAAGAAAATGATAGAAATTTTAAAAGAAAGATTTTTCTTATTTGATAATATAGAGATAATAAATGATGACATTCTTAAAGTAGATTTAAATGCTATTATTGAGAAAAATAAATTTGAAAAGACAAAGATTGTAGCAAATTTGCCATATTATATAACAACACCAATTGTAATGAAACTTCTAGAAGAAAATTTGAATATTGATACAATAACAGTTATGGTGCAAAAAGAAGTTGCAGATAGACTTTGTGCAAAAACTGGAACCAGGGAAGCGGGAGCAATAACTTATGCAGTAGAATATTATTCAAATGCAAAAAAACTATTTGTTGTACCAAATACTTCATTTATTCCAATGCCTAGTGTTGAATCAGAAGTTATAATGTTAGAGATTAAAAAGGAAAAAGAATACAAGATAGAAAATGAAGAAAAATTATTTGAACTTATAAAGTATGCTTTTATGCAAAGGAGAAAGACATTTATAAATGCAGTACAAAATTTGAGTTTTTGTGGTGGAAAAGAGAATATAAGAAAAATCTTGCAAGAACTTGGAATTGATGAAAAGGTTAGGGGAGAAGCATTAACACTTGAGGATTTTGTAAAGATAATAGAAAGATTATAAAAAATGTAAATACTTCACGGTTGTCGAATTTTGTCGAAGACTTTTTCTTGACAATTGATAGAAATGTTATAAAATTTAAGATGAGTATAGGTTCATATACTTATCTTAAATTTTTTTATCTATAATAATCCCAAAATATTATTAAAAATAAATAAAAGCCTTGACTATATGATATTAAATATAGTATCATATAATTAATGGTATAAAATAACCTAATTAAATGGAGGAATATTTGTGCCAGATATTGATAAATTAATAGAGAAAATGAAAAGACAACCTAACGGAATAAGATTTCAAGAACTAAAAAGGGTTCTTGAATACTATGGTTATAAGCAGTATATATTAAGGATGTTCTTAAAAGAATAGAAAAGTAGAGGAGGAGTTAATTTGAATAACGTAGAAAGTTATATGAAACTTCCATATAATTATATTATAAATGAAATTAATGACGAAAGCGGAAAATATTTTTATGCTCGTGTTTTAGAACTAGATGGGTGTCAAAGTACGGGAGAAACTTTTGAAGAAGCATATGATAGTTTAAAAGATGCTATGAAAGGATGGATAGAAACAAAATTAGAAAATGGATATAGTATTCCATTGCCAGTAGGAAGTGAAAAATTTAGTGGTAAGTTTATAATAAGAATACCTAAATCATTGCATTATAGATTATCAATAGAAGCTGAACAAGAAGGAGTATCTTTAAATCAATATGCTTTATATAAATTAAGTAAATAAAAAATAGCTAGTTTAAGAAGTTTTCTTAAATCTAGCTATTCTTATTTTATTCTACAGTTACAGACTTTGCAAGGTTTCTAGGTTTATCAACATCTAATCCTTTTTCCTTTGCTACATAATATGCTAAAAGTTGAAGCGGAATTATTGATAAAGTAGGAGAGAGGAATGGGTGAACTTTTGGTATGTTAAAAATGTTAGGAAATATTTTTTTATCAATATCCTGATTTGTTATAATGAAAGTCTTTGCTCCTCTAGTTATTACTTCTTGAAGATTGCTAATTGACTTATCTAATAATCTTCTATCAGTTAATATTCCAACAACAGTTACATCATCTTCTATTAAAGCAATTGGACCATGCTTTAATTCTCCAGATTGGTAACTATCTGAATGAATATATGATATTTCCTTTAATTTTAATGAAGCTTCCATAGCTGCTGCATAGTCTATTCCACGACCAACAAAGAATAAATCTTTTTCTTTATATATTTTTTTAGCAAATGCTTTTATTTCATCTGAGTTTTCTAAAATAATATTTACTTTAGATGGCAATTCCATCATTTCACTTTTTAAATTTTGAATAATTTCATCTTTATGAAGATCAAGAGTTTCAGAAAAATGCATAGCAAGCATAGTTAAAAGTACAATTTGTGAAGTATATGCTTTTGTTGATGCAACTGCAATTTCCGGTCCTGCATGAGTATATAAAGTGAAATCAGCTTCACGTGTTATGGAACTTCCTGTTACATTAGTAATTGCAATAGTTTTGGCATAATTTTCTTTTGCGTTCTTTAAAGCAGCAATAGTATCTGCTGTTTCTCCAGACTGACTTATACAAATAATTAAAGTATTCTCATTTATAAGAGGTTCTCTATATCTAAATTCAGAAGCAATATCAACTTCTACTGGAATATTTGTAAGCTTTTCGAAAATAGGCTTTACAGCAACTCCTACGTGCATAGCTGTACCGCAGGCAACTATGTATATTTTTGATATTTCTGATAAATATTCTTTTGTAATATTTATATCACTAAAATCACAAGGTTTATTGTCTGTAATTCTAATTCCAATAGTTTCTCTTATAGCTTCTGGCTGTTCGTGAATTTCTTTCATCATAAAGTCTTCAAAATTTCCCTTGTCTGAAGCTTTTGCATCCCAAGTAATTGATTCTAATTCCCTTCTTACTTTTTCTAGATTTTTGTCATAAAAAACTACATCGTTTTGAGTAACTTCTGCAATATCACCATCTTTTAAAATATATATATCATTTGTGTATTCGAGAATTGCAGGAATATCTGAAGCAATATATTTTTCATCATCTTTAACTCCCAAAACTAAAGGACTGTCTTTTCTTGCAATTATAATCTTATCTTTTTCAAGTTTTGAAATGACAGCAATTGCAAAGCTCCCTTTTAGATCAAGAGTTGCTTTATTTACAGCTTTTAAAAATCTTTCTTTATCGGCAACATCTTCTTTAGAATAATAATAGTCAATTAAATTAGGAATAACTTCTGTATCTGTTTCAGAAGAAAATGTATAACCTGCATCTAATAAAAATTTCTTTAATTCGTTATGATTTTCTATTATTCCATTATGTACAACTGCGAAATTTTTATGTGAGTCTAAATGAGGGTGTGCATTCGTACTTGAAGGCTTTCCATGAGTTGCCCATCTGGTGTGAGCAATTCCAATATTACCATTTAAAGTATTTATATCTTTTGAATTTTGTAATTCTTTAACTCTGCCTTTATTTTTTATACAACATATTTTATCATTTTCAATTGTTGCAATACCTGCTGAATCATAGCCTCTATATTCTAGTTTTAAAAGACCATTTATTAATATAGGACTTGCTTTTTTGCAACCAATATATCCAACGATACCACACATAAGTAATACCTCCTACGTTTTAAGTAAAGTACTATATAATATTATCATAGAAGGGAAAAAGTAGCAAGTCCTTTTGAAAAGTTATAGTATCATTAATTGAATTAGAATTAATAAAATTGCACCAGGAATACCTAAAATACTTACAAATATAATTGTGAAAAAGTTCAGTCCAATATGAAAACCAAATGAACTACAAGTTAAATTTATAAGTAAAATGATAACAGCTCCCAAAAAAGAATTTAAGAAAAGTTTAAAAATAAATTTTAGTGGTAATATAAAAATTCTGCATAATACAAATATAATGCAAAGCCCAGAAATATAAGTTAAAATATTAATAAATTCCATTTTTAAAAATACTCCTCGTCCGTTTTGTACATACTATGAAATAAAAATGGGATTTATTCTAAAAAGATTTTATATTGCAAGATCTGAATTTTTAATTTCAATTTGATCTAACATACTGACTAAAATACCAGCTTGTTTAGCTTTTTTTAATAAATAATTATATTTAGATTGAGTTGCTTTTATTTGATATAAATAATAGTCAATAAGTCCATCATCTGCAAATTCATAATTATTATTTGCAGCAATTAAATCTTCACGGGTCCTAATAATGCATGAAATTAAGTCGGCATTTGGATTTTTAGTTCTTTTACTAATAAAAGAATTATCTTTTACATATTTTTCGTTACTCATAAGTTTTCTCCTTTTATACCAAGAAATAGTTGTATTTCTAAATTTTAGTAATAGTTTATGCAAAAATAAATAAAATATACAATTAGAAACAATATATATTAATTTTTTTCCTGATTGGTTTTAAAATTATACATTTTTCAAAAAATACTCTTGACATGAAAGCCTAAATGTGCTAATATATATACTGTTCTAAAAATATGCGGGTGTGGCGGAACTGGCAGACGCGCTGGTCTTAGGAACCAGTGCCAAAAGCGTGGGGGTTCGAGTCCCTTCACCCGCACCAAGTAAGGTTTTCGAACCTGATAAAAAATTTTATATTTAGGAAATCTTATAATTTTTCTAACAGTTTTGATAAGATTTTCTAACACTTTTGGAAAAGTTGTTGTTAAATATTGTTAGTTGCAACGACTTTTTTTAT
>CANPWU010000017.1 GCA_947584805.1 uncultured Clostridia bacterium | reverse complement strand
AAACAAAAAGATCAAAATGCAGTAGCTAAAAATTTTAGAATAAAAGAGAAAAAATTGAAAATATATATTAACAATTTAGCAATTATTAGAAATATATGTGCACATGATGAGAAACTCTTTGATATTAGACTTAGAAAAGCTATATCTATTACCGATATACATAAATTTTTTGATTTAGACATGAAAAATAATAAAAAATGTAATGGATTCAAAGATTTATTTTCGGTTATTATAATATTAAAAGAATTATTAGAAGAAAAAGAATTTGAAAGGTTTTATAGAGAGTTAGTTTATGAGTTAGAGGGATTAAGAGCTAATATTAAATCTATAAAATTTGAAAAAATTTTACACAAGATGGGATTTCCAACAAACTACGAAGATTTACTTTAAAATTATACACATTCTAAAAACTTCTTTCATACAATAATAACAAGTATGAAAGGAGTTTTTACATATGAATTATGAAATTATGATGAATGGGAATGTTAAAATTCGGAGAACTAGCACCAGAAATTGATGCAATGTCAACAATGGGAAAAATGAATTTAAATGATTACAAAGGTAAATGGGTAGTACTGTTTTCACATCCTCGGAGATTTTACACCCGTTTGTACAACAGAAATAATAGCATTTGCAAAAGCTAATACATATTTTGAAAAATTGAATACTCAATTAATAGGGCTAAGCGTAGATAGTAATTCATCACACTTAGCATGGCTTTATGATATTTATCAAAAAACAGGAATAGTAGTTCCTTTCCCTTTAATTGCAGATTTAAATGGAACAATTGCAAGAAGATATGGGATGATATCAAATGAAGTAAATCCAAATCAAACAGTAAGAAATGTATTTATAATAGATGATAAAGGTATTGTAAGAGCAATTTTTGTGTATCCAATGAATGTCCGGAAGATGTATACCCGAAATATTAAGAACTGTAGAAGCTTTACAGACAGCAGATAGAACAGGAAGTTCTACTCCAGCAAATTGGGTAAACGGAAATCCAATAATACAGCCATCACCACAAACTTATCAAGAATTACAAGATAGAGTAAAAGAAATAGAACAAAATAAAAATCGGGTTTAGTTGGTATTTGAGTTTTACAAATTTAGATAATAGAAATAATGAAGAAACGAGAAAAATCAGCAAAACAAATGAAGAAAATAGTAAAATAAAATAGAAAAATGTCAACTAATCTTACTTCTCTTAATATAATATAGTAATACATGCTAAAAAAAGAGGAGTTGAAAAAAGATGATAGAAGAAATGAAAATAAACTATAATTGCGAGAGCCAATGCGAAAATAGATATACTTGTAAAAACAAAAAGTGCTCTTGCATAGAATTAGTAATCGCAATAATTGCAGCTTTATTTATAGGAATAATAGGCGTAATAATTGGTGCTGCATTAAGTGCAACAATACTTGCAGCTTTAGCTGCTGTAATAGTACTTGCAGTAGTATTATTTATTGCTTTAGTAATTAGCATTATTCTTTTAATTTGTTGTAAGAATAAGAATAAAAAATGTATTTGTAGATAATAAAAATGGAGATGCTGTGAATACACAGCATCTCTTTTGTGCAATTGAAAAAATTAGTATTTAACTAAAATTTATGAAACTTGTTCAAAATAATAGCTTCCATCAGTGGTTTCTTTGTATTCCCATAAAGCTCCATTTAAATCTGTGTAAAAAATATCAGAATCATTATATATAAATCCTTCAATTTGTGCAATTAATTTGATTTCAGCAACATTATAATCAGGGAAAATGTATAGATAGGGCGCTTCTGAATTGACATAAGTTCCATCAGGGTCAACTTTCATTGGTGTCATCAAAAACATTTTATCATAAGAAGCAGCATAGAGTAACATTGCATGCCCGTAGTTAACATCAACTCCATCTAATTCTTTCCAGTTTAAAAAATCTCCATCAAGAGGAATTTTTTCTCCTCTTAAATAAAGCATATACATATCGTCGATAAGTATATAGCTTCCTTTACCTGGAACGTACATAATGTTGCAGTCGTCAATTATACCAACACCATTGTAATACCTTGATTGATTTGGCAGATCTAAAGGTTCAGCGTTTTTTCCTATAATAGAACCATCGAGGTTAATATATCCTTTACTAGAGATAGAAATTGTGTGTCCAGCAATATCAAATGGAATTCCATCCCATTTGGCATTTAGATACATTTCTTTTAATTTGTAATAAAGTAGGTCTTGCGAAAGATCATCTTCGGGATTTTCAAAGCAATTAGCTACCAAAGTATCAAGGCTCTCTTTTGAAACATCAACTGTAGGTTCAAAATTGGATGCGGGAATTGGTGCTGCTTCAGGAATAACAGTTTCGTGGTCTGGATGAGAAAAATTTTCGCTTTTTTCTTGGTTAGGAATGGTATCACTTTCATTTTTGGGGCTAGTAAGAGTTACTTTTTCATCAGTGATGTTATTGCTTGGAACAGTTTCTTGAGTTGGAATAAATTCAGAAGTTACATCTTTTTCTAAATACTGATTTTCTTCATACGGATTTTCTTCCGTATTATTAGGAAGAGAATCCGTATTTACAGGAACAATTTTCCGAGCGCCACAAGATGCAAGAGTCATTAAAAAAATGACACTTATGAAAATACATACCATTTTTTTCATTCTTTTCATCGCCTTTCGTAAATTAAAATTTTTTCAATGTGCATATGGATGTTTTGCTAAAAAATGAGCAAAACATTTCAAAATAAAAAATTTTGATGATGAAATTATATAATAATAGTTTCAATAAGTCAATGTTTACAAAAATTACCAATTTATAATTTGAAAATTTTATTAGTTGATTACATAATAAAAAATCAAATATTGTAAATAATATCATAATAAATATTATAAGATAATTTTATAAAATCTTGTAAATATTATTTTAAAATATGAAGGAGGTAAACATGAAAAAAGCATGTAAAATTTTAACGATAGCAATTATAATATTTTTTGCTATTTGTGCTAATAATTTCGTAAGAGCAGCTCAAGGCGATTACGGAAAAGTTAGCAACTTATCTGATGCAGAAGTAACATTAAGTGGTGAAGGAACAGGAAATGTAAAATTAAAATATAGCAGATTAAATCTTACTTGGTACAAAGCAGATCTTAGTATAGGAAGAACTGTAGATGGCTATTGGGTAGGATATAAAGTTGAATTCCCAGAAAATTTAGGTGGATCAAGTGCAGAAGAAACAGAAGTAAAAAAAGCAAAATATCGTAGTAGATTTATTGGAAAAGATTGGTCTGAAACTAAATCATTTTATGATGCAAAAGATGGAGAATGGTTCATGACTGGTTGGGTTCAAATAACACAATCAAGGCTTGATGCTAATGATGGTGACTTTGATCTATTTGAAGTTGAATTTGACTGGCAAGGTGATGGTCAATTTGAACAAAATGTTACAATTGAAATTAATGCAGAAAACGTAACACTAGATCCATCAAATGTTACAACAGTTACAGTTAAAGAAACTGGAAATGGTGCTAGTGATGAAGTAAGAAACTTTTTAATATCTACAGGTAAGTCTTTAAATGAAGGATTAGTACAATCTGAATTAGATACTTTAGCTGCTATAAAAAACAAAGAAGGTTTTGTAAAGTTTTATGAAGAAGGAAAAGAAGATGAAGAATTTTCTTTTGATGAACCAATAGAAGAAACTGAAATAACTATAATTGCTTTATTTAATAAACCAATTGTAGAGCCAGAGCCAGAACCAGAATTAACACCAGAACCACCAGCTAAAGCAAAGGATGAGACCCCAAAAACAGGAGATACAAATCTTATTAATTATGTTATGATAGAGACATCTGCATTAGTAATTTTAGCTATTGCAATTAATGTATTAAGAAAAAAGAATAGTAAATAAATTATAAAGAAATTTTAATAGAAGTTGAATAAGTAATTAATTCAACTTCTAGATACATATTTATATTCTAAGAGTATGCATATATAATTATAGTAAAGTCTTAGTTCAAAAATTAGTAAATGATAATTTTATTGTTGTAAGTTTTTTTTATTAATGTTATAATGATTAAAAAATAAGTATTACTAAAAGTATTAAAATGAAATACAAAAGAATAGCAAGCAATTTGTGGGAAGGATAATATGAGATGAAAGAAAACGAAGTAATTATAATTACAATGATATTTAATTTTATTGTAGCAATAATGAAATTAGCTTTAGGAATAATCTTTTCATTTTCAACATTAATAGCGGATTCAATACAATCATTTATAGATTTTTTAACGGATATTATTAGTCTAATAGCCAATAAAATAGGAAAAAGAAGGGCCAACAAAACTTATCCATTTGGATATGGACAAGTATATTATTTATCCAATCTTCTTACTGGAGCATTATTATTTTTAATTGGAATATTCATATTATATCAATTTTTCTTTTTTGAAGGAAATTTAAAACCAAATCTAACACTATTTATTTTTATTATAATAGTTTTAGGCATAAAATTAATAGTTGTAAATTTATTAAATAATTATGGAAAAAAATTTAAAAGTGAATTAATGATAGAAGCAGCTAAAGAATCTAATACGGATTTTATATCAACTTGTGTAGTATTAGGTATATTCATATTATCTGCATTAGAAAAATATTTACCAATTTCTATAAATATAGATAAGATTGGAAGCTTAGGCATGGCAATATATGTATTCTATACATCAATAAAAATGATAATAGGAAATGTTAGGGGAGTTCTTATAAATGATGAGGAAAACAATGAGATAAAAGAAGAAATAATTAAAGAGTTAGAGAAAGTTAAAGAATTAAATTTAAAAAACATTAAAATTATAAAAATGTCAACATACTATAGTGTATTTATGCAAGTTGAAACAAAAGAAAATTTGACAATAAAAAAGTATTTGTTAATCGAGAAAAAGTTAAAAGCTCATTTGAAATCTAAAAATAAATTAATTAGATTTATAGATATAGAACCAGTATAAAAAAGGCAGGGGTACAAATCCTGCCTTTATGTATAAAAGCAAAATTTATACCCATACCTTATATAAATACTATAGGCTAGTAAAAAAGTTATTTACCAATCATTTGGTTTTCAGCTTTTTGTATTAATTTTCTAACCATGTTACCACCGATTTTTCCAGCGTCTTTTGAAGAGATATCACCATTATATCCATTCTTTAAGTTAACACCTACTTCACTAGCTACTTCATATTTGAACTTATCTAATGCGTCCATAGCTTCTGGAACTACTTTTCTATTGTTATTTGATGTTGCCATTTTTGTTTCACCTCCTAGGAACGTTATTTACTTAGTATTGAAAAACATTTTGCTTGTTTTCAATATATATAATGCTCAAAAATATTTAAAATAAAACAAGAAAAAAATGTAAAATATTTATTTTAAAAATATTGTAAAAAAAAATAGAATAATGATATAATAATTTAATGAGGTGAAATATGTATAAATTAATTGCGATAGATTTAGATGGAACACTTTTAAATTCATATGGAGAAATATCAGAAGAAAATAAAATAGCAATCAAAAAAGCAAAAGAAAAAGGAATAGAAATAGTTTTAACATCAGGAAGAATGTCAAGCTCAGTTTTAGGAATTGCAAATGAATTAGGAGCAAATAATTTCATGATTGCTGGAAATGGTGCTTTGATATATGATATAAAAAATGAAAAAATATTATTTAATGAGTGTATTCCTAAAGATAAAGCTTTACAAGTTGTAAAAATTTGTGATGAAAATAATATATATTATACTATAAATACAGAGAAATATATATTATCAAAAAAATTGAAGTATAATTTGATGTATTATTATTATGAAAATAGTCAGAAATCAAAACATAGGACGACGAATATAAATCTTGTAGATAATTTAGAAAGATATATAAATGAAAATGATGTTGGAGAAATTACCAAAATAACAATAAGCGATGAAAGCAAAGTGATTTTTAGCGGAATTATAAAAAAACTTAATAAGATCAATGGGCTAAATATACTAGAAGTATCTAGCATGTCAAGAAAAATCATTAAATCTGGAACAGAAAAAATAGGACTTAATTATTTTTATACTGAAATAACAAAAGAAAATGTAAATAAATGGCAAGCAATTAAGCATCTATCTAATTATTTAAATATTTTACCAGAAGAAATTGTAGCAATTGGAGATAATATTAATGATTTAGATATGATATGTAATGCTGGACTTGGAATAGTTATGAAAAATAGTGCACTTGATAATAAAAATTTAGGAAAAATTACTACATCAAATAATAACTCAAATGGAGTCGCAGAAGCAATTAATAAATATATTTTGATATAAATATTACAAAAATATTACAAAAAATACAATTATATTACAAAAAGACTTAAAATATTGTATATTTTTTTGGGTTAGTGTATAATTAACAATAAGATAAATTATTATGCCTAGTTTTAAAGACATAATATTAAGGAGGAAAACATTATGGCAATGAATCCAATGCAAAAAAAAGCAAGAACATCATTTTTATTAGGAATGCTTTTAACTTTAATAGTAACAGGAATTATAATAGCTCTTTTAATAGCACAATTAGCAAATACTAAAAAACAAGATGAAACAATTACATATAGAACAGTTTATGTAATCTCACAGAATGTAAATTCTGGAGAAACAATAGATGGAATGATGACAATGCAAGAAGTCAGAAGCGAATATGTACCAAATAACGCAATAACTTCTGCAAGCCAGTTTTCAGAGAATTCAACAGCAAAAATTAATTTAAAAAAGGGAACAGTACTTACAACTGATATGATTAATGAAGATGGAATAGGAGTTACACCTGATATCAGATTGCAAGAATATAATATGATTGTATTACCTACACAATTGGAAGAGGGAGAGACAATTGATGTAAGATTAAGACTACCAAGTGGAGTAGATTTTATAGTACTATCTGGTAAATATGTAGAACAAACAGATAGCGGAACAATTTGGATAAAAGTATCAGAAGAAGAAATTTTAACAATGAGCAATGCAATTGTTGAAGCATATATAATGGAAGGATCATATTTGTATGCTACAACTTATGTAGATCCTGGAATGCAAAATTCTTCAATACCAACTTATATAGCTAGTCAAGAGGTTATAAATTTAATGTATGCAAATCCAAACATTACAAATGAAGCAATTAATGCTATTGCCGCTAGATACACAGAAAATGCAAGAAATCAAAGAAATAGTATAAATTCATCATTAAACGAATATACAGAAGAAAGAACACAAAATATAGAAGAAAGCACACAAGAGGAAATAGAAAAAATGCAATCAGCAAGACAACAATATGTTGATGGACTTGGTGCGTAATAATATTTATAAAAATAGAAAAGAGCACTTTTAATAAAAGCGCTCTTTCACCAAGATTATGAATAGAAAGGATTGAATTTCTAATATGAAAACAGTAGGCTTTATCGGAGGCTATGATAAACTTGATTTATTACTATATATAGCTAAAATTTTAACATTATCAAAAAAGAAAGTATTGGTAGTAGATGCAACGATTTTACAAAAAGCTAAATATATAGTACCTGCAATAAGCCCAGCAAAGTCATATATCACTGAATTTGAAGGGTTCGATGTAGCTGTAGGATTTGAAAATCAAGACTCAATAAAAAAATATTTAGGAATAGGAGATAAATCTCTAGAATATGATATTGCTCTTATTGATATAGATTCTCCTGAAATGTTAAAAAATTTTGAAATAGAAAGAGCCTACAAGAACTGTTTCGTTACAGCATTTGATATCTATTCATTAAAAAAAGGAATCGAAATAATAAGCAATTTTAATAAACCGGTAAAACTAATAAAAGTATTATTTTCTAAGAATTTATTAAAAGAAGAAAATGAATATTTAGATTATTTATCACTTAATTGTAAAATTGCTTGGGAAAAAGAAATCATAAGTTTCCCTATGGAAATAGGAAATTATCGGAGTTAGTATAGAAAATCAAATTGTTTCAAGCATAAGGATGAAAAGATTGAGCAGTCATTACAAAGATAGCGTAATATATTTAATGATGATGCTATTTGATGAAGATATTACTGAGGCAATGATTAAAAAAAATATAAAAAGTTTATAGAAAGGGTATAAAATGGCAATTATTACTTTTTGGAATAATAATACGGGAAAAATAGGACAGACACATTCAGCAATAGCACTTGCAACATATATGGGTGTAGAACATAATTATAAAATATTATTAATATCAACAAGATATGATGATAGAGTTACTTTTCAAGCTTTTGGGGCAAATCAAAGAATAAAAACACTAGGACTATTTAATACCAAAAAACAAAGCATGGATTTAGAATCTGGAGTTGAAGGAATGGCAAAACTTGCGGCTGCAAATAGGCTTTCACCTGAAATGATTCCAAACTATACAAATGTAATTTACAAAAATAGATTGGAAGTTGTTACAGCACCTACTAAAAAAAATGACCTGGATTATGATAAGATCTATCAATCTTGTATAAATATCATAGGCGTTGCAAAGAAATATTATGATATTATAATTGTAGACTTGAATAATGGAATAAATAATGAAACAACAAAAGCAATATTAAAAATGTCAAATGTAATAATATTAAATATAGAACAAAAAATGTCTGAAATTCAGAATATAACCAACTTAAGAGAAAAATATGATGATCTATTTTCATTTAAAAATACACTTTGCTTGATTAACAAATATGATAAAAAATCTAAGTATTCAACAAAAAATATATCAAGAGAGCTAGGCGAAAGAAGAGAGATTTTATCAATACCTTATGATAATTTATTCGCAGATAGTGTACAAGAAGGAAAAACTGCAGAATTCTTCTTAAATGCAAGAATAAGAAGATTAGAAGATGAAGAAAGTAGAACAGGATTTTTAATACGTGAATTAAAAAGAGCGGCAGATTCTGTTATATATAAATTGCAAGAATTACAAATGAGGATTTAATTAACCTAAAAGGAGGAAAGGGCTAGTATGAATATGATAAATATTTTAGCAATATTATTAATCTTTGTAATAGCGACATTCATAGTCATTAAAATATTAGTCGCAAGGAAGAATGAAGAGGTTGAAGAAGAAGTAGAACAAGATGACAAGACATATACATTAGAAAAGATGACAGAGTTTGTAAAGAGAAGATTAGACGAAATAACAAAAATTAACCTCTATGATATAGGACTATCAGAAGAAGAATTAAAAAGAAGAAAAAATAAAAAATATGAATTAAAAAAAGCTTTAAAGGGTTGTACATATGGAGATGTCAACGATAAAAAGTATGTAAAAGAATTAATATATGACCTTTTATCAAAAGAATATGGAACTGATGAAACAAATATATCAAAAGCTATTCCTTTTGACATACCATCTCTTCTTACAGCTCAAGATAAATTTGATATTTTATTATACATATATAAATCACAATTTGGTTATGAAGCTTTAACAGAACTTATAAAGAAATATAATTTAGCATCTTTAAAATATGTTGCAGGAGAAGCAAAACCATGTTATGTTATAACTGAAGAAGAAATTAACGATATATATGAAAAAGAAAACATATCACTTATGTATGAAGATAAATTAAAAATAGTAACACAAAGAATATATCAGTCTTATAAGGGATATAGTAGTATTGATGAAATAAGAGATATGAATATTGATGGCGTTTCTGGAGGAGTTTCAGGACTTCCAGAAAGCTTTTTAAGCCAAGTTGCACAAACAGATGGGGACTACTTAGATCAAATATTAGAGAATAAAGTACCAAGAGCTTGCGATAGTATTTGGATATTTTTCCAAGGTAAATCAATAAGACTTGCATTTTTAAGTTTTGGAACAGAAAGTGAATTAAAAAGAGTTTGCCAAAACATATATAAATATAATAACCCTGGACAGTTGTCTGATTCAAATGGTTATAAAATTAATGAAATGAAAGATGGTTCTCGTGTTGTTGTTGTTCGTCCATCAATGTCAGAAACATGGGCTTTCTTCGTAAGAAAGTTTGACGTTAAACGTGCTACACTTGAACAAATAATTACATGTGAAGGTAAAGAAAAGGCAATAGATTTACTAAAATATTTAGTTAAAGGGGCAAGAATTATATCACTTACAGGTGAGCAAGGTTGTGGTAAAACAACAATGCTTATGGCAATGATAGAAAATATATATGAAACAATGAACATAAGGGTTCAAGAGACAGCATTTGAGTTACACTTAAGAAAAATTTATCCAACAAGAAATATATTATCTTTTAGAGAGACAGAAACGGTATCACGGACAGGAAGGACTAGATGTTCAGAAAAAGACAGATGGTTCTGTAAACATTATTCGGAGAGGTTGCTACAGACCCTGTTGCAAGCTGGATGATTCAGGCAGCACAAGTTGCATCTAAATTTACATTATTTACTCACCACGCTAAAACTTTCCCTAACTTAGTTACAGCACTTCGTAACTCAATGTTAAGAACTGGTGTATTTAAAGATGAAAAAACAGCAGAAGAGCAAGTTATACAAGTATTAAATTTTGATATACA
This sequence comes from uncultured Clostridia bacterium, assembly GCA_947584805.1. Classification (GTDB taxonomy): domain Bacteria; phylum Bacillota; class Clostridia; order TANB77; family CAG-508; genus JAAWPK01. The sequence goes on along the minus strand of CANPWU010000017.1, from coordinate 17,316 downwards.
CTTAGTAAAAGACTTTAGAGGAAGACGTTATATTGAAAGAATTACAGAATGTATTCCAGTTGAAAATAAAAATGAATATACATTTGACCATAGAAATGAAAAAACCCTTGAAGGAAAACTTGACAAGTTTATGGATAATGCTACACGTTATTTTACAAAAATAACAGATAGAGAGACATATAGATATGTTAATATTATGGAATATATTGATGATGGTTATGTTTTAACTAATAAAATATCAGATGCAAATTTAATTGAAATGAGAAATAATATGGATGATTCTGATATTGAAGGATTCGATAAATTTGTTGAAGAAAATTGGGGCGTTAGAATAAAAGACGGTTATGCAGGAGTTGAAAAAATAGAAACGCCAAAGAAAACAAAAACTACAAAAGCTACAGCAAGCAGAAGAACAAAATAATTTAGACATACATAGGAAAAACAAAAGGGAGGTGCAAAGTTACAAATTATGATTAGCAACCAATTGATTATGTACGTATTAGGTGGCTCTATTGGACTATTTGTATTAATAATTATCGCATATATAATTATTAATAAAGCTCTTAATAGAGGAGATAGAAAATATGCAAGAGAGTTAAGAGCAGGAACAGAGACAAATAAATTTTCTTCAGAAATTTTATACCAAAAATTGTACATGATATATGTAAAAGTACCAGGAATAAAAAAATATTTATTAAAATTAAGAAGAAGACTAGAAATTATAAATATAGAAGATGAATATCAGACAAGAAAACAATCAGCTTCAATTATTACAAAAGCATTGCTAATAATAGTACCACTTACAATTTTAATCATAATATTGGCAAGGTCAAATTTATTATTACTTTCTATACTTATTGTATTCGAGGTATTCATGATAGATACAATAATCGAGGGAATGGCAGGAAAATTGGATAATAAACTATTGAAACAACAAGTAGATTTTTTTGCAGAAATAAGACATGCATATCACGAATTTAATATGGTAGAAGAAGCTATATATGAAGTTTCACAAAATGACGAATTAGAAGTATCAAGACAGGGCGAAAAAATTTACGAAATACTTATTTCAGATGATCCAGAAGAAGAACTTGAAAAATATTATGATGTAGCACCAAACAGCTATTTAAAGGAATTTGCGGGAATATCATATTTAACTCGTGAATTTGGTGATAGAAAAACTCCAGATGGAGCTTCCTTATATTTAAAGAATTTAAATAATATTACTCAAGAAATGCAAATTGAAATATTAAAAAGAGATAAGCTTGATTATGTATTTCAAAGTTTAGCTGTAATATCTATAGTTCCAATACTTTTCATTGAGGCATTAAAAAATTGGGCTATTTCAAACTTTAGCTTTACAACAAGTTTTTACAATGGAAAATTAGGATTAATAATGCAGATAGTAATAGTAGCATTAACGTTTATTTGTTATTTGCTAGTTAGAAAGGTAAAAGACACCACTTCTAATAATAATATTAAAGATTCTCAAAATCCATGGCAGGCAAAGCTTTATAAACATAAAACTGTTAAATTAGTTGTAGATAATTTTATACCGAAGAAAGGTACAAAGCAATATAAAAGTCTTACAAAGTTATTAAAGGATGCTGCTTCAAAAGATAAAATTGAATGGATATATGTTACAAAATTAAGTTTAGTAATTTTAGTATTTTTCATATCAATAATTTTAATGGGACAAATACATAAAGTTGCTGTTAACTATATATACACAGCTCCAACTACTAGTTATAATTTAATATCTATGACATCAAAACAAGAAGTACAGGCAATGGAAACTACAAAAATTGATAATGTTTTCCTTGACATGTTTAAGGGACAAACTAAAGTAGAAAAAAACGAAATAAAACAAAAAGTAATGCGTTCGGAATATTTTAAAGATGCAGCAGATGCTGAAATAAATAAAGCAGTGGATAGAATTTATACAAAATTACAAACAATAAATAGTGAATATATAAAGTGGTTTGAAGTATTAATTGCAATGGTATTTGCAGTAATTCGGTTATATGGCACCTACTTGGATGCTTTATTTCCAAAAAATATTGAGGCAACTTGAAATGGAAGATGAAGTTATGCAGTATCAAACAATAATTTTAATGCTTATGAAGATAGAAAGAGTAAATGTTGAAATGATACTTGAGTGGCTAGAAAGATACGCAAATATTTTTAAAGAGCCAATAACAAAATGTGTAAATAATTATGAATCAGGAGCTTGGGAAGCTTTAGAAGAACTTAAAAATGATATATCATATCAACAATTGATTGTAATAGTTGAAAGTTTACAGGCAGCAGTAGAAAAAATACCAATAAGAGAAGCATTTGACGAACTAGATTCAGAAAGAGATTATTATCAAGAAAAGAGAAAGGCTACAAATGAAAAATTAATTTCAAGAAAAGGAATGATAGGTAAGGCTATAGGTTTTGCACCAATGATTGTGCTATTTGTAGGTTATTTAATTGTTCCTCTTGTTGCAATAGGTATTATGGCTATGACTACTGCATTCTCTACAATGGGTACTATGATGTAGTATATGCAAATTAGAAAGGATAGGTAAACTAATGGAAAATGCAACAAAAGCATTATTAATTGCAGGTGGAGTTTTAATTTCAATGATTATAATTTCAATGTTTTATATGATTTTTGGACATATGAGTCAAATGGTAAACGATGCTTCTGAAGATGCAGAAAAAAAAGAACTAATTGCTTTTAATTCAAAATTTGAGGCTTATAACAAAAAAATTATGTATGGGATTGATATTGTAAGTGTAATTAATATGGCAGTAGATAATAATATACAATATGGACTTTCTCAAAACTATGATGAAAATCTAAATCTAAATAAAGATTTTGTAGATTATTATGTTAATGTTAGATTTAATTATTACAATGTTGGTACATTTGAGCTAAAAAATAATTATCCTGAAATTAAAAATTCAGTATTAAATATTGCAATGATGCCTGCAGAAGATAGAATTGCAGGAAAGTCAGCAGGAAACGTTGATTGTGATCATTTTATACAATATTTGCAACAAAAAGATTATAAATGTACTAAAATAGTTTATACAACTAAAGCAGATATTATACGTAATACTGGCGCAATAGGAAGAGTTAGGGAAATTGTATTTGAACCAAGATAGAAAAATTCAGAGGAAGGAGAAAAACGTATGGAAAATGCATCAAAAGCTTTATTGATGGCTGCCGGAGTACTTGTTGGAGCTATAATTTTTGCAATATTTGTTTATGAAATGACATACGTTGCAACTACTTCCGCACGAACAAATGAAAGGATAAAAGAAGAAGAAATCCTAGAGTTTAATACACAATTTACAAGTTATGCAGATAGAGGAAAAGATGGTTATTATTATGAACCACTTACGGGAAAAGGAGAAAATTCAATTTCTATTCAAGAATTTGCAACTTTATACAACACAATTAGAGAGTGGAATGTAAATAATCCTTCAATTACAATAGCATATGATATTGGAGTAAAGACTGGTTCAATAAGAAATATTTATGGAAAACCAAGGTTAACTGATTATCTTGCAAATGGAGCAAAAACAGCGGAACAGCTATTTACAGAATATTTTGAAGGAGACATATTAAGATATTATTTTACTTTGCAGAGTACTGATATAGAATATTATAGAACTAATCGGAAGAGTAAAAAAAATTACATTTTATATGTATAAAATTTAATAAAAAAAGATTGCTAATATTAAAAAAAAATGTTATAATGTGAAAAGGAATTATCATGAAAAAGATTGTTATATTTCTAATAATTGCGGTAAGCATAATAATTATAAGTGTGTTAATTAATATAAGTAATAATAGAAATAAATTAAATGAAATTGCAAAATTTAATGAACAATTTGAAGCTTTTAATGATAAAACTATATATGGTGCTGATATATTAACTATAATAAATAAAGCTATAGATAATAATGACACACATAATATAGAAAAAAGCAGTAATGGTGAATATATTGATGATGGAAAGTATACGGTAAAAATTGACATTATTTTATTAACTAGAGATGTAGAAAATAATATAATAGAAGTAAAACATCCTATGGAAGACTTGCAAAAAGCAGGACTTGAAGGCTTCATTACAAATTTTTCACTTACACCTTTTAAATATACAAAAATTGAATATAATAATTTGGGACAAGTATCAAAAATAGAAGTAAGGCAATTAGAAATTTAAAAAAAAATGATTTTAATGTTGACATTATAAAATATAATGTTAAAATATATAATATAAAGAAATAATGTAAAATCACAAAGGAGGAACATTTAGATGGAAAACGCGTCAAAAGCATTAATTATAGCTGGAGCTATTTTAATTTCAATTATATTAATAAGTATAGGAATAATTGTAGTGCAATCAGCTGGAGAAGTAACAGATAGAGCATCTACATCCATGGATCAACAAGCTATAACAATCTTTAATCAACAATTTAAAGATTATGAAGGTGATGCCCAAAGAGGAACAAACGTTAAAACTTTAATAGGTATAGTATCAGGAAATAATACAAGCAATCCAAATGATTTAGTTTCTGTAACATATGGAACAAATGCAGATAAAACAGCAGTAGCAGATTTAGATGTAATAAGACAAAGCATTAAAAATTCAAGCAGATATGATATTAAATGTACTACAGGAGCTCAAGGACAAATTACTGGTATAACAATAACTGATCATGCTAATACTCCTTAGTATTTTAGAATAATGTGATAATTATAGTAAATAATTAGCCTTTTGGAAGGAAATTTAGAGTATGGAAAATGCAACAGAAGCCTTACAATTTGGATTTGCAATACTTGTTTTTATGTTGGCTTGCGTAATTTTATTTAATACTGTAAGTCTAGCAATGGATGTAACGAGTGACATAATTTTAAGAGGTGATAAATCGGAGTATTATACTTATATAGATGCTAGTCAGCAAAGTATAGATGCAAATGGAAATAAGATAGTTACTTTAAAAGATATAATACCGGTATTATATAGATATTCTATTGAGAGTTATGCAGTTACTATAATAGATAATAATGAAATAATAGTTAGATTTGATACAACTACTGAAGGCGTTTGTGAAAACTGGGGAAGACTTACTAATTCAAAAAAAGGAGAATTAGTAAGTGAAATTAATAACTTTGTGCTTGAACCTGTTGGAGCAAGCACTTTAAGAGATGTAGCTGCTTTACAGGCACTATTCCAAAGAATTTATGGTCAACAACCTACGACTTATTATAGAAGAACCTTTGCATGTCCATGGACCGGAAATGATGCTCTTATAGCTCAAAGAATAGATTCTGATTTGTCACGGAGTAATTGCATATTTTAATCAAAGTTCTGGACATGTTGGAGAACAAGGAAATGTATCAATGGAAAACCACATTCCATGTTGTTCAGGGCGGACTTCTTAATAAATATTCAATGAATGATACTTTTGTTGAATATGTGATAATAAATGATTCAAATCAATATTATGAAGAAGAAGAAGATAAATTGATTCAATATCGGAACAAGAGAAACAATTAAAAGAGAGATTGTGTATGTTAAAAATTAGTTGCACAAATAAATGAAGGAGGTATATACAGTGGGAGATTCTTTAATTACAGTTGTTACAATTTTACTTGCAGCAATACTTATGTTTATTTTCCCAATGATGGCGATATCAGAGAGAAATGATGATGTTTCAGAACTCACAGTTCAAACTGCAGTTGCAGAATTTGTAAACAATTCACGTAACATAGGAAAAATAACTGAAGCAAATTATAGTAAACTTATTTCAACATTAAATTCAACAGGCAATACCTATGATGTGCAAATGGAAGTACAAGTAATAGATGAAAATCCAGCTAAAAAAGGACCTATAACAAGTGGAGAAACAAAAATAGGAGAAAATATTTATTATTCAATATATACAACTCAAATTTTAGAAGACTTGGAAGCAGATGGAACTAAGTACATGAAGGAAGGAGATATATTAACAGTAACTGTTTCTAATACAAATAATACTATATCTCAAATGCTTAAAAATTTCTTTTATGGTTTAACAGGAAATGATACATATAGTATAGTTGGTTCTCTTTCAGGTATTGTTACTGTGGACGGTAAATAAAATAGATATTAAAAATGCATAACAATGGTCTTTATCAAGATATATGGTAGAGACCTTTTTAAATAAACAAAGAAAGGATTTGGTATGAAATTATCTAATTTAATTGTAATATTTCTAGCACTTGCGTTACCAGTAATTTTAGTTTTATCCTTTTATGTTTCACTACAAGTTGATACTGCAAGACTTAGAGGAACGTATGATAGTTATTTAATAAATGCTGCACATGAAACTATGGTTGCATTTGAATTAAATACTACAAGAAGTAGATATTCAAGTATTGCAGATTCTAAAATTAGAGATTTAGAGGCTGCAAAAAATGTTTTTCCATCAACCCTTGCAACTTCATTTGGCTATACTGGTAGTAGTAGTAGCTATATGATGTCATATGTACCAGCATTAGTCTTTACATTGTATGATGGTTATTATATGTATATACCAACAAAAACATGGAATAGCAATACATTTAGTCATGAGCTTAAACCATATGTTTATTATTCAAAAGAATATGAATCAACTAATGGCAAAGAAAAATTAATTATTAATTTCTCTTTGGATAATTATGTTGCTGTGTATTTTTATGAAGATAAAACTAATAAAACATATGTATCGAGATCTGGCTATTTAGAGATAATTCCAGGAAGAGAAAGTGATAAGAATACTTTTTTAGCAAATCTAGACAATGAGACAGCTAGAAAATATTATAGAGAAGCATGGAATTTTACAGAATGGTTTAATAATATTGTGAAAAGTAATATGCCAAGTGAAACAATAGAACTTTTGGCAGTTGAAGATACAATTACTCATCATAATTCAGCATTACCAGGTGCTGAAAGTAGATTTAATGATGAAAGAACAGCAGTAATAAAAAACACAATTACAAGTAATTTAATTCAATCAATGAATATCTATAGTAAAAATACAGCAAGCAATTTTCAAATGCCAGAACTTACAGAAAGTGAATGGGATACAGTATTAAATAATGTCTGTTTTATAGCTTTTCTGCAAGGTTTGCCACTTGGAACAACATTGTATAATGGCTATACAATTGCAGTTAGCTCAGAAAATAAAGAAATTGTGACTGCTGATGATTTAGTTTTTATTGGTAGTGATGGAGCTTATCATAGAATTTGGTGCCCACATCTTGATGTAGATGGGATTTCTCGGACACAATAAAATTGATTTTGAATTAAGCAATGAAAGCTCAGCATATAGATCTTATCCTGGATGTTATTATTGTGTAGTAAATGCTTCAAATCCAAGTTTAGAAGAAGCAGAAAAATATGCGGCAGAAAATCCAGCAGACTTTAGATATAATTTAGCTAAAAGAAAAAATGCATATTATACAGCTTTAGCTGTAGAAAAGATGAAATTATCAAAAGCTTCAAATTTTATAAATGGTAGTGGATCTTTACCATAAATTGTAATTATTTATATTTATAAAAACAAAATACATGAATATTAAGCTGAAACTTGTCCATAATATAAATATTATGAAGAAATTTTTAAAAAAGGTATATATAATACTTTTATTAACTGTATTAATTATTACTTTAATTTATGTAAGTAATATAACTAATCTTCCCGATAGATTAATTTTATTAGAGGGAGAAGAATTAAAGTTAAAGACGGCTTTTGGAATAAACATTGAAAGCCAGACTTCAAGTAAGCCACAATTTATTTTAGTGTCTACAGATGAAAAAAATAGTGTTAGTCCATATAAAATAAATTACGAAATATCATTATTTGGAATAAAATTAAAAGAATTAAACGCCTTTGTAATAGAGCAAACAGAAGTAGTTCCTTTGCGGGAATTTAATAGGTCTTAAGCTTTATACAAATGGCGTTTTAGTTGTAGGTATGTCAGAAATTACTGGAATTGATAAAGAAAAATATAAGCCTTATGAAAATTCTCGGAATAGAAGTAGGAGATATAATTGAAAAGGTCAATGGAAAAATCGTTTCATCTACAGCGGAACTTACTGAATCAATAAACAAAGCAGAAGGATCTAATATTTTAATTACGTATTTGAGAAATGGAGAAGAAAAAGAAACAAATATAAATAAAATTGAGGTAAATGAGGGAAATTATAAGATTGGATTGTGGGTTAGAGATACAGCGGCTCGGTGTTGGAACAGCTACTTTTTATGATCCAAACTCAAAAAAATTTGCAAGTCTTGGACATGGAATTATGGATGTTGATACAGGTGAACTTATAGATATTTCATCAGGAGATATTGTTAACGCTAATATTTTATCAATTGTGAAAGGAACAGAAGGAAACCCACGGGAAAATTCAGGGTACAATTGAAGGAAAACAAACTATTGGAACTGTATATAAAAATACACCATATGGCATATATGGTAATTTAAGTAATCCTTATGCATTATCATCTAACTTAAATAAATCAATTCCTATTGCTCTAAAATCTGAAATTAAATTAGGAAAAGCTAAGTTAATTAGTACAGTTGAAAATGGTGAACCAAAGGAATATGATATAGAAATTGAAAAAATTTATACAAACAATACACTTGATAATAAAAATATGGTAATAAAAATAACAGATTCAGATCTTTTGGATAAAACAGGAGGAATATTGCAAGGTATGAGCGGAAGTCCTATAATTCAAGATGGGAAACTTGTGCGGTGCTCTTACTCATGTTATGATAAATGATTTAAATTTTCGGTTATGCAGTTTTTGCAGAAACAATGATTAAACAAATGCAGGAGATTGAATAAAATCAATAATAAAAATAAATTATAAAAAAGGAATAATAAATAAAATTTGCATTGTACATTGAACTCTATATTCTCCCGCACTTAAATTTTATTTATTATTCCTTCTATATAATTATTATTTCATTTAAGAAGCATTGGTCCAATATCTGTTACAGTACCTGCACCTAAAGTTAATATTATGTCATTAGGTTTTACGTTTTGTTTAAGAAATTTTACGATATAATCAAAATTTGGAATGTATTGAACCGGCTTTCCTAAAGCAGTTATTCTATTAGCTAAATCCTTAGATGAAATATTGAATATATTTTTTTCTCTTGCTGCATATACATCAGTTATTATTATATGATCGAAATCAAGTAAAGCATCTGCAAATTCGTTTAACAGATTTTTTAATCTGCTATATGTATGAGGCTGAAAAATAACCCAAGATTCATTAAAAACCTTACGATTTAATGCATCTGCAGTTGCTTTTATTTCTGTTGGATGATGAGCATAATCATCAAAAATAGAAATGTTATTGAAAGAACCTTTATATTCAAGTCTTCTATTAGCTCCAGTGAAACTTAAAAATGCTTCTTTAATTGCATCATTTGAAATGCCGTATTGATTACAAAGAGCAATGCAAGCAGTAGCATTAAAAACATTATGCATTCCAGGAATGGATAATTTAAAACTATCAAAATAAATTCCGTTTTTATATACATCAAAATTCCCAAAACCATTTTTATCAAATTTTATATTCTTTGCTAAAAAATCTGCATTTGAATCTTGAATACCAAAAGTTACGCATTTTGCATTTGTATATTTTTCTAACCCTAAACTATTTTTATCATCTAAATTGTATACGAGAAGACCATCATCTGGAAGTAGCTTTACATATTTTATAAAAGCTTTTTTTACATTCTCCATATTTTTAAAGTAATCTAAGTGATCATTATCTATATTTAATACAACTTCTGATTTTGGATGAAAATGCAAAAAACTTTCAACATATTCGCATGCTTCAAGAATTAAATAATCACTGTTTCCAATTCTATAATTTCCATCTAATTGTTTAAGCATTGCACCAACTTGGACATTAGGATCAAGACCTGCTTTTATAAAACAAAGAGAAATAAGTGAGGTAGTAGTGGTTTTTCCGTGAGTTCCAGAAATTCCAATAGTTTCTTTGAAAGCTTCTGTTAATTTTCCTAAGAATACTGCTCTTTCACAAGTTATTTTATTTAATTTTTTTGCTTCTACAAGTTCAGGATCATCTTGAGGAATAGCAGCTGTATATACAATCAAATCTGCATTTTTAATTTTTTCTAAATTGCTACCAATAGTTACATCAATTCCATGAGAAATAAGCCTAGAAGTTATTTCAGATTTAGCCCAATCACTACCAGTTACATGAATACCTAAATTTTTAAGAGTCTCTGCAATTCCACTCATGCTTATTCCACCTATACCAATAAAGTGTATAGTTTTATATTTTTTAATATCTTCAATAATATTTGCCATTTTTTATCATTCCCTCCATGCAAGGTTACGTATAATTTATCCTGATAAATTATATAATTATTATATGAATAATGCAAGTAGTTTGTCGCAAATTATATTAATACAGTTAATATAATAATGTGATTCTATTTCTTTCTTGTTTTATAAATTGCTCTTTTTTTAAATATGATAATTCTCTTGACATTGAGCTTCTGTCTACTGCCAAATAATTTGCAAGTTCTGTTATAGAAAATGGAAGAGTAAAACTTTTACCATATTTTTTTGAAAGAATGTTAAAATAACCAAGTAACTTATCGCGAGTAGATCTTCTAGATAAAAGTTCTACTCTTGAGGTTAGATCTAAAACTTTAGTAATCATTAGATTTGGCATTACAGATACTAAGGTTTTATGAAAAGAACAATTAGCTTTGCATTTTATATTTATGTCATCATAAGAAAATAGTAATACTTTGCATCTATCTTTTGCTTCTACAATAAACTCACTGTTTGTATTGATATCATAAAAAATCTCTCCAAAGATTGCATTCCCGAGAAAAATGTTCAGTTACAATTCTATTACCATTTATGTCATATCTTACTAAATCAGCATTTCCTGAAAGTAAAATACAAAGTTGATTACGATTAACTAAATATGTAGTTATAGTTTCACCTTTGTTAAAATCTTTTACCTGACATTTTGTACAACTTAAAGAAAATTCTTGAGCAAATTTTGCAATATCAAAGTCATTAAGCATAATTATCACCATTCCCTTATTTTTGCAATTATTTTATAGTATAAATCTTATCAGACAAAATAATAACACAAAAATGTTGCAATTGCAACATAAAAAAACAAAATAAATTCAAACAGGCAAACTGACAGCTCTACATACAAACGGCTTACAAGAATTATGACATTTTTAACAAAAATTGTATTTGAATTGTAATGAAATTGTAATAATCATTAAAGACTTTGAGGGAGAATTAAAAACAAATTTAGTCAAAAAGACTGTTGCAATTGCAACAGATTATCAAAGAAAAAGATCGTTATAATGACAATAGATTTTAACAAAGGGAGGAAAACTATGAAAGTAATTAAAAGGGATGGAAGAGCTGTTGATTATGAAAGAGCAAAGATTGAAACAGCTATTGAAAAAGCAAATAATGAAGTAAAAGAAAAAGAAAAAGCAAGCAAAAAAGAAATTGAAGGAATTGTACATTATATTGAAGACCTTGGAAAAAAGAGAATGCTTGTTGAAGATATACAAGATATAATAGAAGAGCAATTAATGAGCATTGGTAAATATGACCTTGCTAAAAAATATATAGTTTATAGATATACAAGAGCCTTAATTAGAAAGCAAAATACAACTGATGAATCTATTTTGAGTTTAATTAAAAATTCAAACAAAGATGTAATGGAGGAAAATTCTAATAAAAATGCAATTATAGCTTCTACTCAAAGAGATTTAATTGCAGGAGAAGTTTCAAAAGATTTAACAAGAAGAATCTTACTTCCAGAAAAAATATCAAAAGCACATGATGAAGGAATTTTACATTTCCATGATGCAGACTATTTCTTACAACCAATACATAATTGTTGTTTAATTAATATAAGTGATATGCTAGATAATGGAACAGTAATGAATGGAAAAATGATTGAATCACCAAAGAGCTTCCAAGTTGCATGTACTGTTGTTACACAAATAATTGCATCAGTTGCAAGTTCTCAATATGGTGGACAATCTGTTGATATAAAACACCTTGGAAAATATTTAAGAAAAAGCCGTGAAAAGTTTGAAAAACAAATCAGAGAATTAGATAATGATGGCTCACTTTCAGAGAAAATGATAGAAGAATTAGTTGATCAAAGATTACAAGGAGAATTAAGTTCAGGTGTTCAAACAATTCAATATCAAATAAATACTTTAATGACTACAAACGGACAATCACCATTTGTTACACTATTCTTAAATCTTGAAAAAGATGATGAATATATAGAAGAAAATGCAATGATAATAGAAGAAATTTTAAAACAAAGATATAAAGGAATCAAAAATGAAAAAGGTGTTTATGTAACGCCAGCATTCCCAAAACTTGTTTATGTTTTAGATGAACATAACTGCCTAAAAGGTGGAAAATATGATTATCTAACAAAACTTGCAGTAAAATGTTCTTCAAAGAGAATGTATCCAGATTATATTTCAGCTAAGAAGATGAGAGAAAATTATGAGGGCAATGTATTTAGCCCAATGGGTTGTAGAAGCTTCTTGGCACCTTGGAAAGATGAAAATGGAAAATATAAATTTGAAGGTAGATTTAATCAAGGTGTTGTAAGTATAAACTTACCACAAATTGGAATAATTGCTGGACATGATGAAGAAAAGTTCTGGAAATTATTAGATGAAAGACTTGATTTATGTAGAGAAGCATTAATGTGTAGACATTATGCACTTCTTGGAACATCAGCAGATGTAAGCCCTATACATTGGAGATATGGAGCAATTGCAAGACTAGAAAAAGGAGAAAAAATTGATAAACTTTTAAAAGGTGGATATTCTACATTATCATTAGGATATATCGGATTTTATGAAATGACAAAGGCTGTTAAAGGGGTATCTCATACAACTCCTGAAGGAAGAGAATTTGCATTAAAAGTTATGGAACATTTGAAAGACACAGTTTTAAAATGGAAGAAAGAAACAGGACTTGGATTTGCTCTATATGGAACACCAGCAGAAAGCTTATGTTATAAATTTGCAAGAATAGATAAAGAAAAATTTGGAACTATAAAGGATATTACAGATAAGGGATATTATACAAACTCTTATCACGTAGACGTAAGAGAAAAGATAGATGCATTCAGCAAATTAAAATTTGAGGCAGATTTCCAAGATTTATCAGGTGGTGGAGCTATTTCTTATGTAGAAGTTCCTAATATGAGACACAATTTAGATGCACTAGAAGAAGTTGTAAAATTTATGTATGATAATATTCAATATGCTGAATTTAATACAAAATCAGATTATTGCCAAGTATGTGGATTTGATGGAGAAATTATAGTAAATGATAATTATGAATGGGAATGTCCAAACTGTCATAATAAAGATAAGAGCAAGATGAATGTAGTTAGACGTACATGTGGTTATTTAGGAGAAAATTTCTGGAACGAAGGAAAAACGAAAGAAATTAAGGCAAGAGTATTACATTTATAATACAAATAATAAATTAATGTGCAATAAGTAGAAAGGAAAGACAAATTATGAATTATGCTACAATAAAAAAATGTGATGTCGCAAATGGACCACGGTGTTCGTGTATCACTATTCGTAAGTGGATGCTCACATCATTGTAAAGGATGCTTTAATCAAGAAGCTTGGGATTATAATTATGGAAATGCTTTTACAGAAAAAGAAGAAGATGAACTTATGGAAGCATTGAAGCCAGATTATATAAAAGGACTTTCTCTTCTTGGTGGAGAACCACTAGATTTAAAAAATCAAGAAGGAATTCTTCCAGTAGTTAAAAAAGCAAAAGAATTATATCCAGATAAGCCAATTTGGTGCTATACAGGTTATCTTTTTGATAAGCAAGTTGTAGGAGAAATGGCAAAGAATAATAAAACAACAAGTGAACTACTAAAATACATAGATTATGTCGTTGATGGAGAGTTCGTAGAAGACTTAAAAAATCCTTCACTTAGATTTAGAGGCTCTTCAAACCAAAGAATAATAGATGTACAAAAGAGTCTTAAAAACAATGAAGTTGTTTTGTGGGACAAAATGAACGAATTTTAGAATAAACCTCTCAAATATAGAAATAATATATTTGGGAGGTTTTCTTATGAAGGTATCATGGATTAGAGGAAAAGATGATTTTGAAAGCTTTAAAATTTTAAAAAATCTTGGATTTGACGTGTATAATATGGAAGATCCTGAAAACACTGATAAGAAAATAGAAGAATTAGTGGATAATGATTGTAAAATAATTATTTTATCAAATGAGATTGCTTCGTTTTCAAGTGATATAATAACAAAATACCAAAACCAAGATGATGTAAGTATTGTAATTGCACCTAAATGATTTATGTATCTTTTGTATAAAATGTACAAATTTGGAAAAAATAATATATATATGAGGAGGTACATAAATTTGAATGCAAGTCGTATGAAGAATATAATAGTTTTAAAAGATTTACCATCCAATATTATAGATGAAGCAATTGTAATACTTAAGGCGGGAAGCAAGGTAAAAAATAAGGTAAAAAAAGAGAGCAACACAATTGAGAATATAGAATCTACAGAAGATACAAGTTATGAGATAGCAATAAAGGAAGCGGAATTTTTAGTCGCTGATTATATGAAAAATTTAGAAAAACCCAAAGAAGATATAGTTAAAGCTAAAAGTATAAGTGCCAAATATCAAAAATTAAAGATATGTAGCTTTTTCTTAGGTGTTATTGCAGTAATTCGGAATAATTATGGCTACTATATAATTTAATTAGTATTAGAGAAGTTTTTACTAAACTTCTCTTTTTTTAGGGCTAAATTTATGTATTAGGACATATATATTAAATATAGTTTTGCAAAAGAGAAAGGACTGAAAAAGATGGATAGAGTATATAGCCAAGATGATAGAATAAGGCGAGCTGAAGAAATTTATGCAAGAAGACAGAATATGAGAATTGCAAGAGAAAGAACAAGAAGAGCAACTGTTAATGTAAATAATAAGCCGAGAAATTTCAGGGTTTTTAAAAAACTAATATTGCAAATTATAATTTGCATTTTGATATATTTTATATTTTATCTTATAAACACGACAAGTTATAGTTTCTCTGATAATGTTCTAGAAAAGACAAGAAATTTACTTTCATATGATAATGATTTTTATGGAATGTATTCTACTACAACAAAATCTATAAGTGATTTTTTTAATAAAAATATTAATAAAGAGGAACAACACCAAGAGAGTGAATCTCAAAATGTAGAAACAAACACAAATGAGGAAAGTTTAAATATTGACAATCAAGAAAGTCCTAATGAAAATGCTGAAGATCCAGAGAATAATGAAAATATAGGCAATAATGAAAATACAGAAGATGAAAGCTTGACACAAACGGAAATTGCTCATACAGAAGAAAGTGATATAGAAAGAATAAAACATACATACTCATTTGGAATGCCAGTTAGTCGGTTGGATTACTTCAGAGTTTGGAGATAGAGAAGTTACATCAAGTGTTGTAACGGCATATCATAAAGGAATAGATATAGGAGCAAATACAGGAACTCCAATTTATGCATCGACAGATGGTGATGTAATAATTTCTAGAAAATCACCAAGCTATCGGAAATTATATTATGATTCAAAATGGAGAAATAAAAACAGTGTATGCACATTGTAGTGTACTTTTAGCAAATGTGCGGCGATAAAGTTACAAAAGGGCAAGAAATTGCAAAAGTAGGAGCAACAGGAGATGTTACAGGAGCACACCTTCATTTCGAGATAAGAATAAATGATGTATGCATAAATCCAAGAGAAATTCTAGAATTCTAGCGTAATTAAAATTTAAGAAAGGTGCGATGTGAATCAAATGCAAATTAGATTAAATATTAAAATATTTATATTTATCTTATTTTTTTTTGCAACAAAACAACTGGAAATATATTTAAGTTTGATGATATTTGCACTTTTACATGAAATAGGGCATATTACTATTCGGAATATTACTAGGATTAAAACCAGAAAAATTAGAAATAATGCCAGTTGGGTTTGCAATTTCTTTTAAAGTTGATACAGAATATTATAATAAGAAAATTTTGAAGGCCAATTTATTGACTTTGAAAAAAATGCTTATAAGTTTTGCAGGCCCCTTAGTTAACCTAATTTTTATTTTTATATTCTTTAGGTTAATACCAAATCAAAAATTATTATATGTAAATATAATAATTTTTTTATTTAATATGTTGCCAATATATCCTTTGGATGGAGGGAGAATTTTTAAATATATATTGTGTATATTTAGAGGTAAAAAAATTGGAAGTATAGTATCACATTATACTTCAAATTTAATTGCATTCATATTTGAAGCTATAATATTAATATTAAGCATTATTTTAAAAAATATAAGTTTAATGTTTGTTATGTTATATTTATTATTTATTGAAGCACGAGAAAATAAAAAATATAAAATTAAACGCAACTTGTATAAAATTTTAGAAAATAATATTGCAATAAAGGGAGATTAATAGTAAAATGAAACTATACCAAAGAGGAGGAAAAACTATGAGTATTTTAAAAATAAAAAAAGAAAAAGGAATAACGCTTGCAATACTTGTAATTACAGTATTTATACTTATAATTATTACATCTGTAATGGCAAGAAATTCTTTCTCATCAATAACTATATCAAAACTTACTAGACTCCAGAATGATATAGAACAATTAAATGATAGAGTAGCAGCATACTATGTTGAGACAGGCAAATTACCAATTAATGAGGAAGAAACGCCGATGAATAAAGTTGATCTTTCGAGCGTATTAAATGATATGTCTATTAATGATGGAGAAAATTATTATACAATAGATTTGAATAAACTTGATAATTTGTCTTTGAATTATGGAAAAGGTAAAAAAACGAATGATAAATATATAATAAATGAAGAAACTCACGTCGTTTATTATTACTTAGGTATAGAATATGAAGGAGAAAAGTATCATACATTTGGTTCTAATCCATCTATAGTAAAATAATAGATAATAAATAATCGTGAAAAACACTTGCAAAAACTAATAAAATATGATACAATATTGATCGCAAATAAATTTTTACAATTTATTTTCCTTGCTCATAAAAGATTATGGGCTATATATCCAAGAGGAGGTGAATGATAATGAATAAATACGAAAGTATAATCATTATTGGTCAAAATGTTGAAGAAGAAGGAAGAAAAGC
>CANPWU010000016.1 GCA_947584805.1 uncultured Clostridia bacterium | reverse complement strand
TTTATTATTCTATATTTCTTTACATATTATTAAAAACAAGATGCTAGATACATCTTGTCCCTGTAAATATTTTTATTTTAATATATAAACTTTTTTTATATGGAAGTTAATAAACTCCACAGGTGTGGATTTAAACTTGCAATTTCCGGCAAATTGGGAAAGAGCAAAAGAAATAAAATTTGAGCAAGGTTTTGTATCTCCTGCTCCTCGTGACTTCGTAGGCACTGCTCCTTTAGTTGCTCCAGAAGCTATATCACTTTATAGATTTACTTTAGAGCATAATTTTAGATTAATTTTAGCATATCACACTCAAGGTAGAATTATTTATTGGAGGTATTTGGATTTTCTCCCTCCTGCTTCTTATTACATTGGAGAAAAGTTTGCAGAAGTTTCTGGTTATACTTTAGAAGATACTCCTTTTGCCTCTAGCTTTGCTGGATACAAAGATTGGTTTATTCAAACTTACAACTTACCTCGGATATACTATTGAATGTGGTCTTCGGTGAAAATCCGCTTCCTATTTCTCAATTTGATACTATTTATGCAGAGAATGAAGGCATTCTTGTACTTGGTGCTGTTTTAGCTGAGGAATAAAATATATACCCTGCATTCTATTTGCAGGGTATATTATATTAATTTATCAAAATTTCTTCTTGAATATAAAACAAAAGTAGAAGAATATCTTATTGTATATTTATTATTCGCCATCTATTATCCTCCTTGCCATTTGCATCATTTCTTCATGTGTATAATATTTAGTATTTGGATCTTCCGCTTCTTTATCCGCTTCATCTAATGCATTTTCAATATATTCATTATATTCTAAATCACTCATTAATTTAGAGTATTTTTCTAAACTCATTACTACCATTGAGCCATAGCCATTTTTTGTTAAATAAACTGCTTCATCTTCTTTTAAAACTAACTCCTCTATTTCTGGATATTTATTTCTTAAATCTGATACTGGTCTAATATTAATCATTTAATATTCCTCCTTGATAATTTATTGTCATAATTTTATCATTATTTTATATCTATTTCAATATTTTATGCAAAAATTTAAAATTTTTTACAATAAAAAGCAAACTGTTGTAAAACACCTTGCATAGGAGAGATTTTATACGACACTGACATATCTTTATTTTCCTTTTTGGCAATATTAATAATTTTATAATATTCTTCATTATACTAATTGTTTTAATTAAGAAATATATTTTTGATATTCTCCGTTTTTGTATATGAATAAATCACCTTTTTTAGTTGTTTCATATAAATTTTCATGAACTTTTATTTCTTCAATTTCTTCTATGCTACCATTTGCTCTATTGCTTATATCATAGAGCCATATTCTTCCTGAGTCTTTTGCACTAACTTCATAAATATGTCCATCTATTCTTTTACTATCCAAATATTCATCTTGTTCTTTTATTTTTTCTTGAATCATATTATTTATTTGTTCTTGAACAATTTGAGTTCCTTCTTTATCTAGTATAAATTTTTCTCCTTGTTTTCTTAAAACGCTCCCTAATTTTGCATTTTCAGGTAATTCTTCTATTTTCTTTATAATAACTTCATGGCTTTTATTTAAGTCACATATGCATAACTTATATGAATTTTCATCATTTTGGCTTATATCATATATGTAATACATTTCTCCATAATTCTTTGTTTCTTCTGCATAATTTTGTAAAATATTTGCTCTCTCTATTAACATCTTGTCTTTGAATTTTTTAATTATCTTTTTATCATAAAGTTCTAAATTATCTGAAAGCAAATTGTTCCATTTATTATCTGATCCTAAAGTTTCTTGATTATTTACTTTATTTTTTTCTAAATAATTAGATAGCTCTTTTATAAAATTATGCATAAAAATATTCTCCTTTAAATTACTCACTAGGCCATTTACTAAATCTAAATTCAATACGCATTCACTCCTTTGTTTTTTATTTTTTTAATTTGGAAATTTACTATTGATAAATAGTAAAAAGAATTAAACTAAGAGTGATTATACATTATTTTTCATTAATTTACAATAGTTTTTGATTTAAAATTAATCTTTAATTGCTTGCTTCTTCTGCGTGGCTTTCTCCTGTTGCATAATCTATCACTACTCCTGGCTGTACATTATAGCAATAGACATTAAAATGTATTCCTTTGCCTGAATCTTCTACTGACCATGCTTCCATCTCTACTCCACTTGCTAAAAGGTTATTTCCCTCAAAAACTGGCGTTACTCTATATAAAACATGATTATTTTCATTTTCATCTATGTATTTAGCTACTTCATTTTCAAATGTAAGCATTCCTTCTGTATTTAAATATCTTGTTCCTGTTATTAAATTATTTTTATTTGCATTTTCGCCTGCAAGTTGCCAACCAATTAAATGGCAACGGTTGTATAAATATTTATCTTTGATTAAATCATCATATCTTTTTTGTACCCAACCTGAAAGATCTTTAACACTTCCTATTTCTCCACGTTCTTCTCCTTCTTTTGGCATTATTTCTTTACAAATATTTGCATATGCTACGCCACTTCTACCTAAAATATCCCATTCACTATATTTTTCAAACGTTTCCGTTGTATAGTCTTCCTCTGTAAAATATGGTAAATTATTATTTATTTCAACATAAGGATTTCCTGAATATTCTGGAATTGTAGATAAATCAAATATTGTATTTTCTATATTTGTATTATTGTTAATTACTTGATTATTAGATCCTAAATTTTGATTTATATATCCATAAATTGAAATACAAATTAGTATTGCTACTGCAAAAGTCGCCTTCCAAAGATTTAATTTTTCATTTTTTCTTTTTCTTCCCATAAATATTTTCCTTTATTTTAATTTTTTGCTATATCTTTTCCTTTTTTTATTTCTAATAAATAACCTGTAATTGCGCATATTAGCATTATAACTTCTAGAATTATTCCCATGATTGACATTATATGCGTATTATATACTATCCAACATACTTCTACTGGTATTCCAAGTAATTTATATATTTTTACATCTTTTTGCCATACAGAAAAATTACAAATAGCAGTAGCAAATACTGAAAATAAACTTAAAAATCCATCATAAGTCACTATTGCAAAGCCAATTAATACTACATATAAAATTGCTAAAATGATAATATCCTTTTTAGTGATTTTATCGCTTGTTCTACCTTTCTCTTCATCTACTAAAAAAATAACATTTCTTATTAATGCAACAATTGTCATTGCTGTTCCTGTCCAAGCATTTAGTAAAATATATGCAATCATAATAGCTATAAGTGATAAGATATTTAATATTAAAACTTTTTTCCTATCTTTTGCATAATATGTCAGTGCTAAGAATGCATACATAATAATTGTAAATATTTGTGATAAAATGTATGTAAAGTTTAAGTTCATTATTTTCCTCCATTTTTATAATATCATATTAAATTTTATAATACAAGCATATATTAATTAAATTGTTTTATATAAAATTTAAAAACCATTGGAAATATCCAACGGCTTTTAAAGCTCCTATTTATCCCTTATATTCTCCTCCATTTATATGCATTACTTGACCTGTAACATAAGAAGAATCTGAACTTGCTAAATATATAAATAAAGGTGCTATTTCGTATGGATGACCTGCTCTTCCGCATTGGGGCATCTGAACCAAGTGTTGGTATTTTTTCTGCCTCCCAACATGCAGGTTGAAGTGGAGTCCAAAATACCCCGAGGAGAAACAGCATTTACTCTTATATTTTTTGCAGCTAAATTTGTTGCAAGTGATCTTGTGAATCCTACTATTGCTCCTTTGCTTGTAACATAATCAATTAATTCTGGCTCTCCTTTAAATGTAGTTATAGATGTTACATTTATAATACTTGTTCCTGGAAGCATGTGTTTTAGAGCTCTTTTTGTTAAATAAAACATAGCATATACATTTGTTTTCATTGTTAAATCAAATTGTTCATCTGTTATATCTAACAAGCTTTTTTGCTGATATTGTACTCCCGCATTATTTACTAAAATATCAATTTTCCCAAATTGTTTTATTGTCTCATCTACAATTTTATCACAAAAACTTGTATCTTTTATATCTCCTGCAAGTAAAATACAAGTTCCTCCAAGCTTTTCAATAAATTCTTTTGTTTCTTTTGCATCTTCATGCTCATTATAATAAGCAATTACAACCGTTGCTCCTTCTTTTGCAAATCCAACTGCTACGGCTCTGCCGATCCCAGAGTCTCCTCCTGTTATAATTGCAACTTTATTAAATAGTTTTCCTGATGCTCTATAATATGGATTATTAAATATTGGTCTAGGTGTCATTAAATATTCCATTCCAGGCTGTGTATCTTGATGTTGCGGAGGAAATTCTAATTTATAATCTTTACAAATTAGCCCATAACCTTGTTCATTTATGTATTTTAACCCATAATCATCTTGCCCATTATTATTTGAAGTATAATATTTATAACTCATTTTTTTCACCTCTATTATTTATATTCATAATAAATAATAGAGGTGATTTTTGTTTTATATTTCTTTTAATTTTTCATTTAATTTTTTATATATTGGTACCATTTTCTTTTCACTTGTAAGTTCTACTGCTTTATCAAGCTCTACCCATTCTACTCCACTGTTTTCGTCTTTCTTTATTCTTAGAGGCTCTTTTTCATCCGCTTCTAGTAAAAAGCAACAATCTAAGTGCAAGTGTGATGGTACAAATTGTCCTCTTTTTATGTGGCTATCCACTGTTAATATTTGTATTCCATATATTCCGTTACTTAATAATTTCAGATTTCTTATTCCTGTTTCTTCTTCTGCTTCTTTTATAGCAACATTTAATAAATTGTCATCCCCATCTGCATGTCCACCTGTCCATGCCCATGATTTATACAAATTATGATAAATCATTAATACTTTTGTTTTTTCTTTATTTACTATCCAATTTGAAGCAGTAAAATGGCACATTTTATTTTCTCTTGTTAATACATCTGGGAATGTATCAATATATTTTAGCATCAATTCTTTATCATTTTTTTCTTGCTCATTGTATGGAATATAATTTTCTATTTGTTCTTTTAAATTCTTATTGTTATTCAAATTTAGGTCTCCTTTTAATTCATTTCAACTTTGCCAATTATTTCATTTATGTCATTTATATTATGACGTTTTAGGTAATTTTCTATTCCTTCAATTGCTTTTATTGATACTTCTGGTTCAATAAAGTTTGCTGTTCCAATAGATACTGCTGTTGCTCCTGCAAGCATAAATTCTATAACATCTTCTCCTGTTACTATTCCTCCGAAGTCCAAGTATTGGAATATTAACAGCTTTTGCTACTTGATATACCATTCTTACAGCAACAGGTTTTACTGCAGGTCCTGATAAGCCTCCCATGTTATTTGCAAGTATTGGTTTTCTTTTTTCTATATCTATTTTCATTCCAAGTAATGTATTTATTAGTGATACTCCATCTGCTCCTGCATCTTCTGCTCCTTTTGCAGGTTGAGTTATATCTGTTACATTTGGTGTAAGTTTTACTATAAGTGGTTTATCTAACACTTTTCTTACTCTTGATGTAACTTCTTTTACTCCTTCATAAGATGTTCCAAATGCCATGCATCCAGCTTTAACATTTGGGCATGATAGGTTTAATTCTACTCCATCTATATCTAAAGTATTTAATACTTTGGCAAGTTCTACATATTCTTCTATCGAGCTTCCACATGCATTTACAATTACTTTTGTGTCAAATTTTTTAAGCCATGGTAAGTCTTTATCCATGAAATATTCTACTCCAGGATTTTGAAGTCCTATACTATTTAACATTCCACTAGTTGTTTCGCATACTCTTGGTGGTTTGTTTCCGTGGTCTTGGTTTTAAAGATGTTCCTTTTGTAATGATTCCACCTAATTTATTTAAGTCTATAAATTGATCAAATTCTCTTCCATAACCAAAAGTTCCAGATGCAACAGTTACTGGATTTTTCATTTTTATTCCTGCTAAATTTACTTCTGTATTCATTTTCGTTCCTCCTAAAAATTAAATTTTATATCTCAACTACATTTGCATCAAATACAGGTCCTGCTTTGCATACATGTGTATATACTGTTTCTTCTCCTGCTGCAACTTTTACTGCACATCCAAGGCATGCTCCGATTCCACATCCCATTCTTTCTTCTAAAGATATTTGGCATGGGACTTTTTCTTCTTTGCAAAGTTTTTGGACTGCTTTTAACATTGGAAGTGGTCCGCAAGCATATACCCCGTCTATATTTTGAGATTTCAAATCCTTTTTTAAAAAGTCTATTGCAAACCCTTTTTCTCCATAGCTTCCATCATCTGTTGCAAGTACAAATTTATCTGAAACTTTTTTATATTCTTCCTCTAAAACTACTAAATCTTTATTTCTAAAACCTAGATACATATTTACATTTGCTGTTTTTTTTGCACATTTTGCAAGTTCATATAGAGGGAATATTCCTATTCCTCCTCCTATTATTGCTATATTCTTCTTATTTTCAAATTTGAAAGGTCCATTTCCTAGAGGTCCGAAGTATATCTATATAGCTTCCTTCTTCTCTTTTACTTAATATTTCTGTGCCTTTTCCTTTTACTTGAAATACAAATTCTATTATATCACCTTCAATATTATATATACTGATTGGCCTTCTAAGTAAAGGCTCAATGTCTTCTGTTACTCTTATTTCAAGAAATTGTCCGTGGTTTTGCACTATTTGCAATTTCTTTTGATTCTACTGAAAATTTAAAAATGTCTTCCTTTAATTTTTCTGATTTTACTAATTTACATTTAGCGTGAACTGGCATAATTAATACCCTCCTTTTTATTTATTTTTAGCCGTTTGAAAGTAATATATTTAATTTACGAAGCGACGCGCAGTATGGGAGCGAGGTAGAGAATGTTTGAGCAAAGCGAAATACATTCTCTTCGAGACGACCAGTAAGGAGCAAGTCAAATTCAAATATATTACTTTCAAAGATAGGCGAAAACTTTTATACAAATTATTTTTATTTATTTAAATATAAATTTATTTCATCTCTCATACGTATTGCCTCTAGCCTTGCTGCTTTTGCAAATTCCTCTTCTTTAAATTTATCTTTCCACATTTCTGATTTATATGCACACATTAAGCTTCTTGAAGCATTTACAATTCCTCCGAAGTCCGTTTTTATCAAAGCCTAATGCTATATCTTCTGCTTTTCCTCCTTGAGCACCATAGCCTGGTATTAAGAAATATGCTGATGGCATAACTTTTCTTAATTCTTCTAACTCCTTTGGATATGTTGCTCCAACAACTGCAGAAATACTACTATATCCATATTTGCCAATTAAGTCTTTTCCCCATTCATTTACAAGTTTTGCAACTTTTACATATATTTTTTCTCCATCTTCTGTCACTAAATCTTGTAATTCACCTGAAGATTTATTAGAAGTTTTTACTAATACAAATATGCCTTTTCCATATTTCTTAGAATCTTCTACAAATGGTTTTATTCCATCTGTTCCAAGATATGGGTTTACTGTTACAAACTCAACATCAAATATGCTTTGCTCTATTTCTCCTACCATTGTTTTACCTATTGCTGCTTTTGAATATGCTTCTGCTGTTGTTCCAATATCTCCTCTTTTCATATCTGCAATTACTATCATTCCTTTTTGTTTTGCATATTTACAAGTTTCATTAAAAGCTTTTATTCCAGGAATTCCAAGCATTTCATAAAAAGCTACTTGTGGTTTTACTGCCGGAATTATATCTGATACTTCATCAATTAAAGCTTTATTAAATTCAAGAGCTGCATTTGCCGCACCTTCTATATCCTTTGAATACTTATTTCTTATGCATTCTGGAATCATTTCATATCTTGGGTCTAATCCAATAACCGTTGGATTATTTTTTTCTTTTATCTTTTCAATTAAATTATCTATTGCATTTTCCATTTTCTTGTCTCCTTTTTAATTTTTACATTCATATTTTATATCCCCATTTACAATAGTAAATTTGACTTCGCCTTTTAATTTTTTTCCTATAAATGGAGTATTTTTCGATTTTGATACTATCATTTCCTTTTCATATATGTATTCTTTATTTGGATCAAATACAGTTAAGTCAGCAACTGCACCCAACTTTATTTCTCCTCTATCTATTCCAAGTAATTTTGCAGGGTTATATGACATAAGTCTTACCATGTCTAAATAATTTATATGTCCTTCATCTACTAATTTTGTAATTGTTGCAGGAAGTGCTGTTTCAAATCCAATTATTCCATTTGGAGCTTGAGCTAAGCCTTTTGCTTTTTCCTCTTCCGCATGTGGTGCGTGGTCTGTAATTATTGCGTCTATTGTTCCATCTTTAAGTCCTTCGATTATTGCTTCTCTATCTTTTTCTTCTCTTAATGGTGGATTCATTTTTGCATTTACTCCACTTTGTTTTACTTCATCAACTGTAAAGAAATAATAATGAGGGCAAGTTTCGCAAGTAACTTTTACTCCTCTTTTTTTAGCATCTCTTATCATATTTACAGAAGTTTTTGTGCTTATATGGCATATATGTGTATGCAGATTATTTGTTTCTGCAATTATAGTGTCTCTTCCTGCCATAATTTCTTCTGCCTCTGGAAGTACTCCTTGTACTCCAAGCTCATCTGCAATTTTTCCTGCATTTATTGCCCCACTTGATACTGATTTTTCTTCGCAATGTTCTGATATGAAGCTACCTATTTTATTTGCTTCAAACATTGCTTCTCTTATCATTCTTGCATTTTCAACAGGCATTCCGTCATCTGAAAAAGCAATTGCCCCTGCATTTTTTAGTTCTTCAAAATTTACAAGTTCTTCTCCCTTTTCTCCTTTTGTTACACTAGCAAATGGTAGTATATTGCATAAATTTACTTCTTTTCCTCTTTGAATTATCCATTTTATTGTATCTACATTGTCTGGTGTTGGCTTTGTATTTGGCATAGGGCAAATTGTTGTAAATCCTCCCTTTACTGCACTTCTTGCTCCTGTTTCTATTGTTTCTTTATGTTCAAAACCAGGTTCCCTTAAATGACAATGCATATCAATCATTCCCGGCATAATATATAATCCTTTACAATCAATTACTCTGTCAGCTGATTCTTCAAGATTTTTTTCTATTTTAGTTATTTTTCCATCTTGTATTTTTACATCTAACTCTTCTTGTGTATGACTTTTGTAATCTATAACTGTTCCGTTTTTTAGCAATATACTTTCCATATTTATTTGCCTCCTTTTTTTGTTTTATAATATCATGTATCCCTAGATTTTTCAAGTACTCTTTTAGACATTTTTTACACTTTTTCTTGACTTTTCTATATTTTTAATTTATTATATATTTAGATTGATTTTAGTTTTATTATACAAGGAGGAATAAAATGAGTAATTTAATCTCATACTTATTTAAAACAAATGCATTTAAGGTTTCAGAAGATGACAAACCTTTCTGGTATACATCAGGAAAAATCGGTCCATATTTTGTTAATTCTCATTTTCTTTATGGAAGTGAAGAAGAAGCCGTTAAGTTTTTAAAATTTATAGATGAAGAAAAGGAAAATAAATTAGAAATTTCTAAAAAAATTCTTGATAAATGCTTAGAGCAATATAACTCAAATAGTATTTATAAAGAAGTTATCGATGAGATGGTAACATTTGTAAAAGAGCACTTAAATGTAGATGAAATTGACTATGTTTCAGGTGGAGAAAGAAGAGATTGGTTTTTTGCAAATATAGTTGCTTATCTTTTACATAAACCATTTATTACAATTTTCAAGGATTTAACTTGTGTAGTTAGCACTGCAGATTTTAAGGAAACAACTGAAGTAAAAAGTTTAAATGGTAAAAAAGTTTTACATGTTGCAGATTTAATAACTGTTGCATCTAGCTATGTTCGTGCATGGATACCTGCAGTTCAATCACTTGGTGCAGAAATAGTTTGGAGTGTTGTTGTTGTTGATAGAATGCAAGGTGGAAACGATAGACTTAAAGATCTAGGAATTGATGCTTATTCTTTAGTACAAATTGCACCTAGTATGTTCCAAAAAGCATTAGAACTTGGAATTATTACTGAAAAGCAATGTGAAATGTTAAATAAATTCCATAAAGATCCAGATGGAACTATGAGAGAGTTCTTAATAAATCATCCAGATTTCTTAGAAAATGCTTTACACGCTGATGAAAAAACAGTTGTAAGAGCAAGACTTTGCATTGAAGGAAATTTATACGGATTAAATTAGAAATAAAATTTTTATAGCCATTCTTTTAGTAGAATGGCTATTTTTTTATTTTCTTCCAAGTTTTATTTCTATTCCAAATGTTCTTTTATTTCTCTCAACCATAAGCATTACTGTATCTCCCACTTTTTTTGTATATATATATTTTCTTAAATCGCTCATTTTATTTAGTTCTACATTATCAATTTTTGTAATTATATCTCCGGACCATAAGTCCTTTTCCATATGCTGCTCCAGTTTTATTTATTGAAACTACATATATCCCAGTATCAAAGTCTAAATTTTCATCTAAATATTGTATTACTTCTTTATCATATGCATATATTCCAATAGATCCCTCTATGAAATTTCCATCTTCTTTTATCCTATCTATAATTGGTTTTACAATGTTTATTGGTATTGCAAATCCTATACTCTCTGCCTCTTCTATTTTTACAGTATTTATTCCAATTACTTCTCCTTTTTCATTTATTAAAGGTCCTCCACTATTTCCAGAATTTATGCTAGCATCTGTTTGTATTAGATCTTCCATATATGAGTATTCTTCGTTTTCATTTAACTTTATTGTCCTATTTACCGCACTTATTATTCCAGAAGTAACTGTTCTTTCAAATTCTAGTCCTATTGGATTTCCTATAGCATAAACTGGATTTCCAATTTTTATTTTATCTGAATCTCCTAAAGTACATTCGTTAAGACCTATTTTTTCTATTTTTATAATTGCTAAATCTAAATCACTATCAGCCCATATGACAGTTCCTTGATATTCTTTTTCTTCTCCTTCTATATTTATATAGCACTTGCTATATTTATTTCCGCTTACATGTTGGTTTGTAAGAATATATCCATCACTTGAGACAACTATTCCGCTTCCTAAATGCAAAGTTTTTTCTGAATTGAAATTAAATATTCCTGTATCATTTGTTACAATTTTTGATATTCCGAACAACACTTTTAGATGTATTTTCTAATATTTCACTTACATCGGATTTACTATCTATATTTACCTCTTTTGCAGTTTTAATAGTTTCATAATTTCCTTCTTGAACTACATCTACATTTATGTATATATCATAAAGTACTATACTTATAGTTGCGACCGCAAATATTAGTACTAATTCCTCAATTGCATATATTAATTTGTTATTATTTTTTTCATTATCTTTATATCTTTTCAATCTTTTGCCTTTCCTATATAAAATATCTAAATTTACATATGAAATTATTCCCATATTTTACTTTGTATATGCAAAATTTGAAAAACTTGCCTAAATGAACATAATGTGCTATAATTAATATATGCAACCTAAATGGTTGTAAATTTGTAGAAAGGCAAAGAGAAATGGGTTTACACGAAAGGCAGAAAACCAAACGGAGATGTAAAAACAAAGGAGGTAAACATTTAAAGAAAACATCTATTCAACAGGCGCAATACGATGTGGTTGTAAATCGTTTAATAAAAACAATGAGCATTGCTATGCTCGTTGTTATATCGGTTTCAATCGTATCTATCGTCATCTCTTTTTTCAGGAGTTCCAAATCTAACGTTCATGAAGATGAAGATCCCAGCATCAGCCAAGAAGAAATTCTTAGTTTTATTACATTGTCACACGAACAAGTACAGCATTATCTATCAGTGACACTTGCAAGCTATCCAGAAGATTCTTTCGAACCTGAGGAATCCTTAGATCCTAAAGAACTTATTGATTTGCACGAAGCTTCTATTGCTAACCTTAAAGCCGAAGACAAACGACTTTTGGAAAGCTATGATATGCTAACTGCACAGATTGATGAGTTCTACAGTCATAAAGAAGAAATTCTTTCACTTTATGACTCCGTTAAGGAAGCTAAGGTTTGCTCAAAAGCCAACAAATTCAACAACTCTCTTCAAGAGACATATACTCAAATGCAAGAGCAGTATTCTGCTATCAAAGAGCTATGTGATCAGTATGAAGCAGACTATGTTGTCTTTAAGCAAAATGTAGACGATTTCAACTCTGGCCTGCACCTTGCGTCTCTTGTAGAAGTTAACTCTCCACAAGAACTGTATAATGTGTACATGAAGTACTTCTTTGAAACATATGGAGTAAATGGCGTTTATTCATACGTTCCTACTTCTACTTCAATTGAAGGACCTGCTGGCACTTTAGAAGAGTTCTTGCTGTATGAAGAAGAGTTGACAAACATTGCAACCAATTCGCAAAAAATCGCAGATGATTTCTTTAATGAAGTCTTTTACGATATGTCGCACATTGCAAATGCTGAAGCTGGTAGTAACTGGCTTCCTCCCGAAGATATCTATTGGGTTTTGAACGTAATAGAAAATCGGGTAGAATCTCCCTTATTTAAGCAAAACAACACACACGATGTAATCTTTGCACCTGGCCAGTATTCTCCTACTTGGAGTGGTTCTTTCTATAAAGAGCCCACTGATCAGGTAAAGGAGAGAGTTACTACATATCTCCGTGGATATGTTGAAACCGGAATGCCTTCTGATGTAGTTTTCCAAGCAGGTTTTAGGCAAGGTGACTATGTCTGGCAGAAAACCAAAAGTGGTATGCTATTCTGCGGAAAATACGGTGCTTAACCACCCATAGTAATTTGCCATCCAAAGAGATGAACAGCTTGAATTCAAGCTGTTCATCTCTATTTTTATGAGCCTTAATTTTGTAAAAAACAAATATCAAATAATGTCTTGTTTTTTATTTTTAGGTATAGTATAATGAGTTCAGTATTTAGCAAAATGGGGGCTATATATGAAAAAGGATGTATATGATTTAAGTAAGCCACAAGAGTCTATTTGGCTTACTGAGCAGTATTTTAAAGATACTAATATTAATAGACTTATAACTTTTGCAGATTTTTCTGAACAAAATGATTATATTGATTTTGATCTTTTAAATAAAGCAATTAATACTGTCATAAAATATAATGACAGCTTTCAAATTAGGCTTTGCCTTGAAAATGGAAATATAAAACAATACTTTGCAGATTTTGAAGAATTTAATTGTGAAATTTGTGAAGTTTCTTCGGTTTCTGATTTTTTAGAAAATGATTATAAAAGAAAAAATATTTTTACTCTATTAAACAGCCCTTTATATGAAGTAAAATTATTTAAACTTGCTGGAACCAATACTGGTGGAATTTTAGCTAATTTTCACCATATTATTGCTGATGGTTTTTCAACAGGTCTTTTTATTAAACAAATTTATGAGTGTTACAATTCTTTAACAAAAGATCAACAATTAATTAATCCAAATCCTAACAATTACTCATATTTAGATTATATAAATTCTGAAAAAGAATATCTAAATTCTGAAAAATTTATTAAAGATAAAGAATATTGGCAAAATTTATATGAAACAGTTCCAGAAGTTGCAACTATTTATAGTAGCAAAGTTTCTAAAAGTGTTCTAGATTCTGAAGCAGAGAGAAAATCATTTACTTTAGATAGTAATCTTATGGAAAAAATCAATGCTTTATGCCAAGAACTTAAGATTTCTGTATACAACTTTTTTATGGCTGTTTTTGGAATATATATTAGTCGTGCATCTAGATTATCTGATTTTGCAATTGGTACCCCAATTTTGAATCGTTCTAATTTTAAAGAAAAAAATACTCAAGGAATGTATATAAGTACCGTACCATTTAGAATAACTTTAAATGATGACTTAAGTTTTGCAAGTTTTGTACAAAAAATTTCAAAAGATACTATGTCTATGCTTAGGCATCAAAAATATTCTTATAGATATCTTCTAGAAGATTTGAGAAAAAAAGATTCTAGTATACCTAATTTGTATAGTATTATACTTTCTTATCAAATTACAAAAGCCGCCGAAGAGGATGCAAGTTATTCTACTGGTTGGCTTTCAAGTCATGCAATAAATGGAGATTTGGATATTACTGTTTATGACTTAAATAGTAAAAATCTTTTAAATATTGCATATGATTATAATTTAAATAAATATGATGAGAAAGATATAGATTTAATTCATCCAAGAATTATACATATTATAGAACAAATTTTAGAAAATAAAGAAATTTTATTAGAAAATATAGATATTGCAACTCCTATGGAGAAATTGCAAATTTTAAATGTATTTAATAATACAAAAGCTGATTATCCAAGAGACAAGAGTGTAATAGAATTGTTTGAAGAACAAGTTAAGAATTCTCCAGATGCTACGGCAGTTTGCTTTGAGGATAAGTCTCTTACATATTCTGAATTAGACAAGCTTTCAAATTCTTTAGCTTGTTATTTAAAAGAAAATAATGTAAAAGCTCATGATGTTGTTGCTTTATACTTAGATAAATCACTTGAAGCAATTGTTTCAATTGTTGCTACTTTGAAGCTTGGGGCTTGTTATATGCCAATAGATATTTCATATCCAAATAGCAGAATTTTGTATATGCTAAGTGATTCTAATGCTAAAGCTTTTCTTTTAACATCTGATTTGAATTTGGATTTGAATGTTGATATTTTCAAAGTGATAGTAGATTTAAAAAGTGATATTTACAAGAAAAATGCTGATTTTGAAGTTACCTATGCCATGCCAAATGACCTTGCCTATATAATTTATACATCTGGTTCTACTGGTACTCCAAAGGGTGTAATGATTGATAATAGAAGCATTGTTAGACTTATTAAAAATACAAATTTTATAGAATTTTCTAAAGGCGATAGAATTTTACAAACTGGAACAATCGCATTTGATGCTTCAACATTTGAAATTTGGGGTGCTCTTCTTAATGGCTTAGAATTATTTTTACTTAAGAAAACAGATTTACTTAACCCTAACTATTTTAAAGATTATATTAATAAAAATAAAATTACTACGGTTTTTTTGACAACTGCTCTTTTTCACCAATTTTGTGAAACAGATAGCAAGATGTTTGGAAACTTAAAATATTTATTTGTAGGTGGAGAAGCTTATTCTTTTAAGCACTTTAAGCTTGCAAAAGATAGCAATCCTAATTTAAACTTTGTTCATGTATATGGACCTACTGAAAATACAACATTTTCTACGTATTATAATATAACTGATTTATCTCGTGGCTTTATTCCAATTGGCTATCCTATTGCAAATTCAACATGTTATGTAGTTTCTCCTTCTGGAAAGCTTCAACCTGCATATGTTCCTGGAGAACTTTGGGTTGGTGGAGATGGAGTATCTTTAGGTTACTTAAATAGAGATGATTTAACAAAAGATAAATTTATAGATAATCCATTTGGTGAAGGTAAAATTTACAAAACTGGAGATCTAACTGTCCTTTTACCTGATGGTTCTATTAACTATATTGGTAGAATTGATAATCAAGTAAAACTTAGAGGCTTTAGAATTGAACTTAGTGAGATAGATTGTAAAATTTTGACTTTCACTGGAATTAAAGAAAGTATAACTGTTATTCATGATAGAAATATTTGCTCATATATTGTAACATCTGAAGAAATTTCTATTGATAATCTAAGAAAATATTTAAGTGACAATTTACCAGCTTTTATGGTTCCAAGCTTTATCACTGTACTTGATAGTCTTCCACTTAATATTAATGGAAAAGTTGATAGAAAGAAGCTTCCTCCTCCTTCTTTTGGTCAAGAGAAAAGAGAAGTTGTTTTGCCTAGAAATGAAATTGATAAAATAATTATTGATGAATTAAAAGATATTTTGCACTTAGAAAATATTAGTATAGATGATTCTTTCTTTGGAATTGGCGGAGATTCTTTAACTGCAATTACTTTATCTGTTCACCTTTCTGATAAATTCAATTTTTCTGTTTCAGTTAAAGATATTTTTGACAATCCTACTATTCAAAATTTATCAGATTTTATTGCAAATAACGATAATTCTCAAGGTCAAACTACTATTTCAAAAGCAGAAGAAAAAGATGCTTTTCCTTTATCTTTTGCTCAAAAGCGTATATATTATGCTAATTTAATGGCTGGAGATAAAAGTATTTTATATAACGTTTCTGGAGGTTTCTTGTTTGAAAATAAGCTTGAGGCAGAAAAAGTTCAAAATGCACTAAATAAGCTTTTAGAGTTGCACTCAAGTTTTAGAACTATATTTACTCTTGAAAATCGGAGAAATTGTTCAAAAAATTTTACCTCATGCTAAAATTAAACTTGAAGTAGAAAATTCAAATGAAAATTCACAAGATATAGTTGATAAATTTCCAAGGCCTTTTGATTTATCAAAAGCTCCGCTTCTTCGTGCTAAGCTTTGCAATTTAAGCAATTCTAGAAGCTTGCTTTTAATAGATTCACATCACATTGTTCTTGATGGAACTTCTTTAAATATTATTTTACGTGATTTTTATAAGTTATATAACGGAGAAGAATTAAAAGAAAATGATTTAAGATATGTTGATTATGCTGTTTGGGAAAAAGATTTTGTAAATTCTGATAAGATAAAACCTTATGAAGAATTTTGGTCAAATAAATTTAAAGGTCAAGAGTTTACTGCTCTTAATTTACCATATGACTATCCAATATCTAATATTAAATCATTCAAAGGTGAAAAGTTAAATTTATCTTTATCAAAAGAACAATTTAGTAAGATAGAAAATACAGCAAAAGCTAATAATGTTTCAAATTATTCAATATTTTTAACTGCTTTATATATACTTTTGTATAAATATACCTCTCAAAATGATATTATTGTAGGCAGTCCTTTTGCTGGTAGAAGTTTTAAAGAGATTCAAGAAATTGTGGGTATGTTTGTTAATAATATAGTTTTAAATAAGCATATTGAGCCTAATTTGAATTTGTCTACATTTTTGCAAGAAGTTCATAAGGATGTACTTGATGCTATAGCAAATCAACCATATCCATATGAACTATTACAAAGAAATTTAGGAAGTAGTTCGCTTTTAGATGTAATGTTTACTTATCAAAATGAGCACACATTCTCTCCTTTTAAGATTTTAACATCTAATACAAATACATCAAAGTTTAATTTATGGTTTGAAATAATTCCTACAACTCTTGATTTTAATTTAGAATATAACACAGATGTATTTAAAAGAGAAACTGCTCAAAGTTTGATGGAGCATTACTTATTCATACTAGAGCAAATCATAGAAGGAAATAATATTAAAATTTCTGATTTTAATATTATTACAAAAAAGGAAGCGGAAACTCTTAAAAAGTTTAATGATACATACATGCCTATTGATAAAAATTTAACTATAATGAATATTTTTGAAGAGCAAGTTAGAAAAACTCCTAATAATATTGCTGTAGTTTGCAATGATAAATCTTTAACTTATGAAGAATTAAATAAATATGCAAATTCTTTGGCATGCTACTTAATCAAAACTGGTATAAAGCCAAATGATATTGTGTGTATTAATACAAACCGCTCGCTTGAAACAATTATCGCTATGCTTGGAATTTTAAAGGCAGGTGGAGCATTTTTCAATGTTGATCCAACATATCCTGTGGATAGAACAAAATATTATATTGAAAACAGCAAAACTGAGTATCTTTTAGTACAAAAAGAATTAAAAAATAATATTACCGGAATTAAGCATACAATTGAAATAGATTTAGCAAATAATGAAATTTATTCATCAAATTTTGAAAATTCAAAAGTAAGCTTAAAACCAACTGATCTTTCATATATTATCTATACTTCTGGTTCAACTGGAACTCCAAAAGGAGTTATGCTAAATCAAATTGGTTTTGCAAATATGGCAAAAGCTATGACTTATGCATTAGATTATTTAAGAGATGGTAAAAATCACGCTATTGCTTCTGTTACTTCTACTCCATTTGATATTTTTGTATATGAAATTTTTGTATCATTAACTCATGGAATGAAAGTAGTTATGGCAAATAATAGCGAGCACAGAAATCCTAAGCTTTTGGAGAAATTAATTAGAAAAAATAATGTTGATGTTATGACTGTTACTCCAAGCCTTATGAAAATCTGCTATGATAATCGTGAAAAAGATACTGCTTTAGCTCTTGTTAAAAATATGGTTTTTGGTGGAGAGCCTCTTCCTCAAAAATTTGTTGATGATTTGCGTGCTTTAGCTGATGATATTACAATATTTAATATATATGGTCCAAGTGAAATTACAATTTTAAGTAATGTACAAAACTTAAATGGAGAAAAAGATATTACTGTTGGCCCTCCAACTAAAAATACACATATTCACATTTTAGATAATAATTTAAAAGAAGTTCCAATTGGTGTTGCAGGAGAAATATATATTTCTGGAATTCAAGTAGGTCTTGGGTATATTAGAAATCCTGAGCGTACGAAAGCAGCATTTTTAGATAATCCATTTGGAGAAGGTAAAATATATAAATCTGGAGATATCGGTAGATGGACTTTTGATGGAAAAGTACAAATACTAGGTAGAGTTGATCATCAAGTTAAACTAAGAGGTCTTAGAATTGAACTTGGAGAAATTGAAAATAGAATTTTCCAAGTTGATGGTGTTACAGATACTGTTGTAAATAAAATAGAACTTGATGGAAAAGAAGTTTTATGTGGATATTATGTTGCAAATAAAGATGTTTCTGAAAAGACAGTTAAAGAATATCTTAGAAAGTATCTTCCTCCATATATGGTTCCGACATATATAATGAGGCTTGATAGCATGCCTTATACAATAAACCGCAAAATAGATAGAAAGGCTCTTCCAAATCCTACAATAAATTCTGATATAAAATCAGATACAAATAAGGAACTTTCGAAGAAAGATATTAGAGCTTTGAGTTCTAATGAAGAAAAGATTCTTGAAATATGGAAGCAAGTTTTAAACAGAGAAAATATAAGTCTTGATGATAACTTCTTTGATATTGGTGGGGATTCTATTTCTGCTATAAATGTACAAATCGAAGCGGTTAAATATGGTTTAAATATTGAATATTCTGATATGTTCAATTTTCCAACAGTAAGAAAGCTTGCAAATAAAATTCCTGTTGAAGATGATGATTTTATAAAAAGCTATGATTATTCAAAAATAAATAAAGTTCTTGCTAGAAATAATTTAAGAAACTTAAAACGAGTTACAAAGATTAATGTTCGGAAATATTTTGCTTACTGGTGCAACAGGTTATCTTGGTGCTCATATTGCTTATGAATTTTTAAGTCAAAATAAAGGTGATCTTTATTGCTTAATCAGAGCTAAAAGCAATATTGGCACAAGATACAGATTGCTTCAAACCCTTAAATTTTATTTTGGAGATGAGTTTATATCTCGCATGTCTTCTAGAATTAAGGTAGTTGTTCGGAAATATTGTAACAAATCAAAATTTGGGTCTTTCAAGAAATGATTTAGTAGAAATTGTTAGAAATGTTGATGTTGTAATTAATTCTAGTGCTCTAGTTAAACATTTTGGAATTAAAAAAGATTTTGAAGATACAAATGTAACTGGTACAAAAAATGTAGTAGATTTTTGCAAAAAATATGGCAAAAGGCTTATGCATATTTCTACAGTAAGTGTTTCTGGAAATGGTGAAATCTCAGAAAGTATTGTTGAAACACCAGAAAACGCAAATGATAAAAAGTTTTTCACAGAGAAAAACTTATATATTAACCAACATTTAAAAAATGTTTATGGTATAAGTAAATTTAAAGCAGAAGTTGCAGTACTTGAAGCAATAGCTGATGGACTTGATGCGCAAATTTTAAGGCTTGGCAATGTTACTAATAGATATTCTGATGGAGCATTCCAAATAAATCCTGAAGATAATGCTTTTGCAAAGAGAATTAAATCCTACTTAAAGATTGGTGCTTTCCCAAAATATACTTTAGGTCATGAATTGGAGCTTACTCCTGTTGATCTTGCTTCTGAAGCAATAATTAAGATATTAAATCATAAATCAGATTGCAATATGTTCCATATTATGGATCCTAAGCTTTTACCTATTCCTTTACTTATTCAAACTACAAGAGCAATGGGTCTTGATATTCTTCCTGTTTCAGATCAAATGATGTCAGACATTATAACAGGAATTTTGGAAG
Organism: uncultured Clostridia bacterium; assembly: GCA_947584805.1. GTDB lineage: Bacteria > Bacillota > Clostridia > TANB77 > CAG-508 > JAAWPK01. The sequence continues at coordinate 8,637 of CANPWU010000016.1, read as the reverse complement.
ATGATAAGAGAAAAGACTTCGTTTCAGGTATTATAAACGACTTAAATAAGGACAAACAGATTGTTTATACATCTAGTATTAGATTAAAATCAGATTTTACTGAAAAATATTTAAAAAAATGTCGGTTTTTACTGGAAAAAAATTGATAAAAATTATATAATAAAATATATGAATTATTTTAAGAAAATAGGATTTATAAATTTTAACTAAGGAAACGCTGGAACTCAGCTTAAACTTTAGGTTTTAAGCTGAGTTTTGCCAGAAAGGATGGGATCTTTATGCAAAGTATTGATTTATCTTTTATATTACTTATCATATCAACATTGCTTGTTATATTTTTAATTCGTTATGCTTTAAAAAGCAAGCCTTATACTCAAATTCAAAAATTATTTGCTTTGATGTTAAGTTCTGTTGCTATAATTTGTATAGGACTTATTGTTCAAAAACTTTTATATATATTCTTTAAAATAGATCCAGTTTATATTGAGGGATTTGTATATATTGGGACTTGCCTCTTCCCTGTATTTTTCTTTTTAATGACTCTTTCTTTAATAAATACGAATGTAAAATTTAGTAAGAAATATATATTATTATTTATTATTCCTATAATAAATATTTTGCTTATTTTTACAAATAAATATCATCATTTATTTTATCAAGTATATTCGTTTAATTTAAATGAAATGGTATATGGTGTAGATGCTTATATACATTTGATTTATACTTATGTATTATTTTTCATAAGTATTGTAAAATTGCTTATACATACAACAAAGAGTACTGGTTTCTTTTCTATGCAATCTTTGTTTATTATTACTGGTGTCTCTATTCCTGTTGTAATTAACATACTCGGTAGTTTTAATATTATTCACATGAATGTATATACTACCCCTATTTCATTCTCTCTTGCAGTATTCTTTATTACTCTTGCTATATTTAAATTTAACTTTTTATCAATTGCCCCTATTGCACTTGAACGAATTGTTGATAGAATGTCAGATTGTTATATTGTTTTAAATGGAAAAAATGTTATTGTAGATTTTAATAAGCCTTTCCTTAAGGTATTTAAAGTATCTGAAAATGCAATTAGAAATCATAATCTTTTCAGTATAGATAAAAGTATAGATCATTCTAAACTAGAAAATGCTCTTCAAAAAGTATCTGTGACTTCAAAAACTATATCTTATGAGGCTTATGTAGAAAAAATAAAAAGATATTTCAATATTGAAATATCAAGTATAGTAAATAACAGTATGTTTTTAGGAACTTTAATATTATTTAAAGATGTAACTCAACACGAAAATGACATGAAAGCAATTAAAGATAACCAAGATATGCTTATAGAAAGAGAACGTTTTGCATCACTTCGGTCAAATGATTGGTGGTATTGCTCACAACTTAAAAACTCCTATTATGTCTATATCTGGTGCAACTGAGGCTTTGACAGATTTGATTAAAGAATATGATACTTCAATTGGAGATCCTGAAGTTACAAATGACGATCATCATGATATTGCAAAAGATATGGAATCTTGGGTTTCTAAAATTAAAACTCATGTATCATATATGTCTGATGTAATTACTGCTGTAAAAGGTCAAGCAATTTCTTCAAATGAATCAGTTGAAAGCTTTACAATTGAAGAGCTTTTAAGTCGTGTTTCTATTTTAATGAAACATGAACTAAAACATTCTTTAGTTGATTTAAATTATTCATTATCGATAGATAAGAATTTCGTACTTCATGGAAATATAAACGCTTTGGTCCAGGTTATAGATAATTTGGTTTCTAATGCAATACAAGCGTATAATGGAAAACCTGATAGTGTTATTGATTTTTCTGTTGACAAAAATGAGAATAATTTGGTATTTTCTATAAAAGATTATGGATGTGGTATGAGTAAAGAGGTTCAGGATAAATTGTTTAAAGAGATGGTTACAACTAAAGGTAAAAACGGTACTGGTCTTGGGCTATTTATGTCTTATTCTAACATTAAGTCTAAGTTTAATGGAAGTATTACTTTTGAATCTGAAGTACGGAAAAGGTACTACTTTTCATATTTTGTTGCCAGTTGAATAGAATTTAAACCTTGAAAAAGCTTTTAAAATGTTGTATAATTATTTTCTAATATATTTTAAGGAGGCAAATTAGAAAATGCTAGTTTCAACTGGAGTTACTGTAAGATTTGGTAAAAGAGTCTTATTTGAAGATGTAAATATTAAATTTGGTAAAGGTAATTGTTATGGAATAATTGGTGCAAATGGTGCCGGAAAGTCTACTTTTTTAAAAGTTTTATCTGGAGAATTAGAACCTAGTAAAGGTGAAGTTTCTGTAGATAAGGGAGAAAGACTTTCTGTTTTAAAGCAAGATCACTTTGCATTTGAAGAATATACAGTTCTTGATACCGTAATTATGGGAAATCAAGAATTATATAATATAATGAAAGAAAAAGAAGCAATTTATTCAAAACCTGATTTTTCTGAAGAAGATGGGATGAAAGCTGCTAAATTGGAAGAAAGATTTGCAGAACTTGATGGTTGGAATGCAGAGTCTGATGCTTCTACTCTTCTTAATAATCTTGGAATTGAAACTGAACTTCATTATAAATTAATGAAAGAGATTGAAGCAAAAGACAAAGTTAAGGTTCTTCTTGCTCAAGCTTTATTTGGTAATCCTGATGTTTTACTTTTAGACGAGCCTACAAACGATCTAGATGTTAAGACAATTGATTGGTTACAAGAATTTTTAATTAATTTTGAAAATACTGTAATTGTTGTATCTCACGATAGATATTTCTTAAATAAAGTTTGTACTCATATTGCAGATGTTGATTTTGGAAAAATAAAAGTATACCCTGGAAATTATGATTTCTGGTATGAGTCTAGTCAGCTTGCTTTAAAACAAATGAAAGAAGCTAACAAAAAGAAGGAAGAAAAAATTAAAGAGTTACAAGATTTTATTGCAAGGTTTAGTGCAAATGCTTCTAAATCTAAACAAGCAACTTCTAGAAAAAAATCTTTGGAAAAAATTGAACTTGAAGAAATTAAACCTTCAAATAGAAAATATCCTTATATAGATTTTAAGCCTGATAGAGAGCCTGGAAAAGATATATTAACTTTAAAAAATATCTCTAAAACTATAGATGGAGAAAAAGTTTTAGATAATGTTTCATTTACTTTGAAAAAAGATGATAAAATCCTTGTTTTATCTGATAACGAAATTGCTAAAACTACTCTTTTCCAAATTATTGCAGGAGAATTAGAGCCAGATTCTGGAGAAGTTTTATTTGGAACAACTATAACTAAAGATTATTTTCCAAAAGATAATAATTATTTATTTAAAGATGATGTACTTCTTGTAGATTGGCTTCGTAATTATTCTAAGGATCCTGATGAAACATATGTAAGAGGATTTTTAGGTAGAATGTTGTTCTCTGGAGAAGAAGCTTTGAAAAAAGTTAGTGTCTTATCTGGTGGAGAAAAGGTAAGATGTGTTCTTTCTAAACTTATGCTTTCTGGAGCTAACTTACTTGTATTTGACGAGCCAACAAACCATTTGGATATGGAGTCAATTACTGCTTTAAATGAAGGTATGAAAAAATTTAAAGGAAATTTGATTTTTACATCTCATGACCATGAGCTTTGCCAAACTGTTGCAAATAGAATTATTGATATTAATGGAAGTAAAGTAATTGATAAGGAATGTACTTATAATCAATATTTAGGTATTGAATAAAGAAAAAGAAAGGATAATATAAAAAAATGCATAAGTCTTTTAAATTAATTAGAATATTTTTCTATATTATACTTACTATATCTCTTATTTTGCTTAAATTCACAAATATTTTTAATTTTAATTGTTATATAAATGATACATTCCATATTTTATGCCCTGCTTGTGGAATGACTAGAGCAACACTTTCAATACTTAATTTAGATTTTACACATGCAATATTTCATAATGCTTACTATACACTGGTTTTATTTCCTATATTTTTGATACTTCTAGTTGATGATATTGTATGTTTAATATTTAATAAAAGGTCTTTCATTGATATTATATTTGGAGATTAGAAAGGATTTCTAAATGGATAAAATAATTATAGGTATTGCATATATTTTAACAATTGCATTTTTTGGAATTTTGATTAAAATTAGAATAAAAAATGAAAAAAAATCTACTTCTATATTATATTTTTTAATTATACTTATTGTTAGCCTTATAATTATATGGAATATTTTTAGAAATATATAAAAAAATCCTTAGCCTAAAAAGCTAAGGATTTTTTGTGTTTTAATATGTCATTAATTCTGATCCGAATGTTGCTATTCCAACTGCTGCAAGAATAAATAATAATACCCATAATGCTATTGCTATTATTCCTAATACCATACCTGCTATACCCATTCCACGTCCTGCGTCTTTTCTTCCAGCTATACTAAATATAATTGCAATTATTGAACATGGTACAGATACATACCAAAAGCAAAATAGTACTACAGAAACTATACCTAAAATCATAGATGTAATATTGAAGCCTTTTCTTTCAACTACTCCATTATTATTTGTATTATTTTGAGGTGTTGATTCTGGTTGTTGTTCTTGCATATCTTTTTCTTCGTCCATCTTTTGTTCCTCCTTTTATTTAATTTATTTGTACCATTCAGGTACATAGAATAATACTGTATCTAATAAATTTAAAATTACAAATAAAGCAAATGTAATTAATAAACTTACAATACCAATAGTAAAACCTGCAAGTGCAAAAGTGTTGTCTCCCTTTCTTTTTCCCATAAATCCAAGAACAGTTGCAACAATTGCTAAAATTACAGATATAAAAATATATCTAAAGCATATTAGTGATAATATTGATAAAACTAATGATGCAATTCCAAATCCTTTTGGTACAAATGTTTTTTGATTATTTACTTCTTTAACAGTTTGTTCTTCCATGTGTTTTACCTCCTATGCATATTTTTTCTGAATTTCTTCTATCTCATCATAATGATTACGCAAAATATCTAAAAATACATCAGCAATCTGTGGGTCAAACTGTGCTCTTCTGCATTTTTCTATTTCTTCTATTACAACTTTTAAATCTAATGCATCTCTATATGTTCTTTTTGATGTCATGGCATCAAAAGTGTCTGCTACTGCTGCAATTCTTGCAAAATATGGAATATCATCTCCTTTAAGTTTTGAAGGATATCCGAAGTCCGTCATATCTTTCATGATGGTGCTTTACAATAGGAATTATATTTTCAAAAATTGCTGCATTTGACAATATATGTACTCCTATTGCTGGGTGATTTTTTATTTCTGAATATTCCTCTGGTGTTAATTTTCCGGGCTTTAAAAGTATACTATCTGGAATTCCAATCTTTCCTATATCATGAAAAAGTCCGCCTATTTTAAGTGTATGCAAATCTTCCTCATTAAGTCCAAGATGTTTACCTATTAAAACAGAATATTCTGAAACTCTATCTGAATGTCCTTTTGTATATGGGTCTTTTGCTTCTACTGTATATCTTAATGTTTCAATGCTATCTAAATATGCTTTTTCTAGTTTAGCATTTGCATCTTTTAATTCTTCATTAATTTCTTTTATTGTTTTCATTTGATTTATTGCTTTAACTCCTGACTCTATCAAGAGTAACAATTGATCAAATTTATCACTTTTTTCGCAGTAGCCTTGTATATCTAATCTTTTTATAGTTTCAAGCGGTGGTGCTAAATCTTTATGTCCTGTAAGTAATAATATATATAGTTCTTTATTAAATTTACGAATTTCTGATACCACTTGATCACCATGTATTGGCGTCATAATAAAGTCTAATATCATCAAATCAAAGTGTTCTGTTTTTACCTTTTCAATAGCTTCAAGTGGGTCTGTGACTCCTACAAAATCATATCCAGACCTCTTTAAAAATATGGATAATGAATCAATTATTCCAATCTCATCATCCACTACTAATACCTTTATTCCATTAGTACTTTTAGTCTGTATATTTTTTCTCATAGACTTCACATCCTCTATTATAAAATTATATAAATAAATTTTAAAAAAATCAAGAAAATTTTACAAATTTTTACTAATTTTTTACTTACATAAAATTCTATATTGTAAATATAATTTTTTTATGATATATTTATAAAAAAGGATGGAGAAAACATATGAGAAAAAGATTAAATAGAAATTTAATTCCAATATATAGAATTGTCATGCTTTTGATTATCTTAGGAATTTTTTCTACTATTTTTGCTTTGTTTTATTCTACAAATTCTAAAATCATGAATCGAGTTACAATAAATGATATTAAAGTTTCTGGTTTAAGTAAAACTGAAGCTATTAATAAATTTAATGAAATTATAAAAAATATTTCAGATGATGAAATTGTTTTTAAACATGGAGATTATGAAAAAACTTTTACTTTAAGTCAAATAGATTTTAAAACAGATATGAATGATAAAATTCATGAAGCTTGTATGATAGGTAGAGAAAGTAATATTTTTTCAAATAATTATAAAATCCTTAAAGTTTTAATTACTGGCGAAAATTTGGATTTAAATTTTAGCTTTAATGAGGAAGTTTTAAAAAGTTTCTTTAGTAATTTAGACGATGAATGGGAAGGAAAATTTGTAGATAACAGCTATTATATCGATGGAGATAAACTTGTAATTACTAAAGGAAGCATAGGAGATGTAATTGATGAAGATACTCTTAGGCAAGATTTAATAAATCTTGTTTATAATAAAATTACTGGCGAAGATGTGAATACTATTGATATACCTGTAATTACCAAAGAGCCTAGCAAAATCGACCTTGCAAAAATTCAAACTGAAATATATAAAGAGCCAAAAGATGCTTCTTTAGATAAACTATCCGGAAAACTTTCTGTTCAATCAAATGGAATTGATTTTGGAATTTCTATTGAGGAAGCGGAAAATATTTTGCTTAAGGAAGAATCTGAATATATTATTCCTCTTAAAATAACAAAACCTAGCATTACAACAGATATGTTTGGTGAAGATGCTTTTCCTGATATTCTTGCAAAATTTTCTACAAGATATGATTCAAGTAATATTAATCGTGCAACAAATTTAGATTTAGCTGCAAGTACAATAGACGGAACCGTTCTACTTCCTGGAGAAAGATTTTCTTTTAATAATATTGTTGGACCAACTACAGCTTCCAAAGGTTATAAACTCGCTGGTGCATATTCTGCTGGCGAACTTGTTGAAAATTATGGTGGCGGTATTTGTCAAGTTTCTAGTACAATTTATGATACTGCTTTATATGCAAATTTAAAAATTGTCGAAAGGCATAATCATTCTTCTGTCGTTTCGTATTTAGATCCTGGATTAGATGCCACAATTTCTTATGGTTCTAAGGATTTGAAATTTGAAAATTCTAGAAACTATGCTATAAAGATAAATGCAAGAGCAACTAATGGAATTTTAGAAGTTGAAATTATGGGTATTTCTGAGGAAAATGAATATGAAATCGAACTTGTTTCAAAAACAAATGATATTATTCTTTGCGATACAAAATATAAATATGATAGTTCTTTATCTCCAGATGAAGAAGTTGTAGAAACTCTTGGAGCAAATGGAGCTAAGAGTACAACTTATAAAATTACAAAGAGAAATGGTTCCGTAATTTCTGAAGAAGTTCTTTCAGAAGATAGATATAATCCTATGACAAAAGTTATAAGAACTGGAAATAGAAATAAAAAATAAAGCAAATTATAAAATAACATATAACAAAATTTGTTATAATTGGAATAAAAAATCATTGCATTTATTTTTGATATAGAGTATAATTAAGCATGGAAAAAAGGAGATGATATTAACATGGAAAAGGAAAACGTATTAAATCAAAATATGCGTGATTATTCTAAAGCAATAGATATTATGCAGATTATATTAATTGCAATTTGTTGTCTTTTAGTTCCTACATTTTTAGCTGGGTTGCTTACAAAAATATTTGGTGCAAATAGCTGGGTTGCAAGTCACTCTCAAATTATTGTAGGATCAATTGTAAATACTGCTTTAATCGTAACTGCAATTAATGTAAAAGGTTGGAAAAAGATTGTTGCTATTATAACTCTTCCAAGTATTTCAGCAATTCTTGGTGGATATGTTTTTAAGACAGCATCAGTCTATATGTGCTACATGATACCTGCTATATGGCTTGGAAACTTTGCAATAGTATATTTATATAAACTATTACTACTTGACAAAAATATAAATTACTTTTTAACAGGTGTTATGGCAATTGCTGTAAAAGTTGGCGTAATTTTCTTAGGATTTAGTATTCTAAATGCTTTAAATGTATTTCCTAATGCAAAAATTGTAACAACTTTACAAAATGCAATGGGATGGACTCAAGCTATTACTGCTGCTATCGGAATGATAATTAGCTATACAGTTTATGTAGCAAATAAAGTTACTTTAAAGGATAAATAAATTATTTTATATATATTTATTTATAAAGCGGGCGTTTTTTTGTAAGTTTTAACCCGCTTTTTATTTTTTGATTTTTCTGAACTAAAAAAAATTGTCGAGGATTATGTTTAAAAAGTCCTTTAAAATAGTTGACAAATTGATAAAATGATATTATAATAAATAACGCATTA
>CANPWU010000015.1 GCA_947584805.1 uncultured Clostridia bacterium | reverse complement strand
TTCTCTGGATTAATATCTGTTACATCTAATAAATCTTCTTCTACAGTTGTTCTTGTTCCTTCAATCCTACTTGATTTGTTAGCTTCAATCTTCACATGCATTTTAATATAAAGATCTACATTTGGTATTAACAATGAATATGCGTTTAACTCTCCGATTTGCCTATTTGCTTCTGCTAATAACTTATCTAATTTTGTGTCATCCCATCCCCAATTGTAGTTTATTTTGCTTGGAATAAATGCTTTATAATCATTCATTTTTATATATTCCCCTGATTTATATTCTTCAAGTTTCACTATACATCTCTCCTTCTTTAATTTCTTTTATAGTGTTGATAATCACATTTTCGCATACCCAGTTATTTTTATATTAAATTTTATAAAATCCTTTGTGTATCAATAATTATATACTTTTTAAATTTAGAGCCACTACACACTCCACATGTGATGTCCAAGGGAATAAATCAACAGGTGTGATTTTTAAAATTTCATATTTTTCTTCTAGTTTGTGTAAGTCTCGTACTAAACTTGCTGGGTTACAACTTATATATATTATTTTTTTAGGCTTAATTTTTAATAAATTTTCTACTGTTGTTTCGTCTAATCCCTTTCTTGGAGGATCCACAAAAACTACGCTTGCTTTTTCTTTTTCTATTAATGTTGCTAAAGTTTTTTCAACATCCCCTGTAAAAAATTCAATGTTTTCTATATTGTTTAATTTACTATTTGCCTTTGCATTTTCTATTGCTTCTTCAACAATTTCTATTCCATATACTTTTTTTACATATTTTGAAGCAAAAATTCCAATAGTTCCAATTCCACAGTATAAATCAAATACAATATCATCTTTAGTTAAGTTTGCACCTTCAATTGCTAAGTTATATAGCTTTTCTGTTTGTATAGGATTTACTTGATAAAATGAATTTGTTGATATTTCAAACAAATAATCCCCCAGTCTATCCTTTATATAGCCATCCCCATATAGCACTATATTTTTACTACCTAAAATTACATTTGTATTTTTTTTATTAATATTTTTTACAATTGTTTTTATATTTTTAAACTTATTTAAAAGTAACTTTACAAGTTCTTCTTCTTTTTCAAAATCTTCATTTAAGACAAATATACACATAACTTCATCAGTTTTCATGCCATATTTAATAATTATATGTCTAAATGTACCTCTTCTTGTTTTTTCATCGTATACAGAAATATTATTCTCATTTATAAACTGAATTATAGTTTTTGCAATTTCTTGCGAGATTTTTGTTTGTATTTTGCATTCTTCAAATTCAATTATTTCATGTGTTCTATTTGCAAAGACTCCAAATATAGCTTTTCCGTTTTTATCTTTTCCTACTGGATATATTGCTTTGTTTCTATAAAATTCCGGTTTCTCCATTCCGAATAGTATCTTCTACTTGTATTTTTCTATCTAAAGTCTTGTTTATTAAATTTTGAACAGCATTTTTCTTTATATTTAAAGTCTCCTCATATTTTACATGCCTTAAGTTACATCCGCCACATCTTTTAAAGCTTTCGCAATCTACTTTTTCTCTTGCTTCTGATTCTTTTATTACTTCTAAAATCTTTGCAAAAGCATGCGAAGATAAAACTTTAAGAATTAAAATCTTAAGTTTCTCACCTTTAAGTCCACCAGGAATAAAAATTGTAAAATCATCAATTTTCGCAATTCCTTCTCCTTCGAATCCATTATCTATTACATCTACAATATATTCTTTGTTTTTTTCTACTGGAATTTGCATCTTCTCTAACCTCACTTATACTTTATTTTACCATAATTTAAGGCTATTTTCAATTAAAATATTCTCTACATTGCAAATAAAGGTTACTGGATAATGGTTTTAATATAAAAACCATTATATTGTAACCATTTTTTTTAATTCGAATAATATATATCATAACGAATGAAACAAGAAACTTAAACTTTTATGGATAGGGAGGTTTTCAAAATGAACGGTTGCTGTGGTAACAATAGCGAAATTCTATGGTTTATTATTCTGTTCATACTACTTTTCTGCTGTGGATGCGGTAACAGATGTGGCTGCAATAATTAATACTTAAAAACTTTCTAAAAGCAAATTGTTTTTTACTTGAAAGGGGGGAAAGATTATGCCAGAGAATAGATGCTGTGGTGGTGGCTGCGGAGGATTTGGCGGTGACTGCTGCTGGATTATAATATTATTCATATTAATAATTTGTTGCTGTGGAAATGGTTTCGGCAACAACTGCTAGGACTTGAAAAATTGCCTCAAATTTCTTAACATTTGAGGCAATTTTTTTATAAATAATTTCTATTTATCTCATTTTTACGATTATTCCTCCGTCATTTTCATATATTATTTCTCCTCCAAAATCATCTTTATATATATCATATAACTCACTATTTTTTAAATATACAGAAAAATCAGTATCAATATTTTTATCACCTAATAGTACAAATTTCAGAATTAATTTTTTTTGCCCTGTAATTGTTTCAAAATCTTTTATGTTATCACAATTTACATATCTGAGTAAACTGTATGCCCAATAAATATGTTTAGGATCTCCAACAATTTCTACTCTATCTTTTGATAAATCAATATTTTTTTTAACATATCTTAATAATTCAATCTCATCTTTAGTGAAATTAATATCTCCATCAAATACAATTGTTTTATTAATTTCAAATATTTCTACCAAACTTGCAAAGCTTTTTTCTTTGCTTTCTGTATAAAATTCAATTGGAATATCTACGAAAATCAAACTAATTACTGTTAAAATTACATAGCTTAAAACTAATATAACCCCTCTTATTTTTTTCTTTTGCATTAAATATACTAGCCCTTTAAAATTCATATATATTAATATAAGCCATAATATATAGTAATTTTTCATAATATAGTATACAGAAACTTTGCCTATTAATTCAAAGATAAATAACACTATTATATATAGTATTGTTAAAAGAAGTAATATTATATCAAAAGCACTTAAGTCTTTATCGTTATTTTTCTTAATTAAATAATATATTGTTAATGGGATAAATAAAATAATATTAGAATAATAGTTAATATATATGTACCCAAACAGTTTAAAATTATCGTTTAATATACTATTTGAGTAATTTATAGAATCATTAAATGCAGACGAAAAATCTTTTATATTAAGTATATTATATATGTAAGGAGCTAGATGATAGATATAACCTAATATAAAAGGAATAATTAAAGTCAAGCTTAATATAATAACATTTTTCTTGCAAATTATCCTTTTCTCTTTTTTGTAACTATATATGCAAAAATATATCCAAAGAGCACTATAAACAAATGGTACAAATAAATAATATGAACAAAATACTCCAAAATTCAATAAAGCAAACATTATAATATAATAAACAAATTTCAAATTTTCATTTTCAAAGTAATATACCATATTTATAATAGTACCTATAATTAAAATGGACAAACTTAAATATTCAAATCCAAATAGTAAACTATTAAGCGGATAGCCTAATATATAAATTACACTTACTATCAATGCCAATACTTTTCCTGTTTTGTTATGAGTAAATTTAGATAATGTGCAAAACATAATCCAGCCTGTCATAAACAATACAAATATGCCAAACCCAATAAATATATTATAAAAATCTATCTCATCGATTACCCCTGAAAAACATTCCATTATAATTCCAGAATTTACATATGAGCCTATTTTTCTTCCACTAAAGTTTTCATAGATTTCATCTTTTGCATCATTTAATAACGAATCTTCTTCTGTAAACATTACAGAAGTCAAATAATGTACTGATGGGTCAATTGTTTCGTAATTTATATTAAATGGGAAACCAAAATTAAATAATGATACAGAAATAGTTATAAGCAAAATTATAATTACAGATATTAATGAAATTTTATCAAAATTATACTTTTGAATTTGTTTTTTTCGCATAATGAATAAACCCATTATTAACGAAAATCCAAAATTTACAATTGATAAATTTAAAAGACTGCATGGTATTGTAAAAAATGTTAATACATAACAAACAAAAGCATTATAGCAGAGTAATAAAACTATGGTTATTCCTATAAAATCAATTAATTCTAAAGTTTTTTCTGTCTTTTTAATCAATATAAAAGTAATAATTAAAGCTAAAACTGATACTAAATATACTACTCCCATAATGGCTCCTTAAATTTTTATCTTTTACTTTATAAATTTAATTTTACTAATTATACTAATAAAAGTCAATAATAATTTTTATAATTTTACTCTATCTTTTCCAAGTATTTCTTCAAATTGTTCTCTTGTATCATTCATCATAAAGATTGCTCCACATGGTTTTATGCCATCTTCATCTACTATTTGCACTTTCATATTATTTCTGTCTCCCATGAAAAATCTTAAAGCTCCTCTTAGCCTTGCTTTCACGTCTTCACTTATTCCTCTAATATCAAGTTCTAAGACCTTTTCTTTTCTCTCTGTTAAATTTTCTATACTTGATGCGATAATTGTTGGGGCTTCTTCTTCTCTTATACTTAATCTTCCTGTAACAAGTACTATATTTTCTTCCATTAATTTATCTTGTGCTTCTAAATAACATTTTTCAAAAACTATACATTCTGCTTGTCCATACAAATCTTCTATCGTTACAAAAGCCATTATTGTATTATTTTTTGTATACTTTTTCTTAATAGAAGTAATTATTCCTGCGTATTTTACAATCTGTCCGTCCTTATATATGCTCTCTTTTCCTTCTTCTTCATCTTCTAAAATTTCATGCATTTTAACTGTATCAATATTTGTTTGTGCTATTATCTCATTTTTTAGTTTTTCCAAAGGATGTCCTGATATATATATTCCAAGCATTTCTTTTTCCATAGATAATAACTCTTTATCCGTATATTCTTCTGATACTTTAAACACATATTTATGCTTATCATTTTCTTCTTTAGCTTCTCCTAAGTCAAACATACTAACTTGTCCTGAATATGATTTTTTTAATCCGTCTTGAATTGTATCAATAATTTCTTCAAATGAATCTATAAGTGTTTTTCTAGTTTGTTCAAATTCATCAAAAGTTCCTGCTTTTATTAGGCTTTCGATACATTTTTTATTTACACCATAATCTTGAACTCTTTCACAAAAATCTGTAAAGCTTTTATATGGTCCATTTTTTTCTCTTTCATTTACAATGCTCTCCATAACTTGGATTCCAACATTTTTAATACTTCCAAGACCAAATCTAATTTTTCCATCTTCTATTGTAAATTTAGTTTTACTTTTATTGATATCAGGTTTTAGTATTTGAATGTTTAAATCTTTACATTCCTCAATATATGCAGGGACTTTATCTAGATTACCCAAGAAGCTATTTAAAGTTGCAGCCATAAGAGCTTCTGGATAATATGCTTTAATATATGCTGTTCTATATGCAACAACTGCATATGCTGCCGCATGTGACTTATTAAATGCATACTTTGCAAATTCTGCCATTTCATCAAATATCCTATTAGCAGAATCCTCATCAATTCCATTTCTTATACAACCTGGAACAATTATATTGCCATTTTCATCTACTTCTCCATGTATAAATATTTCTCTTTCTTTTGCCATTACATCAAGCTTTTTCTTTCCCATGGCACGACGAACCAAGTCTGCTCTTCCGAAGAGAATATCCAGCTAAATCTCTAACTATTTGCATTACCTGTTCTTGATATACCATACAACCATATGTAACATTAAGAATTGGAATTAGAGCAGGATGTGTATATACAGCGTGCTCAGGATTTAATTTATTTTGTATATATCTTGGTATTTGATCCATTGGTCCGAGGTCTATAAAGTGAAACTCCGGCAATTATATCTTCAAGGCTAGTTGGCTTAAGCTCTTTCATGAACTTTGTAATTCCCGCACTTTCAAACTGGAATATTCCCATTGTTTTTCCATCAGCCCAAAGCTTATACACCTTAGGATCTTTCATATCTTTATCAAATTCTACATCTATTCCTTTTGAGGTCTTTACAAGATTTATAGCATCTGAAATTACAGTTAAAGTTCTTAAACCTAAAAAGTCCATTTTTAAAAGTCCAAGTTCTTCTAGGGTTGTCATGATATATTGGGTAGAAATTGCTCCGATCTCTTACATAAAGTGGAACATAAGTATCTACTGGCTCTTTTGTTATAACTATTCCGGCAAGCATGAGTTGAAGCCTGTCTTGGCATTCCCTCCAAAGCCATAGAAATATTTAATATATTTCTAATTTTTTCATCTGTCTCATATAATTCTCTTAGTTCTCTATTTTGCACCATTGCTTTACTAATTGTTATATGAATCTCATTTGGTATCATTTTTGCAAGTTTATCTGTTTCTGCATATGGATAGTCTAAAACTCTACCAACATCTCTAATTACCATTCTTGCTGCCATGGTACCAAATGTAATAATCTGTGATACATGGTCATGCCCATATTTTCTTGATACATAGTCTATTACTTCTTGTCTTCTTTCGTAGCAAAAATCTACGTCAAAGTCAGGCATACTAATTCTTTCTGGATTTAGAAATCTTTCAAATAGCAAATTATATTTTATTGGATCTATGTCCGTAATTTCTATTGCATATGCTACAATGGAACCGGCTCCTGATCCACGTCCTGGTCCTACAGGTATTCCATTAGATTTTGCATAATGAATAAAATCCCAAACTATCAAGAAATAATCTACATATCCCATTTTCTGTATTACAGAAATCTCAAATTCCATTCTATCCATTATCTCTTTTGATGGGTTTTCACCATATCTATTTTTTATTCCATCTTCACAAAGTTTTCTTAGGTAATCATAGTGCGTTTTGTAACCTTCAGGCACGTCGTAGTTAGGGAGAATTGTATGTCCAAATTCAAATTCTACGTTGCACTTATCTGCAATTTTTACTGTATTTTCAATAACTTCTGGAATATTTGAAAAATACTCTGCCATTTCTTCAGGACTTTTTATATATAGCTCATCTGTATCAAATCTCATTCTGTCTTCATCAGACATTCTTTTACCTGTCTGTATGCACAAAAGGACTTCATGGTTGTAGCTATCTTCTTTTTTTAAATAATGTGCATCGTTTGTTGCAACTAATGGAATGTCTAGTTTTCTTCCTATTTGAATTAACTTTTGGTTAACCAATGTTTGCTCTTTGATTCCATTATTTTGAAGTTCCAAATAATAATCATCTTTAAATACATCTTTAAACCATTTTGCTATTTCCTCTGCTTTTTCCATATTACCTTGAAGTATAGCTTGATTTACACTACCTGCTAAACATGCACTTAAAGCAATTAACCCTTCATGATATTTTTCAAGCACTTCTAAATCGATACGAGGTTTATAATAATAACCTTCTACAAATCCTATTGACACAAGCTTACTTAAATTTTTATATCCCTCATTATCTTTTGCAAGTAAAATAAGATGGCTATATTCTTTATCCAAAGCACCATCTTTATCAAATCTACTTCTAGGTGCAACATATACTTCACAGCCGATGATTGGCTTTATGCCTTCTTTTTTGCATGCTTTATAAAAATCAATTACTCCATACATGACACCATGATCTGTAATAGCAATTGCTTTCATTCCTAATTCTTTTGCACGAACAGGTATATCTTTTATTCTATTTGCACCATCTAGTAAGCTAAACTCACTATGCACGTGCAAGTGAACAAAATCAGGCATATTTTTGCACCTCCTATTACTACTTATTAAACATAAAAGTTTCCGCCTACCTTTGGAAGTAATATATTTAATTTGACTCGTTCCTTGTTGGTCGATTCCTAAGAGGACTGTAGGTCGCATAGCTCCCACAGCCTCTAAGTCACTTCCATGCTACGCGTCACTTCGTAAATTAAATATATTACTTCCAAACGGCTAGAGTATTACATTATCTAACTAATGTCATGAGTAGAGACATTAAATTTTCTTAACTTTTACTGCAACAACTGTCATATCATCTTTTGCAACTCCAACTCCATTATCTACCGATTGCGCAAGTAAAATATCTGCAATTCTTTGGGCATTATCAGTTTCAATTTCTTCAAGTAAATTTTTTACCCAAATTTCTTTATTTTCATATTCAAGGTTAGATTCTAAAATTCCGTCTGTACACATAACAATTATATCGCCATCAGCTAAATCTTTATCATACACAACTAAGTCTACTTGATCTAAAATTCCTGCTGGAAGTGAAACAGATTTTACTACATTTACATTTTTATTATTTTTTATAAATGTAGGGCAAGCTCCATTCTTCATGAATTCCATCTTGCCTGTATATAAATCAAGTATTGCAATATCAAGAGTTGCATAGCTATCTTCTTTTGAATTTATGTACATACTAGTATTTATAAGTTCTAGTGAAGTATCTTTATCAAAACCACTGCTTAATAGTCTATTTAACATTTTTATAGCAATTTGGCTTGACCTTCTGGCATTTACTCCGCTTCCCATTCCATCACTTAATGCAATTAGATATTTTCCATCATCAAGTTTAGTTTGAAGATTAGAATCTCCTGATACTTCTGCTCCATCTTTTTTATGTGTTGCAACACCTATTTGTAAGCTAAATTTATCCTGTCTTTCTTCCTCATTATTATTTTTCTCTTTATTTATTGATTTTGCAACATCTGTTATTGCTCTAGAAACGCCGTCTAGTTGGCTCGAAATTACTTTTTTACTTTCTTTTATCTTCTTTTTCCAAATATCATTTACTTTTCCAATTTTATATGTATCATTTATAAGTCTACAAGCAATATTTATATCTTCTTCGATCTTCAAATTAGTATCAAAATCGTCAAATCCGATAACATACTCATTACGTTTTTCTAGCAATTTTAAAATATCATCTTTAGTTATTTCATCTTTCTCTTCTAGCGAATCAAAAATATCAGAAATTAATCCATTCTCTTCATCTTGCAAATCTTCATATAAAACGTTTTCCTTTATAGAATCAAGCTTGTCCAATAAATTTTGTGTAAAAGTATTTTTATTATCATTATCTTCTTTAGTATCAAAGCCTTCTTCTCTATACCCTCTTGACATTTCATTTATTGTCTCAGAAACCGTATTTAATTTGTCTATTGTATTTTCTGTACTTTCTGCAGTTTCTAGCCCTAGAGGTTTTCCAACTGGTAAATATAAATCTTTTCCGAAAAAATCTTGTATATTTATATCTATTTTCTTAGGAACTAATAAAAGTCCTAAAGATGCAACTATAATCTCTTTTAAATAAATAATTGGAACTGTGTTTCCATTTGAAACATATGAAAGTAATATATTTCCAGTAATAAATCCAATAATTACGCCAATTTTTCCAAATCTACTTAAAAATCCTGCTATCATTCCGAGATAAAGCAAAGGTCGCAACAAAAATTTGTGGTTCTCCTCCAATTATTCCAAGTACCGCTCCTATTGTTATACCGCTTGTCCCACCAATTAAGATTCCCTTTTTCCAGCCAAGAACTAAAACAATAAGAATACAAAGTACTGTTTTTATTTCAAACCCAAAAATTGATAATCCTTTTAAAGATGTAATTGCAATTCCAAGCATTAAGCTTGCTCCAACTACTTCTTCTACTGTAAATGCCTTAGTGATTCCATATTCACTAATTACAATAAGTGAATTTGAAAATATTTTATAGAATATGTAAGTTACAACTGCAGTTGTAATTCCAAAAAATAAATCATAAAGTAAAAATCCTTTTAAAAATAGCTGTACTATTTGAACAATAGCAGTACTTAAAAGTACATATTTACCAAGTTTTCTTCTTTCACTTTTATACTCTTCCTCATACCATGGTTTAAAAATTAAAACCATTACGATAAATATAAGTGTTGTAAAAACATATGTAAGTGCTGCACTTCCACCTATCCCAATTAATATTCCTATAAGTGAAACAGCAAAAACAACACCTCCTGGAAGCCCATTAGATAAAACGGCTGCAAGTATTGCAAGCCCAAATGGTGCCATTCCATTCAATGTCCCGAACTCCAGACATCATAAATGATAAAATATATACAAATATATTTTGTTTTGTAAATAATTTTTTTAAATAATCTTTTATAATCGATTTATTACTAACAATTTCTTCTTCTACATCTTGTTCTTTTTCTTCTTGAACTATATTTTGAAACATCCTTACCACCTTCTAACTTTTTTTATATAGTATACAAGCTTATCTTTAAAATGTTTGTCATATTTAGCACTTTTATAAAAAAAGTTTTTTTCAATTTGTGATACTTTAATCTATTTTACTTTTGTAAAATTCATTTTTCGATTATAATTTTATAATATATTGTTATATTTTTCAATAATTTATTATAAATTGGAAAAAATATTTGAACAGCTTAGTTTATTTTTTTAGTTTAATCTTTTTCTTCTCCATTGGTACTACCTTTAATGTATAACCCATTGGATATAATAGTTTTATTATAGTTGTAAGTTGTGGAGATCTTGAAAATTTCTCAATTTTAGCAATTGAAGGTTGTATAATTCCAGTTTTCTCACTTAATTCTCTTTGTGTAAGTCCTGCTTTTTTTCTAGCTTCAATAGTAGCTCTAATAATATTCATTTCTAATTCCATTTCTGCATCTTCTTCTGGTGTAAAATTAAAACTTTTTTCTATTTCTGGCCAAGTTTTGAATTTACTCATTATTTTTACCTCTTTCTTTTAAGTCTTCCAATATTTCTTTTGCTTTTTCTATTTCGTACATTTTCACTACTCCTATTATATCTTAAAAGGTATCAAATTGTCAATGATTTTTTTATTCTTATAGTTATTAACTTAATTTTAGTTGATTTTTATTGGGAGAGATTCCCAAAAGATGTATTTCGTCTTTCTTAAAATGCATTTATATAAAAAATTAAAATTTGTATTAATTTAATATGATTTTAAATATCACATTTATTTTATGCAGTTTTTTTATAATTTGTCAAGAAAAAGTTTTCGACAAAAATCGACAAATGAAACTTAGTTCCAATTTTCGGACAAATATCCCCTAAATGTCTTGTTTATTTGCAAAATTTGTAGTATAATGTCTAATGTAAATTTAATTTTTGGAGGTATCTCATGAAAGCTTTAATTAGTGTATCTGATAAAACAGGTATAGTTGAATTTGCTAAAGAATTAGAAGCTCTAGGTATTGAAATAATTTCAACAGGTGGAACTTATAAAACACTTAAAGAAAATGGCGTAAAAGCTATTGAAATTTCTGAACTTACAGGTTTTCCTGAATGTTTAGACGGGAGAGTAAAAACATTGCACCCAAAGGTGCATGCTGGAATTCTTGCTATGAGAGCAAAAGAAGAACATATGAAACAATTAAAAGATTTAGGAATTGATACAATCGATTTTGTAGTTGTAAATCTTTATCCTTTCAAGCAAACAATTCTTAAAGAAAATGTAACTCGTGCAGAATGTGTTGAAAACATTGATATTGGTGGGCCTACAATGCTTAGAAGTGCTGCTAAGAACTATCAAGATGTTACAGTTATAACTGATCCAAATGATTATGAAACTGTTTTAAATGAATTAAAACAAAATGGAAAAGTATCTCTTGATACTAAATTCTATTTAATGAATAAAGTATTTGAACATACAGCAAATTATGATGCAATGATTTGCAATTATATAAAACATGAAAGAAATGATGAAAGTTTCCCAAATGCCTTAACACTTACATACGAAAAAGTTCAAGAAATGAGATATGGAGAAAATCCACACCAAAAAGCTGCTTTATACAAAGAAATTGGTAAATGTGAAGGTTCTTTAACTATTGGAAAACAATTAAACGGAAAAGAACTTTCTTTCAATAATATTAATGATACAAACGGAGCTTTAGAGCTTCTTAAAGAATTTGATGAACCAACTGTTGTTGCTTGCAAACACGGTAACCCTTGTGGAGTTGGATCTAGCGATAATATTTATGAAGCTTGGAAAAAAGCATTTAATGCTGACAAAACATCTATCTTTGGCGGAATTGTTACAGTAAATCGTGAAGTTACAAAAGAAATGGCTGAAGAAATGAAAGAAATCTTTTTAGAGGTAATTGTTGCCCCTTCTTTTGCTGAAGATGCATTAGAAGTCTTAAAAGCAAAGAAGAACTTAAGACTTATCGAGCTTCCAACAATTACAGTTAAACAACCTGAAGGCTCTTTAGATATAAAGAAAATAAATGGCGGAATTATAGTTCAAACAATAGACTCTAAACTTCTAGATAATTATGAAGTTGTAACAGATAGAAAACCAACTGACAAAGAATTAGAAGATATGTTATTCGGACTAAAAGTTGTTAAATTTGCTAAATCAAACGGTATTGTTTTAGCAAAAGATAAACAAACAATAGGAATTGGACCTCGGACAAGTTAATCGTATCTGGGCAGTTAAGCAATGTGTTGAACATTCAAAAGAACTAATTGGGGACGGCGTAACACAAGGTGCTATCCTTGCATCAGATGCCTTCTTCCCATTTGAAGACTGTGTTGAAGAAGCACACAAAGCTGGAATTACTGCTATTGTACAACCTGGTGGTTCTATACGTGATGAAGATTCTATTAAAAAATGTAATGAATATGGAATTGCTATGATTTTCACAGGAATGAGACATTTTAGACATTAAAATATTTATATAATAATCGGGCGCCTAGATTTAGGCGCCCTTTTCTCTTTTAGCGAACTGTGGTCATTAACTTTTGGGTTTTCCTTTGTATTTAGCCCTCCGAGAAATATTTTTTATATTTTCATATAACATTTTTCTTTAATAAATTTTTTTATTTGTTCTTCATCTTTTCCTTCATAATATGGAATTAGTAAATCTTTAAATTCTTCTGTTAATTCTGCTGGAATTACTATAATTCCCTTTCCTTTTGAAATTAAATAATGATTACTATATATTACTGATGTTCTTTTGTTTCCATCAATAAATACTTGCTTTTTCATTGTGTATAATAAAAGTTCTATAGCTCTGTCAACATCATCTAATTTTTTATTAAAAATTTCTTCTAAATCTTCTTTTATAATGCTTTCAATTGGTAAGTCTGGTTTCCATGTTGTTCCACCTATTGTTACTGGAACATTTCTAATCTTTCCTGCTGAATAATAAAATCCTTCTTCAACCATTTTGTTGATTTCACATAATAACGCAAAATTAGTATCTACTAATATAACATTTTTATTTAATATAAATTCCCAAGCATGTTTTAAATTCACTATTTTCATTATATCTTCAGATGTCATATTATTTACTTTTCCACCTTCTATTATGCTTTCTGTGTCTGCAAATGTAGTTGCAACACCTTCTAATATAGCTTGTTTATAAATTGTATCTACTAAATGTCTTTTTGCAAAATCTATATTTTGTTTTACTTTTTCAGGAATTTCTTCTTCTGTATAGTTTAATTGTTTTAATCTTTTATTTATTTCTCTTATTTGCTTTTTTAATTCTTTTGCCCTAATACTATTGTTTAAGACTAAATTATATAGTTCTTCAGAGTATTCGCCAACATATTTTGTTAAAGCTACTCCATCTTCTCTATAATGTACATATATATATTTGTTTGAATCTTTTTCTCTTACTTCAATTGAACCATAAGCAAGAACTTGTAATTCATTTTCAAGTATTTGTTTATTTTGAAGAAGACTCATAATTTCCATCTTTTCTTCCATAACTTGTTCCTCCTTTATTTCTTCATATATTTTGTATTTCTTCCACTTCCTATTATTTTAATCACACCATTTTTTACCATTGTTCCTAAAACTGCTTCTACAGTTGTGCTACTGACATCTGGCAAAATTTTGCATATTTCTGCTTTTGAAATAGGTATTAGATTATTTAGTACTGTCTGCTCAATTCTTGCTTTTTTAGTAATTTTTTTACTATTTACAATACTAAATCTTTTATCTAACTCTTTATAACACATATATAATGTTGATAAAAAATTTTCTATAAAAGGAACATAGCTTTGTTTATCTTCTATCCAATCAATAGATGATAATCGTAATGCCTCATAATAATTACCTTTGCTGTTGTTTATTTGTTCTTCAAAAGAAATATATTTGCCAACATCAAATCCATTTTTATATAATAGCAATAGTGTTAATAATCTCGACATTCTTCCATTTCCATCTCTGAAAGGATGTATACAAAGAAAATCAAGAATAACACAAGGTATTAATAATAATTGATTAATATTTGCATTATTACATGCATCGTTATATGCCAGTACTAGTTGTTCCATTGCAGCAGGTGTTTCTTTTGCATCTAATGGTTTAAACCTTACTTTTCTATTCCCTTGTCTATCTTCTTCAATAATATAATTATTGTTTATTTTATATTTACCTGCATCTTCAGTTCCTGTGTATGACATCAATATTTCATGTAATCTTAATATTGTATTTTCATTAAATTCTATATCCTCATAATGTAAATGTATTTCATTCAATGAATCTCTATATCCAGCAATTTCATTTTCATTATGATTTAATGGTTTGCTATTTTGGTTTACTATTTCTTCTATACGCTCATCGCTAGTTAATATTCCTTCTATAGCATTTGAGCTTTTAACAGATTGGACTATAGCTATTTTTTCTAATTCTGTAAATATCCTCTTATACTCATCTTGTCTAATTTTTGCTCCCATTTTTAATGAATAAATAGTCCCTGTTATATTTATTAAATTAGCTGGTAATAATCCATTATCCAAAAAAGAATAATCAAATTTTTTCATCTAAATTCTCTCTTTCTGCACATTTTTGTATTTTTATATGCATATATTTTTAGTTTTCTGCATATATTTTATCATTATATGTGCACAAAGTCAATAATGTATGTATTTTGTGAAACAAATTTTAGAAAAATTTCAAAATTTGTTTCACATTTTATTTTTATATCTCTACCTCTACTTCATATATTCTTCCATTATCAATTAGTTTTATCTGTTTCTCTTCAATTTCTTCGCCATTTACTAAAAATTTTCTTACTTCATTTGTTTTATATACATTTCTTATTCTTATATTGTACACCGAAGATTTATACTCATATCTTATAGAATATTCTTCTAAATCATCTGGGACACATGGCTTAAAGCTTAACATTCCCTCATATATTTTAAAGCCTAAAATATACTCTATTCCTGCAATATAGTACCAACTGCTAGAACCTGTATACCAAGTCCATCCGTCCTCTTCCCTTTAAATCTTTTGCTCCATATATATCAGCCACAATAGCATATGGTTCTACTTTGTATTTTTCTGCCAATTCTTTCGACTTCGAGTGCGTTATAGGATTTATCATTTTATAAAACTCCATTGCCTTCTCTTTTAGTCCAAGCTTAGAAATTGCAATAATTGCCCATATGGCAGCATGTGTGTATTGACCACCATTTTCCCTTACACCAGGAAGATATGCTTTTATATACCCTGGCTCTAAATCGCAATTTTCAAAAGGTGGGTCAAGTAATTTTATAAATCCATCTTCTTTGTCTACTAAATATTTTTCTAGATTTTGAATTGCAATTTCCGTTTTTTCTCTGTCTCCTGCTCCAGAAATTACAGCCCAGCTTTGACTAATTCCATCAATTTTGCATTCTTCTGAAGAAGCACTTCCAAGTGGCCTTCCATCGTCCATAAATGCCCTTTTAAACCAATTTCCATCCCAAGCTATATTATTTAACGTATTTTTTAATTCTTGCTTTAGAAGCTCATATTTTTGCACATATTCTGTCTTCCCACATTTCATACAAATTTTATCAAATCTATCTAAGATATTATATAGGAAGAAGCCGAAGCCAAATGCTTTCTCCCTTTCCTTTATTTCCAACCGTACTAAATCCATCATTCCAGTCTCCGAGAACCAATCTTTGGAAGTCCATTTTCTCCGAAATTTAAAGATTTTTCTATTGCTCTTATGCAATGCTTATATATGCTTTCTTTTAGAATACTAGTTTCGTGTATATCGTACTTTTCATCTTCATTATCTTTAAGTAAGTCACCCTCTATATATGAAACTTCCTCATCAAGCAGGCTAAAATCAGCCGTTGTTTCGATATATTCGCATACGCAATATACAAGCCATAGTAAATCATCAGAAAATCTAGTTCTAATTCCTCTTTTTGTTTCGTCATGCCACCAATGTTCCACATCTCCCTCTTCAAACTGATGCATAGCATGTTTAACAATTTGTTTTTTTAAAATTTCTGGTGCTAAATATTTGCAAGATAAAGTATCTTGTAATTGATCACGGAATCCGGAATGCTCCACCTGATTGATAATAACCGCTTCTTGCAAATATTCTACATACAATTGTCTGATACATTGTCCATCCATTTAGCATAAAATCTATCTCTCGTCTTCCTGTTCTAACTTGCACCTTTCTTAAAATACTATTCCAATATTCTCTCATTTCTCTATTTGCATTTACTGCTTTTTCTTCTGCATTATATTTTTCTAAAGTACTTATAACTTCTTCTTCAGTATCTTCTTCTCCTAACATTAAAATTATCTTTTTATCCTCATAACTATCTAACTCTACTTCAATTTCTATTGCAATGCAAGAAGGAACTCCTAAGCCATTTTCCATGCTCAAGCCTGCTTTATATATTCCGTCTGGATTTTTTAAATTTCCTTCTCCTTCAAAACTTAAATTATTTCCAGTATATGATTTAATCTTTTCACTACTTGATACATATACATTTTTCGAAATTCCATCTCCATAAATATTTTTTGAGATTAAAACATTATTTTCTTCATTAAATTTTAAATTAATATATCCAGATGTTTTTGTCTCATCTTCTCCAAGCACTGGTTTAATATAATATACAAGTTTTATTCTTCTCTTTTCAGAAAGAGTATTTTTAAGTCTTATCATGTTTATTTTTATGCTATCATTCTTTGGCACAAATATTTCATTTTCTTGTATTAGTCCTAAACTTGCATGATAAGTTTTAACATAGCCAAGCCCCATTATTACATAATATTCTTCATCATCTTGCATAGCATTCGAATTTAAAGTCCAAGCTTTTCCATATTTTAAATCTCTTAAATAAATTATTTCAGATGGAAAGTCATTCAATGGGTTATTTGCCCATGCAGATATTCTATTTAATCTACTATTTTTTGAATAAGTGAATCCACCTAAATTACTTGTTACAACTGTACCAAACTTTTCATTTGCAAGCACATTACTCCAAACCGTTGGAGGCGTTTGGTTTTTTGTAATTTTTATAATATATTCTTTTCCATCATCTGAAAATCCACCATATCCATTATAAAATTTTAAATTTTCAATATCTATATTTGGTTTTATCTTCTCAAATTGCATATCATCTATTGATATATTTTCTATTTTTAATATTGGATTTTTTTGCTCATCTTCTGTTACTTTTTTTGTATATTCTTCTTCCATTTCTTTTATTTGTTCTTGCAAACTACCTTTTGATGCATTAAATATAATATTTGCTTTAAACTTAAACAAATCCTCGTCTTCTATTTCATTCTTATTAAGCAAAAATATTCCGCCACTTACATTTTGCAAATACCCTATTTGCATATTCAAAATCTCTTGTATTATTTGATCTCTTACATATCTTTCATAAATATTCTTCTCATAATCCAAAATCACAACATCTACTTGAATTCCTTTTGCTCTCAAATTTTCATGCACTTTTAAAATTTCCTTTATGACATAAATATCATTTAATCCAAAAGCCTCAACTAGAATAATCGGATTATCTCCTGAAATTCCGTATTTCCAAAAATCACTTTGTCTATATTCCTTGCCTAAAAGTTTTTCCATATACGTAGATTTCATAGGGTTTTGATGCAATATATATGGTAAGATCATATTAAAAGATTTTAAATCATTTTTAGTTAAGCTTAAATATCTTGCCTCTTCTTCTGCCTTTGCTCTAGCTATATTAAATTCTGATTTTATATTTTCTTGAATTCTATAATATTCTAGATTTTCTAATACTTGATCTTTACTTTCAGAAACACATATTACAAGATTTAATGTTTCTTCTTCTAAAGATTTAAGTTTTATCTTTTGTTTAAAAGTAACTGTACTTTCTGTTACAAGTCCAATTTTATTTGAGAAACTGCCTCCATTTTGCAAAATCCCATTTAACTTTGAAGCATCTATTTCATACTCCGGTTTTATCATGTTCTCATCTTGAATAAATAAATTTGTAGCTAGGTACATTTCTTTTATATTTCCTCTTTTATTCCTTTTTACTAATAAATCTCCGTTTTTTGATATATCAAATTTTAAAAACAAATTATTAAAAGCTGGGTGTGAAATATCATCTTCCATTCTAGATAAAACTGGTATAAAAGATGATATTACATCTAATTCTACATCTTTTTCTGAATTGTTTTTTAGTTTTAAGCTTCTTATTTCTGTACCTGGGATTGAACCTGCAATTATAGAAACTTCCGCATCTATTTCATTTTTAGATAGCACATATTTTGCTTTATCATCTGAAAAAGTAACTTCATATTTTCCTTTATTTTCAGCATCATATCCTATTTTCCATGTTTCATTTCTTTCTAAATTTCTCAAGTAAAAGAAATTTCCTTGTGCTGTATTTGCAGTTTCTTTATATCTATTTACAATTATATCTTTATATTTGCTAAATCCTTCTCCTCTATCATCTATCTCTATTAAATAATCTTCAGAAGAAAGGATATTACATTTTCTTGGGAATTCTTTTATTTGAGTATATTTGTTTTCTATATAATTATCATAGCCTACATATTTTATCTTCTTTGTCTTTTCCTTCTTCTCCTTAGTAATTAACATATCTTTTGGCATTTTTTCTTGTAAAAGTATATCAATTGCTTTAATTTCTGGGTTTTCCATAAATCTATTTTGAAGAATATTATCATTAATCAAATTATTTATAGAAAGCAAAATAAGTGCTTGGTGATGTGCCATATAAGTTTCAACAACTGCACTTTTCTTTCCAACAGGAAGTCTTGAAGGAGTATAATCAATTGACTCATAAAAGCCATACTTTCCTAAAGCTCCTTGTTTTTCTAGAACCTTTAAATTTTGAATAACTTCTTTTGGAAAATCTGTTATTGCAAGTACTCCCCCATAACTTGAAACAACCATTTCGTCAGCTAAACCTCTTTTAAGTCCAAGCCATGGAACCCCAAAAGCTTTATATTGGTAATTTGAATTTAGATCTTTTAAATTAAATGCTGCTTCAGATATTCCCCAAGGTATTCCTAGCTTCGAACTATATTTTATTTGACTCATAATCATAAATTTACAAGATTCATCAAGCAGACTTCCTTCATATTTTTTTATATTTATATTTGGCATAAGATATTCAAACGCAGTCCCTGACCAAGATATAAGTCCCTTGTATTTTCCAAGCTTTGTTAAAGTTCTACTTAAATTATTCCATGA
Source organism: uncultured Clostridia bacterium (assembly GCA_947584805.1). Taxonomy (GTDB): domain Bacteria; phylum Bacillota; class Clostridia; order TANB77; family CAG-508; genus JAAWPK01. Next base: position 11,645 of record CANPWU010000015.1, on the reverse strand, counting down.
TTTAGGAGGTATATCTTTTTTTGCAATAGCAATTAAACTTGCTTGTCTTGCTTCTGATGCAAGCAAATCATAATATGTGTCTACCAATTCATTTTCTTCCACATTAAATCCTATTGACAAAAGCCTATTTTCTTTGCTATAAAGATAAGAAAAATCTGTATCATCAATAATCTCTTGTACAATTTGCAATAGTTCTTTTATTCTATCTCCATACTGAGTATACTTTTTTTCTTCCAGAAATGCTTTCAAAGTGTACATATAACCGTACTAAATTTCCACTGTCAACAGTAGATATAAATTTTGGAATTAACGGCTCTAATGTTTTTGTATTATACCAGTTATAAAAATTACCATTCCATCTTTCCAATTTTTTTATTGTATTTAAAGAATTTTCTAAATAAAGTATTGCTTCTTCAAGATTTATAAATTTCAAGTCATATGCTGAAACTATTGTCAAAAGCCCTAAACCAATATTTGTTGATGATGTTCTATTTACAATTTTTTCTCTTCTACTCGCCTGAAAATTATCAGGTGGAAGATAATTATTTTCTTTATTCATATATTCAGCAAAAAAATCCCATGTTCTTTTGGCCACATCTTTTATATATTCAGTTTCATCTTTTGTTAAATATTCAATTTTCTTCTTCCTTACATTTTCATGGCTTATTTCCCACATTACAAATGTGGCTATTAAAAACAAAAAAGATAATGTATATAAAGCAATTGTAGTATAAATTTCATAATTTGATCTTCCCACTAATAAAATTAATGCTAAACCTGCAAATATATTTGGAAGCATTTTTAAAATTACAGAGCCTAAAGAATTTTTATCTTTTTTCTCTGCTTCTTCAGATGTAGTCCACTCTAACAAATGCATTTTTGAAATATTCATTCTATATAGAGAAATGATTGCTGATTCAAGTGATATATATGCCTTAGTTGGTAAAGTCATTATATTTATAAGTGCTCTATAAAAACTTGATGTAATTCCAGAATCTAAAGTTTTTGTAAATTTTTTTTGAGTTTTTATATTTTCCTTTCTAAATATAATAAAATTTATTACATCAAGAAAACTCGGAATAGCTATGCTTAAAAGAGTAATTAAAAAAAGCCAAAAAATATTTATATTTGTAAAACGTTTTAAAATAATTATTGTAAAAATATTTAAAACAGCAAAAATTTCAAGTAAGCTTCTTCTTATATTATCTAAAATCTTAAACTTTGAAAGCTTACTTAAATTCGATTTGAGCCATTTAATAATTTGAAAATCTCCTCTAATCCATCTAGCTTCTCTTGATAAGTGAGATAAATACCCTTTTGGGTAGCCATCTAAAAGCATAATATCTGATGCTAATCCACATCTTAAATAACAACCTTCTAAAAGATCATGACTTAAAACTGTATTTTCTGGAATTTCTCCGATCTAGTACTTTGCAGAATACAGATACATCATATATTCCTTTTCCTGTAAATATTCCTTCTCCAAAATTATCTTGATAAGTATCAGATATTGCATTTGTATATGAATCTACTCCTCCGGCTCCCTGCAAATATTTCGCAAAACCTACTTTGCATACTTTTTTCTAGGTTTATTCCAACTCTTGGTTGTATTATTCCGAAACCTGCTTTTACTTTTTTATTTTCTATTTCAGGCTTATTTAATGGGTGTGCCATTGCCTCTATTAGCTCAATTCCAGAATTCAATGTAAGTTCTGTGTCTGAGTCTAAAGTTATAACATATTTTATATTTAAATTTTTATTAAGAGTATTTATTAAAAAAGAATTATGCTCATTATTATTATATAAAAAATGATTTAGTTCTGTAAGTAATCCTCTCTTTCTTTCCCATCCCATAAATATATTTTCTTTATCATTCCAAAGTCTTTTTCTATATATAAAATTAAATATTCCTTTTCCATATTTTTCATTTAATCTTTCTGTCTCATAAATCCCTACATCCATAATTTTAGTATCTACATCTTCTATTTCATTTTTACTTGATGTGCAATCTCCTAAAATGGTACAATAAATATTTTCAGATTTATTTGCAAGAAAATATACTTCTAGTTTCTTAAATATCCTTTTAACATCTTGTTCATTTTTTAATATAGTTGGAATAGCAATTAAAGTACTATATTCCTTTGGAACTCCTTCACTAAAATCCATTTTATAAATAGGCTTTGGCTTTACGCATTTGCTTAATATATTTTGAACTGTTTTTGTCACAATCTCAGTAAGTGGAATAAATATTAAAATCATTTCAAGTAATCCCAAAGTTAAGTTTTTATTCGTCACGTAATAAACGTATGCTCCACACATTACTGAAAAAATTAAACTTAAAGTAAATATTCCATAAATATATAAATTTATTTTAAAATTTAATACTTTTTCAAACGGCTTTTTCTTTAATCCAAGAGCTTTATATAGTTCTTGTAATCCTTGTTTGTTTAAATAATAACCAATATGCCTTTTTTTCTTTAGCTCTTCCTCGCTTGTAGCATCTTCTAGTTTATTTTCTACAACATTTGTTATACTTTCATTTTCCGCATTTTTTGCAAGTTCTAACATTTTTCTAGCAATATATATTTCTGAAAATCTGGTATTTTTTGCAATTTCTTCGATTTTGTTTCTATAATATTCTTTCGTCTTATATTCCATGTTTTCATAGGTTTTACTTGGATCTTTTTTTAATATATCTTCTACTCCGTTTATATTCTCAAACACCTCTGACAAATTCATTCTTTGAAGTGCATGTATACTTTTTATGGCATTTCCCATTGAGACTTTTTTAAGAGCAACATCAAAATGCTCTTTTTTTATTACTTCTCCAAGTGTCATTCCCTGCTTATTTATTTCTTCTTCAAGAATATTTAAATATGCAATTCCTTTTTTGCCATATTTCTTTAGTTTATATGACATATACTCTATAAAAGAATATGAATTTCCTTCAGAATTTAAAATTTTAGGAGGAACATTAAATTTTATTTTTTCTTTTGGCTTATTTTCAACTAATCTTTCTATAATATTTTCAACCTTTAATTTTTGCATCTGAGAAACATATATTTTTTCACATATATCTCTTATTCTCTCAATTAAAGCTATCTTAAAAAATAAACTTATATTCCAAATTTCATCCATGCTGAGTGTTTTTTTGTTTTGATAACTTTCTAAAAATTCTTCTAAATCCTTTGTTTTGAAGTTTCCATCCGTATATGCAATAATTTCAGATGCAAGCACATAACATCTTGCAAATCCGGCATATTCTCCTGACATAATTCCTGGAAATTTTATATATTTTTTAAGAGGCAAATTTTTTCTTACCTCTTTAACACTTTCTTCTATTATATAATAATTATCTAAAAGCCACTCTCCTGCCTGATGTATATTTATTCCAAGTTTTAAATTTCCATTTAACATATCATACGTTTTTGTAATATATTCAAAATTTTGTATAACTCTTGGAACTGGATAGGTATTTTTATCTGAAGTTGTTCTTATTGTATGATCTGATGCAATATTTTCTAAATAATTTTTAAGCTGTTCTTTATTTAGAAGTACACCTTTTATATTTAAAGTTTTTGGTACTTTCAAGATTTTCGCCTCTCTTTAAAATTATTAACTTTAGTTTTACCAAAGTTTCCAAATTTTATGCAAGCGAAAATTTTTGCAAATTATTATTCAAAAAAGAAGGTATAATATTAATTTAGCGGCACTTCAAAAATTAATATTATACCTTCTTTTTAATATATAATTATATAATTTTAAAGGCGCAGATTTTTAAAATCTACGCCTTCTTATTTAGTTTAGCTTAATGTTATTCTTTCTTCTTTTGAACTAATACGAATTTTCTAATTAGTACAATTCCAACTGCAATTACTACTAAACCTACAAGTATAATCCATAAGTTAGATTCAATAACATTTTGAATAACTGTCAAACCTGTATTTACTGTAAATTGTAAAGTTCTAGATTTTCCTGTAGAAATTGTAGGTTTTATTGGATCTGTAATAGTATCTGGATCACGAGGTCTTGATGTTTCTTTATCAGTTTCTCCTGTTATATCGTAACCCTCAAGATCAACTACTTTACCTGCAGTATTTCCAATTCTTGTTAATTCTACGAAGTTTGAATACTCATAATCATCTGTATAAGAATCAGCTCCTAAACTTGATGAGTTCATTTGGTATGTTAACACTATTGTGTCATCTTCTCCTGCTCTTAACAAACTATGTGTAGTCTCACCAGGTTTTAATTCCCTTAATAATGGACTTCCTGCCTCAACTATTAGAATATGAGCTAATGTCTCGTTTATTGGTCTTCCAGAATTTCTATAAATATATCCTTCACGACTTGATTTAAATTCATCTGTAGTGTTTCCTAAATCTTTCCAGTAAGTATTTACAGCTCTACCAAGTTTATTTTGCTTTTGGAAATCATATGGAGAAATTGCCCAATCTACAATCGTCTTTGCACTAGAAGTTATTACGTCTCTTGAGCCTTCTGTATAATCATATGCTGCCCATTTTGCAATAATAGGGTTTCTTATTTCTCCTTGTTTATTAACTGTTAACTTTCCTGTTAAATTTTCTGTATATTGCGTATTATCAGTATGTGCATATGATATATCATTATGATATACTATCTTTCCAGCTTCATAGCTTACAAGTTTATCTGTATCTTCTCCGTAATATACTACTGCAATTACTTTTCCGTCATGATATAAATACTTAATTGTATCATAAATACCTCTAGCTTTATCATATAAGCTATCATTTGAAACTTTTACAGTATAAGTAACCTCTAATGTGGCTCCTTGAAGTAAATCTAATTCGTATTCAATTTGATGTAATCCGTCACGGAAAGTAGCACTTGAGAATGGTCCATGTAATTTATTTGTTACACTTCCATGTTCACCTATTATATTTCCACTTTCATTTAAATCAACATCTATTAAAGCTTTAGCATCAGGATTATTTATATTAAAGTCTTGTGTATATACTTTTACATTTGATATATATTTTGAAACGTTTAAATCGTTATATGCTCTTGGAGTTACACCAAAGTCAACTCCTCCTATGCTATAGCCATACCATGTGTTGTCAACATTACCAGAAACCTCTTTACGAGCATACTCAACTTCTAAGTTCATTGTAGAAGTATATGCATATATTGGGTGATTAGCTTCAGTACTTTCTACCTTTATAACACCGTCATATTCATAATTTGAAGAAGTAGAATCTGTACCATCAATAGGGTTATTAATTTGTGAAAGTCTACTGTAGCTATCATCATAAGCATCTGAATATCTTGCACGTCCTAAATCTGATACTGTATGCTCATTTTCATCATATGCCTTTTCACTATACCAATATTCTTCTTTATCAGTATCTGGATTTGCCCTAGTTGATTCATAATATTGTCCGTTTATTGGAAGTTTATCATCACTTCCAGTTTCTTCTGCATATTGATATTTAGTCACTTTGCTATGTAAAAGTTCATGTGAGCCATCTTTGTCACCATATATAAATCTTACAGTATAATTTCCTGGAATGTAGTTTTTGAATTCATAGCTTCCATCTTCCTTAGTATAAGTTATAGCTCTTGTATATTGAGATCCATCTGGATCAAGCTCTAATAATTCAACTCTAATTCCTTCTAGATTTAAGTCTGTTCTTCCTTCGTATGTTACATATCTATCTCCATATTCTTTTTGTAAATCAAGTGTTGTCTTAACCTCATCATTTATTGCTTCCCAAACATTTCCTGTAAGAACTCTCTCATTGCCATTATTTGCAATTGTTAGTGTTACATACCAGCTATCATCTTCTCTTACATTTGTTAATCTTGCTAATGCTAATTTCAATTTATTTGCATAAGAAGCAGCATCACTATCTACAATATGATTTATATAATTTTCATAAGCTGTTTTGTATTCTTCTTGATATGTTTTAAATTTATTTATACCAAAGTTTCCTGGATGAGAATCTGAATCTAGTACACTATCCTCTGTATGATAAGCAGTTATTTCTGCATAATTATCGAATTTCAAAGACTTAGAATATTCTGAATCTTCTTCTTCATATAATTTTTCATTGAAAATTCTACTAGGTTCTTTTATTTTATAAGTTATTCTAATTGTTATATCATCACCAGTACCTGTAATGTTAGTTGAATCTGGTAAGTTGATATAAAGTCTGCTCATTCCTGAATCATTATTAGTTTCATTAGATTTAACAAAACCTGTATCACTCTTACTAGCAGATATTGCTGATCCATTTCTGAATGCTTGAACACTTACATATTCCAAATTATTATCATAATAATCAACTATTTGTGTTGGTCTTCCTGGTATTAAAGTTTCATTTGTAACTTTTATCTCATAAGTTATTTCAAATGAAACCTGCTCATCAAGATAGAAAGCTATACCATCTGTATTTTCATTTGTATTATAGTGGTAATCTTCTTCGTAAACATATTGATGATATGCAGCTAGCCACTCACCATATTTGTATTTCGTACTATGTCCGTTTACTGTGACATTTGTTTCTGCTATATCAGATTTTAGAGAAAGGTCTATTTCTGGTCTTTCTACTAAACCTAAATGTACTTGCATTTGTCCTGGATATAAATCTTTAGCTTCTGCTCCTGCAACACGTGTAACTATTTCTCCATCATTTACTCCAGCTTTATTTAGTATAAAGCATCCACTTAGACTGCTATGTGGGTATGTTCCACCAATGTTTGATGAAGAATATCCAGCTCTCGCAGTTACTGCTATGTTCTTAATATAGTCTATCTTATCATTAATATCAGGATCACTTGAGTGATTGCTTTTAACTTGATTCCATAAATTATCCCAACCTGGATAAGAGTTTGTTTGTGCTATTTTATTCATAGCTAATATTGCAAATTCATTATATAATCCTTGTATTTCTTGATAGCCATATGCTTTTGTTGTAGCATTTATGTCTTTATATCTTTCTCTAATTTGTGAATTACTTCCTGTACCATTTTCTGATCCTTTTGAAGTTACAGCCCAATCTGAAGTATTATATGAAGCTTCTGCTTCTGCACCTCCAGTAGTTGCTTTATATTCCATTCCATTGTATCTAAATACTACATAGTAATTTTTAAATGGATCAACTCCTCTAAATTCATAACGTCCATTTATATCTGTTATTGTTGGGTTTGTACAAATATCTCCACTTTCTAGAGTAAGTTGTGCTAAATTGTTTGTTCCTGCTTCATAAAGTGATACTTCTACTCCAAATAATGTTTCTTCTCCTAATTCATATTTACCATCAGACTCTATTCCTGCTCCTTTTTGAGTAGTATGATCTAGGAATACAATTCCTCCTATATCCATGAATAATTTATTTTGAGGTGGTGGTGGAGGTGGTGGTGGTGGCGGAGTTGGTATATTTGGTAAATCAGATGAATATTCATCTTCTATTGCTATTTGTACACATCCATTTGAAGATGTTGTATTCATTTGAGTACTTCTTTTGATTACTTCATCTAACCTACTCTTATCTTCGTCGAACCATTTAACAAGCCATCCTAGAACATCTTTATAACCTCTTCCTGTACGTCTTGATTGTTCATTTACCCAAGAATTTAGCTCATTTACATTTATATAACTTGGAAGAGTTGTTGTTCCTCCGCTTTTTGCCCATTCATATATTTGACTCATTGTATTGTCATATATATAATTAACTAAAACTTCACTATTAGTATATTTTGTATAATTGATAAGTTCTCCATTTTCATATATTAAATCAATAGTTGTATTTTTAGGTGATATTTTAAAGTTTCCATCTACAGCAATTTCTGTAATGTCTAACGTTATTGTTCCTGTATAGTTTCCAAAAACAAATCCAATTGGCATTTCTGCAAAGTTTCTATCAGTTATAGACAATACACCATCTTTTGTTTGTCCTCTAATTATATTAGATTTTTTATTTACTAATTCATGTGTTTCTGGGTCTGTGTATTTTACATGTATCTCGAAATATGCTGTTATATTTCTTAATGAATTACCATCTCCATCAAGTTTTAATATTTGAATAAGTGGTACATCATTATGTTCATTCTTTATAGTTGCCCTTCCCATATTATCTGATTGACCATTTATTCTTCCATCTTCTAATGTATATGTAACAGTTTTTGGAGAGTCTGAAATTTTATGTCCTGCTGGAGCTGCTGTTTCTGTTAATTTTACTGTAACTGTTCCTGTAAAGCCAGTAAGATCAAAACCTAAAGAATCAGGTGTAGGATTTACAAGTTCACTTGCAGAAACTCTTATTTTTCCGTCTAATTCTGTTTTTTTGCTTATTGTTACTGTTTTATTAATTACATTTCCATATACATCTCTTCCATTTGCTTGGAATTCGATATTAAATTTTGCTCCGAAAAGTGGTCCGCATGTATCACATGTTTTTTCAAACTCAAAGTTTGGTGTGTCTTGTTCAGGCATATATTTTAATACTATTGAGTATTTTTTGTAGACTCTATTAAAATAATCATGATGGAATGCATATTGTTCCTGTGCTGGAGTTCCAATATAGTCTCTTTTTAATTCATATATATGTGTATTTAGCGAATAACTCCAACCTATCTTTTGGCTCCAAGAACCGCAAGCGTTCGCCTTCTATTATGTTCTCACCATAGTTCCCATTGTAGAATTCTATATACGCAGTTAATGTTTCCGAATATTTATCACCCAATTTATGCTCATAATAGTATTCATAAACATGTGCTTTATATTTGTCTACTGTTCCGTCTACGTGTTCTAGATATCTAAAATCAATTTTTGCATAAAATCCTTTGAACTCTGCTGGTTGCATTGTTCCCCTATATATTACAATATAGAAAGGTTTTCTTGAATCAAATCCAGAAATTTCTTCTCCATTTGCCATCTCACAATAATATTCATCATTTATACGGCGAATTTTTCCTTCTTCTCCTGATGGAATACCATTATTATATTTGTATGCAATTTTGAAAGAGCCACCTAATCTTTCAATATTATCTCCATTTTGATTAAATACTTTAATGCTCTCAATAGAGTTGAATTTTAATTCATAACCATCAGTTGTTTTATATACATCTCCATTAGCATCATTTAATGAATAATCTATACAATATGGTCCAATAACATATGCATTATTGTTTTTATCTACTTCATAAATAGCATTCTTATATTCAAATGTTCTTAAATTTGTTTCTCCGTCTAAATTTGTTACGCTTTCTACAATATCACTTGTATCTTCTTTAATGGTATCTGTATTTTTATCAACTTGATAAGCATTAACTAAATTTTTATAATTATCTTCTTGACTACCTGTATAAACTGCATTAAAGAATGTTTGATATCCATCTGCAAAGTCAGATAATCCTCTACTCTTCTTGCCATCTGTCCATCCATTATGATCATCTTTCCACAATGCCCATTGCTTTTCCATTTTACTAAAGTAACCTTTTTCTTTTTGTTCTTCTGACAAGCTATTGTAATCGTCACCAGATGGAACGTCAGTTGGAAGGTTATATATTTTTTGTTGTGTAAAAATATATAGTTCTCTCTGACTCTCAAAAAAATCACATGTTTCCTCATATTTGAATTTTAATGAATAAACAGGATTAAATCCGTGATACGCCCTTTTGTGGAAGATCATAACTTGCATATACTTGGTTATCACCTTCAGGTGCAAGTGGATCTGTGTAAGTCTCCCCTCTAGCTGTACGGAAAGAAGCTAAAATCTCTTGGTCCTTTTTAAATAAGTCACTAGACATAACACCAGAATGATTATCTAAAAGATATTTTCCCGGATATTCATTATCTATTTTCTGGGCTCTGTACACTTCAATTATTCTATTTACATAATCCACGAAACCTTGATACAATCCACCTGGTACTACCTCATCCACTAATCCCATGTTTCCTTCATGTTTATAGTAATGAAGTGGTGCATCTGGATTATATAATTCAGCGCCCCAACTATTTGAGTAATATGCATCATAAAGTGCCTTTTTGGCTGTTAACCACTTTATAATTCTTCCATCTGGATTTGCACACCATAGTGATAGATTATAATCTTTAAATAACAAATATGGTATACTTCTAGAGTTAAAAACCCAACTATTTTCTTCTAGGTCATCAAGAAATACTTCTGCTTCTCCTTGTCCATTTCTTACTAATGCATATATATTTGGAGCCAAATAACTTAATATTTCAAATATTATTATAAATGCTGCTAAAACTATTTTAAAATTTGTTTTTATTTTTTCTTTCATTTTTTCTACCTCCTTTCCTTCTATATTTTCCTTAAAACTCTTTTATTTATTTCATAAATTCCAAATGCAAATATTGCAAGAACTATAAGTAAGATTCCTCCAAAGAATAATATTCCACCAGTTTTTACTGCTATAATTACATCTGCTGTACCATAGTCATCTTCTGCTGTACTCCTGTTTCCTGGAGTTGAATCTACATCTTGTAATCCTTTATCATTAGAACTTTCTGCAATTTCTGCTGAGTTATTAGAAAGTCCCATGTTTTCACTTGTCATTGTTTTTGTAAGAATAACTGATACAGTAAGTGTTTCTCCTGGATTTATAAGTTTTCCTGAAAGCTCTGTTGTATATAAAGCTCCATCAACTCCTTCATACCATTCAGGATTTAATGTTGAACTAAAGTTTAAGTCTTTTGCTTTATAATCAACTATTTTATTTGCATAACCAGGAACTGCCCCTGTATTTTTAACTTTAATTTCGTAAGTTATTGCAATTGCTGATCCATTCATTTGTTTTTCTGGAATTTGAACTTGTGCTGAATCTGTATTATTAAATGTATAAGTTTTAATTCCTTTTGAATTACTTACTTGTACTAAAGTAATTGTTTTTTCAAGCTCTAAATCGAATTTTGGATTATCAATTAATCCTATATCTATGTTATATGTATTATTGCTTAAGTTAATTGTATTTGTTGCTCCATATTTTTTACTTACCCCATTTAAAGTAAGGTCCATATTTATAGCATCCGAATTTACACTATCATCTGATCCGTTTATTTGGTAAGTTGTAAGTTCGTATTTATTTGTATCATATTCGAATACAACTACATAATTTCCAGATGTTAGATTTAAGAATACATATCCTCCATTATCATTTGTAATTGCTGTACTTAATATTTCTCTTGTATTGCTATTTAATAAATATACTTTAAGTCCTGTAAGTAGATTTTCTCCTTCTTCTCTTATGCCGTTTTTGTTATTATCTACCCATGCTGTTCCTGATAATCTATATTCTCCTGTAAGCCCTCCTGGATTATCTCCAGTTCCTCCTGGATGTTCACCAGAGCCTCCAGTTCCATTTTTTCCAATTAATGTATGTGTAATAGAATTTCCTTCTATTTCACCTATATCTTTTGATGATAATGAAATTTTATTTGTAACTTGTACATTTTCTGGAACTTCCATAGCTTTTGCTTTTACATATACTGTAATAGTTTCTCCTTCTGCTAATGAAAGTAAGAAGTTTACATTATTTCCATTTTTTCTTGTTACACTTACTTCTTTTCCATCTAACATATAATATGCTTTAATAAGGCTTAATTCTTTTGGTATAATATCTGTTAATGTAACTGT
>CANPWU010000014.1 GCA_947584805.1 uncultured Clostridia bacterium | reverse complement strand
CGTTGTACAGCAACAACAACCTATAGTACAGGGGGAACACGAAGCCATAGTTATACATACAAAAGAAGTGTTGTTGATCCAACATGTACAGCCCGAGGTTATACAGTTTGGGAATGTGCTTGGTGTACAGCGCAAGTGAAAGGTGATTATACAGCTGCGAAAGGACATGATTGGAGTACAAAAGTCAACTTGTACTGTACAATGTCGCTACAATACGATGCTACTGCTCGTGGTGACTGTCCGAAATGTGGTGCCCCATACGTGGAAGATTGGTACAGGTGCCCTTCAGGTCATAGTGGATACGCAATAGTAGGCCATTGCACAAGTTGTACCTTTGGGGAGAATAGCTTAAAGAATCACCCAAAATGTGGTATGTTTGCAGGATATAGAATGGACTGCAGTAGGTGTGGTGCACAGGGACTTTCAGTTTGGAACTAATAACCTTTTCAACCAAGATATCAAGTACGTTGCCCCACCTTTCAACAGTTAGGTTCAACTGTCAGTTGTTTTTCGTCGACCCAACCAACAAACTACTATACGCAAGCAAACTCAAGAACCGATAGCGTTCAGAAAAAACCTCCTTTTGATATAATAAAGGTAATCTGTCGATTGCCCAAAAAATCAAAAGGAGGTTTTAAAAGTGCATGTATTTTATTTGCTATTAATTTTATTCTTTATCTCTATACTCGAGATAGGTATTAATATCAAAACATAAGGAATAATATATCTAGACTTTGCTTCCCATAAAATATGGAACATAAATCCACCAATAAATATAGTAATTAATAATATCAAATTTAAAGATAGATTTTTTCTATTTTTAATTAATACAATTATAGAGCTAGCTGAGCAAAGTACTAAAAGAGTTTTTTGATAAAAAGTTAAATTTTTAATTACGTTTTCAAAAAGCTCAGATTCAAGGAAGTTATTTCTAATTGCAGAATATGTATTTTCTGCCCACATTGAAGTAATTTTTTTAGTATAAAACTCAAAAGTATATTTTGGATTTTCTAAAAAATATACAATTCTTTCTTTTATTTTTTCTGTGTAATCTTTTTTTATTTCATCTATTTTATCTAAATTTTGTAAAGCTGGTTCTGCAATGTCCTCGTTATACCATCCGTTGCTTCTTGGACCTTCCATCATTGAAAATAGTAAGAAACTTTGAATAGGGTAACTTTTATCTTTATCTATGTCATATTTATTTATATAGTAATTTTTTATTATATTCGAAGGTAAAAAAGCAATTATAATGTATAAAACAATTATTCCGACTTCTAGTAAGTTTTTCTTCCAATTGTTTTTAAATAATGTTTTAAATAAATTCAAACCTAAATACATCAAAATTGCAATTATAAATATCAAGGTATTCATCCTTAGCATATATGCAAATGATATACTAAATGCAGAAAATATTAAAAATTTAAGCTTATTAGTTTCAGTATATCTCATTATAAAATATATTGAAATGAGACTAAATGCAAGGCTTGGAATATCACCATAAACAAATGTAGAAAGTAGAGGAAGTGTTAAAAAAGTCATAGATAAAAGAACAAGTAAAACAACATTAACTTTATATTCTTTAGATAATTGTTTTCCTATTTTGTATAAAAAAATTACAATTATTACATTACTAAATACATTGTATATTCTTAGAAAAACTCTTGATGCAAAAGGCATTGCTCTTAAAAGAATGCTATAAACAAAAGAGATAGATATTTGTTGAGGGTATGCACCGTAAATATTCTCGTAAACTTATACCTGCGTAAGTAGGGGTTGATAATCCCATATCATTACCTTCAGAAAAAATATCTGCTACATCACATACATGCCCAAGATCTCCAACTATTGCTGGATTTATAAAGATTATCCAAAATGCATTGAATAAAAAATATATCAATAAAAAGGTAGAAAATAATATGATTCTTACCTTCTTTTTTTTAATATTATCATTTTCAAACAAATGAAGATTTACAAGCTTTGTTATAAGAAATATAAATAAAGATAGTGTAATTAATCCTAGAATATATGAAATACTATTAAAAGTAATTTGGGGACATTCATTAACATCTAAATATGCTGTATAAACTAAGTTAATAATAATAACTATAGCTAAAAATATAATACCTATTATAGAGATAAACCTTTTCAATTTATTTTCCTCACTTTAAAATTTTTTAAAATTATATCATTTAAATTGTAATAAGTAAAGAGAAGCTTTTATTAATTAATTTATGACAGCTTTATATTAGAGATATTTGCGGATTTATACGAAATATGATATAATATATATAGATTTAATATATCTAGTATATATTAAAAATTTTATTAAAGGATTCTCAAAAATTTGAATCCAAAGGAGAAAAAGATGAATAAAGCATCAGCCATTGTAGAACGGATTTTAAGCTTACTCTTTTTCATAGTTGCAATTGGTGCAGCTATCATCAGCATTGTAGCGTTGTCCGATGTTTTGGAAAGCCAGATCGTTATCGGCTCCAATCATGTGTACAATTCTACCTATACCGAAGAAGATGTGCATATGTTGGGAGACCTAATGTATGCGGAGACAAAAGGGTGCTTTGAAGGGGTATCCGAAAAAGACACAGAAAGGGCAATGAAGTTAGTTGGACAGATTGTACTGAATTGGCAAAATACAATGAACCACAACAAACACATAGAACTTGAAGATGTGATTAAAAGTCAAGCCTTCGGCTCATGGATTACTACAGATATTGACAACATTGATACCCCACAATCGGTATACAAGTGGGCAGAGGAACTCTTAAAAGATGGCAACTATGCTCCTTCTAATCTAATGCATGTGATGAATTCACCAATGGAGGGTCACGAGGAGTATGCGCACATCGGAAATTTGTATTTCTATTTGGACTAATTCATCAAAAAGCAAGGAGAAAGCAATTAAAGCTCCTTGCTTTCTCCTTTTTATTGTAAATTTACTTCCATTTTATTTTACTTTATGATATAATGTGTTAACAATGGAAAGGACAGAGAAGATATAAATGGAAATATTGGAATTTAAAGATGAAGAAAAATATATAGAAAAAGTAAAAAAAATAAATAACGGGAAAAAACTTAAGTATTACATAATGACAATGGGATGCATGCTAAATGAAAATGATTCAGAAAAATTATGTGGCATGATAGAAAAAATGGGATATGAAAAATGTGATGATGCAAAATCATCTGATTTAATTGTGTTTAATACTTGTTGCGTTAGAGAAAATGCAGAGGAAAAACTATTTGGAAAATTGGGTGAACTTAAAAATTATAAAAAACAAAAAGGTGCTATTATTGCAATAGGCGGTTGCATGATGCAAGAAAAGCATATTCAAAAAAAATTAAATGAGAGCTATCCTTTTTTTGATATAATATTCGGAACACATACTTTAAATAAATTTCCAGAAGATTTATATAATGTCCTTTCAAAAAGATTACGTATAACAGATATATTAGATATTGATGGAGACATTTATGAAGGACTTCCAATAAAGAGAGAAGATAAGACAAGAGCATCAGTTACAATTATGTATGGATGCAATAATTTTTGTACATATTGCATAGTTCCTTATGTAAGGGGAAGAGAAAGAAGTAGAAAACCAGAAGATATTTTAAGAGAGATAAAAGAACTTAGCGAGGAAGGCTATAGAGAAATAACTTTACTTGGACAAAATGTTAATTCTTATGATGGAGGAGACGGCTATAAATTTTCAAATCTTTTAAGTGATATAGAGAAAATAGAAAAAATAGAGAGAATAAGATTTATTTCACCACATCCAAAGGATTTTACAGATGACGTTATAGAAGTAATTAGTAAGAGTAATAAAATATGCAAAATATTACATTTACCTTTGCAATCAGGAAGTACAGCAGTGCTTAAAAGAATGAATAGAAAATATACAAAAGAACAATATTTAAGTTTAGCTAAAAAGATAAAAGAAAAGATACCAGAAGTTGTATTTTCCACAGATATAATAGTCGGATTCCCAGGGGAGACAGAAGAAGATTTTGAGGATACTTTAGATGTCGTTCGTAAAATTAATTTTGAACAAGTATTTATGTTTATATATTCAAGAAGAGTTGGAACTCCGGCCGATAAAATGGAAGACCAAATTCCAGAAGAAATAAAACATGAAAGATTTGACAGATTAAAAGAACTAGTAGAAAGCCAAATCCCAGAAAACAACAAAAAATATATAGGAACAAAGCAAAAAATTATAGTAGAAGGAAAGAGCAAAAACAATGAAAATATGCTAACAGGAAGACTAGAGACAAATAAGGTAGTAGTATTTGAAGGAAATGAAGATTTAATAGATAAAACAATAGAAGTTGAAATTACAAAAGACCATGTATGGTATTTAGAAGGAAAAATTGAAGAATAGAAATTAAAGAAGAATTATTAAGTAGAATAGTTTATTTGTATTTATAGTAAGAGGTGGAATAAAAAAATGGCAGAATATAGTCCAATGATGCAACACTATCTAGACACTAAAGAAAAGTACAAAGATTGCATTTTATTTTATAGATTAGGCGATTTTTATGAAATGTTTTTTGATGATGCAAAGACTGCATCAAGAGAACTAGAATTAACTTTAACAGGAAAAGATTGCGGACAAGAAGAAAGAGCACCAATGTGCGGAATACCTTTCCATGCAGCAAATGTATATATAGCAAAGTTAATTGAAAAAGGCTATAAAGTTGCAATATGTGAACAGTTAGAGGATCCTAAAAAGGCTAAAGGTATTGTAAAAAGAGATGTAATTAGAGTAGTAACTCCAGGAACAGTTCTTGAAGATAATTTATTAGACGAAAAGAAAAATAACTATATAATGTCAGTATATAAGCAAGGAATATTTTTTGGAGTAGCTGTATGTGACATATCAACAGGTGATTTTTTTGCAACTCAAATAAAAGAAACAAATAATTTTTCAAAACTTTTAGATGAAATTGCAAGATATTATCCAGCAGAAATTGTTGTAAACAAAATGCTATATATGTCATCAGAAGAAATTGCAAAAATTAGAGAAAGAATAGATTGCTATATTTCAAATTTAGATGACGAGAATTTTACGGGCGGAATAAAAAAATTAGAAGGAAGATATACATTTACAGATGACAGAGGAGAAAGACTAGATAATATAGAAGAGAAGGATTTTGCAATAGCTGCAATTAACGGACTTTTGGAATATATTAAACAAATGCAAAAAACAGAAATAGAGAATATTAATGTAATAAAGATATATAGTATTACAAAATATATGTCTCTTGATATTAGTGCAAGAAGAAATCTAGAATTAACTGAAAGAATGAGAGATAAAGGAAAAAGAGGAACACTTCTTTGGGTTCTTGATAAAACATCAACTTCAATGGGCGGAAGACTTTTAAGAAGATGGATTAACGACCCACTTCTAGATGTTTATGAGATTAATTCAAGACTTGAAGCAGTAAAAGAGCTAAAAACTGAAATGATTTTAAGAGATGATATACTTGAAAGCTTAAAGAAAATATTTGATATAGAAAGACTTGCAGGTAAGATTGCTTTTGGTAATGCTAATGCAAGAGATCTTTTATCATTAAAATCTTCAATAAAGAAAATTCCAGAACTTAAAAAAGTTCTAGAAAATGTTAATTCTGATTTGCTAAAAGAGTTATATACAAATTTAGATGAATTGAAAGATGTATATGAATTAATAGAAAAATCAATAATTGAAGAGCCTGGAATTACAATAACAGAAGGAAATTTAATAAAAAAAGGATATAATGAAGAAGTAGATAAATTAAAATCAGCAAGCACAGATGGAAAAACGTGGCTTGTGAATTTAGAAGCAAAAGAAAGAGAAGAGACAGGAATAAAGAATTTAAAGATTAGTTTTAACAAAGTTTTCGGATACTATATAGAAGTTACAAAATCAAATTTAAAAATGGTTCCAGATAGATATATTAGAAAACAAACATTAACCACAGGAGAAAGATATATAACAGAGGAACTAAAAGAGATAGAAGATGCAATACTTCGGTTCTCAAGAAAAATTAGTTGATTTAGAATATAAGCTATTCTTAGAAGTTAGAGATATGGTTGCAAAAGAGATTTTAAGATTGCAAAAAACTGCTGAAATAGTTGCTGAACTTGATGTATTAACTTCATTTGCACAAGTTGCAGAAGATTTAGGATATGTATGTCCTATTGTAGATAATAGCGGAGAGATAAAAATTGATGAAGGAAGACATCCAGTAGTAGAGAAGATGATGTCAGCAGGTTCTTTTGTACCGAATGATACATATTTGAATAAAGGTAGTGATAGACTTCGGAATAATTACAGGACCAAACATGGCAGGAAAGTCTACATATATGAGACAAGTAGCATTAATCACTCTTATGGCACAAATTGGATCTTTTGTTCCTGCAAAATATGCAAAAATTGGTGTCGTAGATAAAATATTTACAAGAGTTGGTGCATCAGATGACTTAAGTATGGGACAAAGTACTTTCATGGTAGAGATGATGGAAGTTGCAAATATATTAAAAGGAGCAACAAAAGACAGCTTAGTAATATTAGATGAGATAGGAAGAGGAACATCAACATATGATGGACTTTCTATTGCTTGGGCTGTTGCAACTTTTATGGCAGATAAAGAAAAATGTGGAGCAAAAACACTTTTTGCAACACACTATCATGAATTAACAAAGCTTGAAGAAATGCTAGAAGGTGTAAAAAATTATTCTGTTGCAGTAAAAGAAAAAGGAGAAGATATAATATTCTTGAGGAAAATTGTATCAGGCGGAACAGACGAAAGCTATGGAATACATGTTGCAAAGCTTGCAGGAGTTCCAAAAGAAGTTTTAACAAATGCAAGAAATATATTAAAAAATCTAGAAAGAAAAAGTATGCTTGGCGAGAAAAATCTTGAAAAGGAAGAGCAAAAAAAACAAGCAGGACAGCTTGATTTATATAACTATAAGCTTGCAGAAATTGCACATGAGCTAGATAAAATAAATGTAAATGAACTTACACCAATTGATGCAATGAATATTTTGGTTAAGCTTAAGGAAAGCGCATCTTAAAATGTAATTGTTTTGTTGTATCGCTGTAGATTTGGTGAATAAAATAATTTGACTTGCTCCTTGTTGGTCGACTCCTAAGAGGACTGTATAAAGCTTCGCTTTAACAGCCTCTAAGTCGCTTCCATGCTACGCGTCGCTTCGTAAATTATTTTATTTACCAAATCTCTAGCAAGAAAGAGACAATATACTAATTTTGTTTGAACTAGGTAAATATATTTACCTAAACTACAAAAATATATAAAAAAAGGAAGTGTATTTTTTAAATGGTAAAAAGATCAGAAACGCGAAAAATAAAAGTACGGTAACGTCACAATAGGCGGAGAAGAGAATGTTGTTATTCAGTCTATGACAAATACTTTTACAAAGGATGTAGAGAAAACAGTTAAACAAATTCTAGAACTAGAAAAAGCAGGATGTGAAATTATTAGAGTTGCATGTTTAGATTTAGAAGATGCAAAAGCAATAAGTAAGATAAAAGAAAAAATACATATTCCAATAGTTGCAGATATTCATTTTGATTATAAGATAGCACTTGAAGCAATAAAATCAGGAGTAGATAAATTAAGAATAAATCCTCGGAAATATTGGAGGAAGAGACAGAGTAGAAGCTGTTGTAAAAGCTTGCAAAGAGAGAAATATACCAATTAGAATTGGCGTAAATTCTGGTTCTATTGAAAAAGAAATACTAGATAAATATAACGGAAAACCAACTGCTGAAGGTATGGTCGAAAGTGCAATGAAACACATTAAGATATTGGAAGACCTTGATTTTTATGATATATGTGTATCACTTAAAGCTTCAAATTTGGATCTTTGTATAAAGGCATATGAAAAGGCAGCAGAAAGTTTTGATTATCCTTTGCATATTGGAATAACAGAAGCAGGAACTGCTTTTTCAGGGACTATTAAGTCTAGCATAGGTTTAGGAGTTCTTTTAAGAGAAGGTATAGGTAATACTTTAAGAGTATCTTTATCAGATGACCCAGTTGAAGAAATAAAGGTTGCAAAGGAAATACTTAAAAACTGCGGATTATATAAAAAATCTCCAACATTAATATCTTGTCCTACTTGTGGAAGAACACAAATTGATTTAATTCCAATTGCAAAAGAGGTAGAAAAATTTCTTCAGACAATAAATAGCAATATAACTGTTGCAGTAATGGGATGTGCAGTAAATGGACCTCGGAGAAGCAAGAGAAGCAGATATTGGAATTGCAGGAGGAATAAAAGAAGGACTTTTATTTAAAAAAGGTGAGATTATAAAAAAGGTTCCACAAGAAAAAATTGTTCAAGTATTAAAGGAAGAAATCTTAAAAATGATTTAAATTATAATAAAATTGCTTGATTTTTATGCCAAATTATGGTATAACCATGTTAGTTGTTTTAATACAATAAAATTTAATTTTAGGAGGCAGAGTTATGGATTTAAAAGGTACAAAAACAGAAAAAAATTTAATGGAAGCATTTGCTGGAGAATCACAAGCAAGAAATAAATACACATATTTTGCTAGCAAGGCTAAAAAAGATGGATATGAACAAATAGCAGCTATATTTGAAGAAACAGCAGCAAATGAAAAAGAACATGCAAAAATATGGTTTAAATTATTAAATGGTGGAGATATTCCATCAACAGAAGAAAATTTAAAAGCAGCAGCTGGAGGAGAAAATTTTGAATGGACAGATATGTATGCAAGAATGGCAAAAGAAGCTAGAGAAGAAGGATTTGAACACATTGCATATTTATTTGAAGCTGTTGGAAAAATTGAAAAAGAGCATGAAGAAAGATATTTAAAATTATTAGAAAATGTAAAAGATGGACTAGTTTTCTCTAAAGACGGAGATAGAATTTGGAAATGTAGAAACTGCGGACATATAGTAATTGGAAAATCAGCACCTGATGTTTGTCCAGTTTGCAATCATCCAAAAGCATTCTTTGAAATAAAAGCAGAAAATTATTAAAATATATTAGTTTATATAGTGCACTAATATATAATATTTTTAAATTAATGTAAAACATACTAATTAAATTGTGAGGAGGACATTAAGTTATGAAATATAGATGTACAGTATGTGGAGAAATATATGATGAGGAAAAAGAAGGAGTAAAATTTGAAGACCTACCAGATACATGGGTTTGCCCAGTATGTGGAGTTCCAAAGTCATTATTTGAAAAAGTAGAAGATTAAAGGAATCGCCCAGTCGAAAAAACGACTGGGCGATTTGGGCAATACAACTATTTTTCAGTAATTTTAATGCATACTACGCAAATTTTCAAATTATGCATTGTTATGTAAAATGATTGGGTGTCCATATGAATTGAAACCGAATGACCTAGCAACTTTTCAATATTGCTTTTGCGAATTACATCAGTATCCTGGAGCATATGATACTCCTTAAGAGGTACAACTCTACGACTACGCAGATTGAAAATGTCAAAAATGCCATCTATCTGGCTTTTATTAACGTAGGCATAGAGAAGTTTCTTGGGATTGCTGTCCTGAACAGAAAGCTTTAGCCTATATGTAGGCCGACTGTAGGAAACTTCATCCGCTGAAACAATTTTTGCAATTATAGTAAAGACTCCTTTCATAAAAATAGTTGTTATATGCCCAATATAACAAAAAGTAAATATATTATAGCATAATATTAAGAAATTTGCAATAAAAATGCCTTGTTTAAAAGTTGTATATATGATATAATTAAAAAATCAAAAGATAAATATTTTTCTTATACAATCATTTGTTTAAAATGGATAAATTTATGAAATTGATTGTAAATATTATTATATGAGGAATATTAATTATGGAATCAAAAAGAGTTGACAAGGTAAACTATTATTTATCAATAGCAGAAGCAGTTGCGGGACGTGGAACATGCCTTAGAAAAAATTATGGTTGCATAATAGTAAAAAACGATGAGATAATTTCAACAGGTTATACAGGAGCACCAAGAGGAAGAAAAAATTGCATTGATTTAGGCTATTGTACTAAGAAAAAGATTTTACCAGATACAAGACATCGGAGGTTATGATGCTTGTAGATCTGTTCATGCAGAGCAAAATGCAATAATAAGTGCATCAAGAAAAGATATGATAGATTCTAAATTATATCTAGTTCGGAATTAGAAAAGACACAGGAGAATATGAAAAGGATGCAGATGCCTGTCAACTTTGCAAAAAGATGATTATTAATGCTGGAATTAGTGAAGTTATTGTAAAAACAGATAATGATTTAGGATATAAAGTAATTAATGTTAAAGATTGGATAGAAAATGATGACCTTTTAGAGCGGAAAGATAACTTATTAGGAAGGAGACAAAAATGGCAAAGCCAATTGTTGCAATAGTTGGAAGACCAAATGTACGGTAAATCAACGTTTTTTAATTATATAGTAGGACAGAAAATCTCAATTGTTGAAGATAAGCCAGGGGTTACTCGTGATAGAGTTTATGCAGATGCAGAATGGCGCACAAGGAAGTTTACTCTTATTGATACTGCTGGAATTGAGCCAAAGTCAGAAGATGAAATACTAATTTCTATGCGTGAACAGGTACAAATTGCAATTGATATAGCAGATGTAATAGTATTTTTAACTGATATAAAGCAAGGAATAACAGAAGCAGATAAAGATATAGCATTGCTCCTTAAGAAGACAAAAAAGCCAGTAGTGCTTGTTTGTAATAAATCTGATAATTTTGGAAAAGAAAATAATGATATATATGAATTCTATAATTTAGGAATCCGGGGAACCACATGCTGTTTCTTCTGTTAATGCATCTGGAATAGGTGATGTGTTAGATGAAATATATAATAATTTCCCTGAAAAAGAGCAAGATGAAGAAGATGATGGATGGATAAAGGTCGCTTTAATTGGCAAACCAAATGTCCGGAAAGTCTTCATTAGTAAATAAAATCCTTCGGAGAAAATAGAGTAATTGTAAGTGACATTGCTGGAACAACAAGAGATGCAATTGATACACCTTTTGAAAATGAAGAAGGTAAATATATATTTGTTGATACAGCAGGATTAAGAAAGAAAAATAAAATAAAAGATAATATTGAAAGATACAGTATAATAAGGACAATGCTTGCAATAGAAAAATCTGATGTGTGCCTTCTTATGATAGATGCTGGAAGCGGAGTTACAGAGCAAGACACCAAAATTGCGGGTGAAGCTCACGAAGCTGGAAAAGGAATTATAATAGTAGTTAATAAATGGGACGAAATAGAAAAAGACGATCATACTATGGAAAAGTTTAAAAAAGATATATATGAAAAGCTTGCATATATTACTTATGCACCAATAATTTTCATTTCAGCCAAAACTGGACAAAGGGTAAATAAATTATTTGAACTAATAAATGAAGTTTATAAGCAAAATAGTATGAGGGTTTCAACAGGAATGTTAAATCAAGTAATAGATGAAGCAATTTCAATCGTACAGCCACCAACAGATAAGGGAAAAAGACTTAAAATACTCTATGTAACTCAAGCTCGGAATTAAGCCACCTACGTTTGTAATTTTTGTAAACAACAAAGATATTTTTCATTTTTCATATGAGAGATATTTAGTTAATCATATAAGAAAAGAATTTGGACTTACAGGAACCCCAATCAGGATTATAGTAAGAGAAAAAAAGGAGGAATAAAAAATGGTACTTTACATAGTAATTGCACTTATTGCTTATGCAATAGGAAGCATAAATTTTTCAGTAATATTTAGTAGAAAATTTGCAGGATTTGATGTAAGAGACAAAGGAAGCGGAAATGCAGGAACTACAAATATGTTAAGAAGTGTTGGAAAAAAGGCAGCACTAATTACACTTGTATGTGATATATTAAAAGGAATTATAGCAATAGTTATAGCATATATATTTAGTAGAATTTGGAAAGATGCAAACGGAGCATTACTTGTACAAATTGCAGCTATTTGTGTAGTAATTGGACATACATTCCCAATATTCTTTGAATTTAGAGGTGGAAAGGGAGTTGCAACTTCACTTGGAGTATTAATTTGTATAAATTGGCAAATTGGACTTTTGTGTTTAGTATTTGCTTTAGTTATAATGGCAGTAACTCGTATGGTATCAGCAGGATCAGTTACAGCAGCAATACTTTACCCAGTACTTACTCTATTTAAAGTTGGAGAAAAATTCTTTATAGTTAGTGGTAATTATTTAATATTTAGTATAATACTTGCTGTAATTGTAATCTTTAATCATAGAGCCAATGTAAAAAGAATTCTAGAAGGAAGAGAAAATAAACTAAGTTTTAAAAAAGCAAATTAAATTTTGAGGGGGAACATATGAAAAATATTTGTATAATCGGAAGCGGAAGTTGGGGAGTAGCACTTGCTATAACACTTAGCTCTAACGGACATAATGTAAAAATGTGGTCTTTTACGGAGCAAGAAAGAGATTTAATAAATAATGAAAGAAGATGTGCATTTTTACCAAATGCAGTAATTCCAGAAAATGTATATTGCACAACATCTATTGAAGAAGCACTTAATGGAACAGATGTAATTTTACATGTTACTCCATCAAAATTTACAAGAGAAACTGTAAAAAAATATAAGCCATACATAAAAAATCAGGCAGTTGTAATATGCTCAAAAGGTTTTGAAAAGGATAGTTTAAAAACATTAGATGATGTAGTTTCAGAAGAACTTCCAAATTCGAAAATTGCAGTTTTATCAGGGCCAAGTCATGCAGAAGAAGTATCTGTTGAAATTCCAACTGCATTAGTTGTTGCATCAAAAGATGAAGAATTAAGAAATATGCTTCAAGAAGAATTTATGAATGAAAATTTAAGAATATATACTTGTGATGATGTAAAAGGAGTAGAACTTGGAGGAGCGTTAAAAAACATTATTGCATTTTGTGCAGGAGTTGCAGCAGGAATAGGACTTGGTGATAATAGTTTTGCAGCTTTGATTACAAGAGGACTAAAAGAAATTTCGGATCTTGGTGTTAAACTTGGAGGAGAAAAAGAAACTTTTTATGGACTTACACGGACTTGGTGACTTAATTGTAACTTGCCTAAGTGAACATAGTAGAAATAGAAAAGCAGGAGTTTTAATAGGTCAAGGAAAAGGAATAGAAGAAGCAAGAAAAGAAGTAGGAATGGTAATTGAAAGTATAGACAATATTGAAGTTGCTTATGAACTTGGAAAAAAATATGATGTAGAAATGCCAATTTTAAACACAGTATATGATATTCTATATAAAAATTTATCACCAAACGAAGGTGTTGCAAGACTTATGCAAAGAACTAAAAAATCAGAATTTTAAAATTCAAGTATAAATTTTGATATTTTAGCAATTCTATATAATGAAAGGAAAGGGAAAACTTTATGGAAATATTTGAAAAAATTGGAGATGCAGCAAGCAAAACATATAAATTTACTGCTGAAAAAACAAGCAAAATTGCAAGAGAAACAAAACTTAAAATGCAAATAAATGAATCAAAAAGAAAAATAGAAGATATATACAAAGAAATCGGAGAAGCAGTATATGAAAAGTCAGTTTTAGATGAGGAAATAAAAAAGGAAGACTTAAAACAAAAATGCGATGAAATCGATGAATTAAGTGATAAAATTGTAAAGTGTAAAAATGAAATTTTAACTTTAAAAGAAAAAAGACAATGTACGAATTGTTATGAGGAAATAGAGTTAAATGCACACTATTGTCCAAATTGTGGATTTAGACAACCAGAAATAGAAAAAGAAGAATGTAATTGCAATGAGGAATCAAAAGAAAATGAAGAACAAAATGAAGCTGATGAACAGCAAGAAGATGTTAATACAGAAGATGAAGAAGG
This sequence comes from uncultured Clostridia bacterium, assembly GCA_947584805.1. Lineage (GTDB taxonomy): Bacteria > Bacillota > Clostridia > TANB77 > CAG-508 > JAAWPK01. Next base: position 19,957 of record CANPWU010000014.1, on the reverse strand, counting down.
AAATAATAATGATGAATAATATTAATAAGGGTATCTTTCATAAAGGTACCTTATTAATTTGTCTACATTATGAACTGTAACATTTATAAAAGCATCTTCATCAAGACTTACCCACATATTAATGTGATATAAGTCCTTATTATCTATAAAAGTTCCCATAATATCTGCCATTTCAATAGGATTTTCAAAATCTTTTTCCCATTTTAAATCATTTTTAAGAGGAATGCGTTTATTATAAAAATTGCTTAAAAATTTTGAAATTTCTCCTTTTTTATCACTATATAAATTCACAATTGTTCCCATTTGAAAATTTCCTTTCTAATTTAAAAAATATATATCTATTTTATGTTAAATATTAAAAACAATACAGAGAATATTTGGAGAGATTTTTTGGCATACTAAATACATGAAAGGAAATTGATAATATGAAATTTATAAATTTTATAATAAAAGCAATATTTGTTATTGTGATAATACTTGCAGTGATATTTGGATTTTTTGTATATTCAAATGCAAATGGAGACACAAAAAGTAATGAAAAGATAGAAAAGGAGATTGATTATTTAGATACTAAAATAATTAATTTGATAAATAAACTTAATAATATAAATCTTGAAAATTATAAAATTAGTGTAAGCACTATTCAAGAAGAAGGAGAAAGTTCTGGAGAAGGAAGCTCTGAAGGCGGAGGCAGCTCTAGCGAAGGAAGTCAAGGTTCAGGAAAACAGGAAAGTAGTTCTAAAGAAGGATCAAGTGGAAGTCCAGGGGAAAATGAAGAAGAACAGTCTAGTGAAAATAAACAAGAAGTTACAATAACAAAAATGGAAAGAGAATTAATTGTAAACAATGAAGGAGAAATAAATTGGGATTTAATTCAAGGTGAAACAGAAGTATTATATTCAGTATGGGCAACAATTGTGCTAGACTTAAATTCTATTGGTACTGATTCAAATAAAATTGTAGAATTTAGTAATACTTTAGATGAAACATTAAAGTCTGTACAAGAAAAAGACAAAGTAGGAGCATCAGAAAATATCGCAAAACTTTATAGTTTTTTACCAGAATTTTTAAAAAATACTGAAATAGAAGAAACCAAGAAAAATATAATACAAACTAAAAGCTATATTTTAAATGCATATTCTAATATGGATGCAGAGAATTTGGATGGTGTAAGAACTGAAGTACAAAATGCAGAAAATACTTTTACTCAAATTGTGAATAATATAAATAAAGAAAATGACCAAAGAAAATTTAATATAAATAAAGCATATATTTTAATAGAGGAAATAAAAAATTCCCTATCAGAAGAAAAATCAGGAATTTTTTATTTAAAATATAAAAACTTAATAGAAGAATTAAATACTCTTATGTAGTAATATTTCTTACTATGTTATAATCTAATTTTTACAAAATTTATATTTCATACCAAACTTTAATTTAGCAAATTTTGAAAAATCTTCTGAAGTGCCAAGAGAAAATGCCTTTTTTGAAATTAAAAATGCATTTTCTTTTGTTACATAAAGATAAAAACTATCTTTAGTTTCAAAAACCTTACGAATCATAAAATAGTTATATTTGAATTTACCATTTTTATTTTTTATTTCCATATATTTTTTATAAAATGTAAAAACATTTATATTGTTGTCTCCAAGTTTATCACTTTTTAATTCTTTATCTACTATCATTTGAGGACGAGCAAATCTATAGATAACAAATGATAGTAAAATTATAGTAATAATTACACCTTGAAGTCTCATATTGTAGGAAAAACAATAAATAATGCATGAAAGCAATATAATAGACCAGATAATTGTATATGTCATATATGTAAAATTATATCTTTTATTATGAAATTTAAGAAAATCAATATACATATTTTGAGTATACGTAGTTTTATTTTCAAATAATTTATCTTCGTTTTCCATATAAGTTTTCCTCCATAAATTACAATTTAAATATATTTTAGCATATTACATCAAATTAGGCAATATTGAGATTTGATTTTTTAAATTTTCAAACTTTTATTTAAAAAACTACTTGACAGTTTACAATAATATGATAAAATATTATAGTAAGTTAAATTATGTGCTAAAATAATTAGTTAATATAATAATTACGAACATTGAAAATTAAATAGGAAAGAGGTAGATTTTATGGAGAACATCTTGACAATAATCGCCACTGTCCTAATCTCAGGAGTAATATTCGTTCCAATAGGTATAATAATTAGAAAGAAAATTGCTGAATCAAAAATTTCAGGTGCAGAAAATGAAGCTAAAAAATTAGTTGAACTTGCAAAAATAGAAGCTGAGAATATAAAGAAAGAACAAGTATTCAAGGCTAAAGAAGAAATTATGCAAGAAAAAGATGAACTTGAAAAAGAGATTAGAGAAAGAAGACGGCGAAGTACAAGCTCAAGAAAAACGATTAATACAAAAGGAAGAAAATTTGGACAAAAGGGCTGCAAGTTTTGAACACAGAGAAAAAGAGTTAGAGAGGAAAGAACAAGAAATATCAGACAAAAAGAATGAATTACAAAATGCAATTGAAGAAGAATTAAAAGAATTACAAAGAATTTCAGGACTAACTCGAGAAGAAGCAAAAACAATGCTTTTAAATGAAGTTGAAAAACAACTTACTGCCGAAAAAGCAAATATTATTAAAGATATAAATGCTAAAGTAAAGGAAGAAGCAGTAAAAAATGCAAGAGAAATACTTACATATACTATACAAAAATGTGCAGCAGATCACACATCAGAAACTACAGTATCAATAGTAGCACTTCCAAACGATGAAATGAAAGGTAGAATTATAGGAAGAGAAGGAAGAAACATAAAAGCCCTAGAAACTCTTACAGGTATAGATTTAATAATTGATGATACACCTGAAGCAGTAGTATTATCAGGATTTGACCCATTAAGAAGAGAAGTTGCAAAAATAGCTCTAGAAAAATTAATTGAAGACCGGAAGAATTCACCCTGCAAAAATTGAGGAAATGGTAGAAAAAGCAAAAGAAGAAGTAGCAGAAACTATCAAATCTGAGGGAGAAAGAGCAACTCTTGAAACAGGTGTTATAGGTCTAAATCCAGAACTTATAAAATTAATCGGAAAACTAAAATATAGAACAAGTTATGGACAAAATGTATTAAATCATTCAATCGAGGTATCAAACCTTGCTAGAATTATGGCAGAAGAACTTGGACTAGATAGCAAGAGGGCAGCACGTGCGGGACTTTTACATGATATAGGAAAAGCATTAGACCATGATATGGAAGGAACACACGTTGAAATAGGAGTTGAAATACTTAAGAAATTTAAAGAAAATCCTCTAGTTATAAATGCAGTTGAAGCACATCATGAAGATGTAGAACCACAAACACTAGAAGCTGTTTTAGTACAAGCTGCTGATAGTATATCTGCATCTCGTCCAGGTGCAAGACGTGAAACATTAGAAGCATATATCAAGAGACTAGAAAAATTAGAGGAAATTGCAGATTCATTTGATGGAGTTGATAAATCTTATGCAATACAAGCTGGTCGTGAAGTCAGAATAATAGTAAAACCTGAAAAGGTAACAGAAGCTGAAATGATTATCATGGCAAGAGATATTGCTAAAAAAGTAGAAGATGAAATGGAATATCCAGGACAAATCAAAGTAAATGTAATTAGAGAATCAAGAGCTATCGAATATGCAAAATAAAATAAACTAAAAAAACAATTGGCATGATTTATGCCAGTTGTTTTTTTATATGAAAAATATCACTAAAATGACTTAAAAATATTTATTGACATTTAAATAATAATATCGTATAATAATTATAGAAAAGATGAGCAACCACAGAAATGTGGCATGCCGTTAGTTTATAAAGAATAATTAAAGTGCATCTCTAACGGTGAAGCAGAGATGTACTTTTTTTGCTGTTTAGTTTTTTTAGAGTTATAACTAAAGCTACAAATAAACTAACTACTAATACAATAATAAATGCAAGTTCAATAAGAAGTATGTATAAGAAGAAAATATATATTTGTTCTAGCATACGCATCGACCTCCTTTCTGGAGAAACGACACGCCACATCCTGCTTTGCTCATCTATGGTAAAATTATACCGTATAGTTAAATAAAAATCAAGCATATTTTTAAAAAATACAAAAATTTGTTCTATAAGTTTATTTCTATTAAATAGCCCATATATCATATATAAATTTATTACTTTTAAATTAATTTATTTTATTCGATAAATTTCATAAAATTTTGTCACGAATTCAAAAAATATCATGTCTTAAATAGTGTAAGGAGGTGGAAAAGTGGAAGAACTGTATAAAAAATATTCTAGGCTCGTCTATAACTATTTGAAAAGCTTATGCGAAAATACAGAAATTGCAGAAGAATTAACTCAAGAAACCTTCTATAAAGCAATAAAAGGAGTAAAAAACTTTAAAGGCGATAGTAAAGTAAGTACATGGCTATGCCAAATTGCAAAAAATGTATGGCGAGATTATTTAAGCCATGAAAAAAAGTTAAAATTAACTTCTATTGATGATGAAAAATATATAAATAGTTTGCTTGTTGAAAAAATTGAAACAGAAGATATAGATGCAAGAAATGAGCTCATTTCTTTATACAAAGAAATACATAAATTAGATGAGAAAACGAAAGAAGTTTTTTTGCTTAGAATAAGAGGAGAGCTTTCTTTTAAGGAAATTGGAAACATTATGGGGCAAAGTGAAGAATGGGCTAGAACTATTTTTTATAGAGGAAAAATAAAGTTAAAGGAGGAATTTAGAGAAGATGATAAAAAATGAATGTGATATAGTAAAAGATTTACTTCCAAGCTATATTGAGGAAAATTTAAGCGATAGTTCAAAAGAGTTTGTAGATACGCATATTAAGTCTTGTGATAATTGCAAAGAAGTTTTAGAAGTGCTAAAGAATGAAAAAGTAAAAGAAAAAGAAAAAAAGCAAGCGGAAGATATGGCAGAAATAGATTATCTTAAAAAATATAACAGAAGAATAAATATCTTGAAAATTGTAGCGAGTTCATTGACAGTTTTTATAGTAATTGAATGGGGAATATTTGGAGGAAGATTTGTTTATAACAAAATAGAGGAAAATTACAATGAAATTAAAGCTGAAAGAGAATATAACGAAAAATATGAAAAAGGAAAATATGTTAAGAGTATTTTAGACCCTGTATATGATAAAGCTTGTGAAATTTTAGAAGGGAAAAATTTTAAATTTTCTTATGAGGCAAAAATTGATGATAAAGTTATAAAAAATTATAAATATTTACGTAAAGATGATATAACTAAAATTGTGTATGCAGATGAAGTTTTAGGAACACCAATAACAACATATTCTTATCCAAATGTAAGCCAGTATTCTGGAGTAACAACAAATATATCTGAAGATTATTATAGGGAAGAAGAGTATGGTATTGATTATTCAGGAATTCTTAGACATACTGTGTATAAAAATTTGCAAACTGGTGAATATTATGCTGGTGATGGCTTTAAAGGAGAAAATAAGTTTAGTGGATTTGACTGTATAAACAATTTGTTAGAGTTTTATTATGTATTTAATGATTTTGATGAAATAAAGTTTGCAGATTTTAACGTGAGGGAAGATACTTATGAAGGAAAAGAGTGTTATGTTTTAACAAGCTCGACTTATGAGGTATGGATAGATAAAGCAAGTAACCTTATTATTTTTGAAAAAGTATTACATTATAATTATGGAGATTATAAAGATTCTTGTATAGAATATAAATATACTTGGGATATAGGAAACACGGAAGCTAAAGATGTAATGCTACCAGAATATACAGGAAATCGGAGAAGATTATGAAGATTATTTTGGAGAAGTATGCAAAAAATATAAGTTTTATGATTAAACAAAATTAGAGTAACTGAACTTTTTTCCATATTTGCTTGAAATATAGCCAAAATTATAGTATCATATTATACGAGGTGATTTAAAGTGAATATTTTGGCAATAGGCGATTTAGTAGGAGATATTGGATTAAACAAGCTTGCAGATGAAATAAAAAAGATAAAAGAAGAAAATAATATAGATTTTACAATAGTGAATCGGAGAAAATGTAGCAGAAGGAATGGGAATTACAAAAAAGCAATTTGATAAAATTATTTCTCTTGGAGTAGATGCAGTAACTATGGGAAATCATACATGGGGAAAGAAAGACATCTTTACTTTTATTGATGATCCTAAATTGATTAGACCTGCAAACTATCCAAATGGGGTATGTGGCAAAGGATATGGAATTTATGAATGTAAAGGTAAAAAAGTTGCTGTAATAAATCTAATTCGGAAGAACAGATATGGGAGTTTTAACAGAAAATCCATTTTTAGCAGCTAAAAAGATAGTAAAAACATTAGAAGAAAAAGAAGTAGATATAATAATTGTAGATTTTCATGCAGAAGCAACAGCAGAAAAAATTGCTATGGGATATTATTTAGATGGAGAAATTACAGCTTTATTTGGAACACATACACATGTACAAACAGCAGATGAGAAAATACTTAAAAATGGCACAGGATATATCACAGATATCGGAATGACAGGGCCAAAAGAAAGTGTAATTGGAATGAATATAGAAGCTTCACTAAAAAGATTTGTTACAACACTTCCAGAAAAGTATAAGGTTGCAGATGGTGATGCAATGTTAAATGGAGTTATATTTGAAATAAATGATGAAAATTGTAGAATAAACAAAATAAAAAGAATAAATTTATAGTTTGTGTCGAAAAAGATAATTTATTGCGACCGAAACTTCCAAAATTTTCCAAAAAGTACTGGACATTATGAACAAAATATAATATAAATATATATGTTCAATCGAAACAAAAAAATAAATTATAGGAGGCACAAACAATGGAAGTTTTAAAAATCTCATCAAAATCAAATCCAAATTCTGTAGCTGGAGCAATAGCAGGTTTGGTAAAGGAAAGTAACAAAGCAGAAATGCAAGCAATTGGAGCAGGTGCATTAAATCAAGCGATTAAGGCGGTTGCAATAGCAAGAGGATTTGTTGCACCATCAGGAGTAGATCTAGTATGCGTACCAGCATTTGCTGAAGTTGAGGTCGAAGGAGAAGATAGGACGGGAATAAAGATTCTTGTAGAATCTAGAAATTAAATAATATTAAAAGGAATAGCAGAGAAGCGCTATTCCTTTTTTACTTCTTTTTATCTTTTTTTTCTTCAGGTATAACAATTTTTTTATTATTTGTATTATCAGTTTTGGGTTTACTTATTGGAATATGACTGTATACTGGAGAAATATCAAGATTTTCACCATTTCCAGTAACAACTTTTATTTCTTTCTTTTTCATATAAATCCCACCTTTTTTTAATAATAACATATCAAAAATTAAAATTCAAGTGTTTACAAAAAGTTAAAAAATAAAAAATTTTTTAAAAAATTAGCACTCACCTATTGACAGTGCTAAAAAATAGTTATATAATACTAGTATATTAAAAAGTACTTTTTAAAATAATATTAATGTGCTACCTTGAAAAAATAAAGGTGTCAACACATAAAAAATTAAATAAGGAGGAATTTATTATGATGATGATACCAAGAAAAAGAAATCTTGACGTTTTTGACAGCTTTTTTGATGATCCATTTTTTGAGGGAGGAAAAAGAAAACACCAAGAGTTAATGAGAACAGATATTAAAGAAAAGGACGGAAATTATATTCTAGAAATAGATATACCAGGATATAACAAAGAAGACATTCAAATAGAACTTGAAAATGGCTATTTAACAGTTACAGCAAAAGCAAATAGTCATGTAGATGAAGAAAAAGATGGATATATTTACAAAGAAAGATTTACAGGTGAATGCTCAAGAAGCTTTTATGCTGGAGAAAATGTAAAAGAAGAAGACATCAAAGCAAGCTTCAAAAATGGTACTTTAGTTTTAACTTTCCCAAAAGAAGAAACAAAACAATTAGAAAGCAAAAAATTAATACAAATTGACTAATTAAATGAAGAAAAATAATGTTTAGTAAAAAAATCAAAATATTTATTTAAAATAAAAAATAAATATTTTGATTTTTTATTTAACTATTATTTGCATGATTTTTCTTTAATTTATATTGATTTTATAGCTTTAAGTGTGTTAAAATAGATGTAAATTTATAAATGGGGGAAAATTTATGGCAAATATAATTGAAATTTTAAAACAAAGAGGATATATAGAACAACTAACACACGAAAAAGAAATAGAGGAATTATTATCAAAACCAGGAGTTCCATTTTATATAGGATTTGATCCAACAGCAGATAGTTTACATGTAGGACATTTCATATCTCTTATGGTAGCTTCACAAATGCAAAAAGCTGGGCATAAACCAATAATATTAATTGGTGGAGGAACAGCAACTATTGGAGATCCATCAGGAAAACAAGATATGAGAAAAATGCTTTCACGTGAAACTTTAAATCATAACGTAGAGTGCTTTAAAAAGCAAATGTCTAGGTTTTTAAGCTTTGAAGGAGAAAATGCAGCTATTATTGTTAATAATGCAGATTGGTTACTTGATTTAAAATATATAGATTTTATGAAAGAAATAGGAGTACATTTTTCTATAAACAAAATGCTTGCAGCAGAGTGTTATAAACAAAGACTAGAAACAGGACTTACTTTCTTTGAAATGGGCTATATGATTATGCAATCTTATGACTTTTTATATTTACATGATAAATATGGTTGTAAATTACAAATGGGTGGAAATGATCAATGGTCAAATATTATAGGAGGAGTAGAATTAATTCGTAAAATTGGTCATAATGATGCTTATGGTATGACATTTAAACTTCTAACTACTAAGGAAGGCAAAAAAATGGGAAAAACTGAAAAGGGAGCATTGTGGTTAGATGCTGAAAAAACATCTCCATACGAATTCTACCAATATTGGAGAAATATTGATGATAGTGAAGTTAGAAATGTAATGAGTATGCTTACATTTATTCCAATGGATAAAGTAGAAGAACTTTCAAGCTATAAAGATGAGCGTATTAATGAATCAAAGAAGATTTTAGCATATGAAATAACAAAGCTAATTCACGGAGAAGAAGCAGCAAAACAAGCAGAAGAAACAGCCAAAGCATTATTTGAAGGACAAGGAAATCTAGAAAATATGCCAAGCTCAAAAGTAGAAAGTGAAAACATTTCTTTAGTAGATGCAATAGTTCTTGCAGAAATTGCGCCATCCAAAGGTCAAGCAAGAAAATTAATAGAACAAGGTGGCATTTCTTTAAATGATGAAAAAATAACAGATGTAGCATATATGCTATCAGCAAAAGATTTTAAAGAAGGTTGTGCAATTTTAAGAAAGGGCAAAAAAGTATATCATAAATTAGAGAAATAGAAACTATTCATATATTTTTACATAAAATAGTTGCAATTATTTTAAATTTGTGGTAAAATAAATTTTGCTTTTAAAGTATCTAAGAGAAAGGAAAGTTGAAAAGTATGGATATTATAAAAAATATATTATTAATTATATACATAATTATCACATTAGCATTAATAGTACTTACATTAATGCAATCTAAGGAAAGTTCAGGAGTATCTAGTACAATTACAGGTTCAAGTACAAACAATTTCTATAATCAAAATAAAGGTAGAACTAAAGAAGGTAGAATGAAAAGATGGACAATTAGTCTTGGAGTAGCATTTGCAGTTTTGGCAGTAGTACTTTCAATTTTCTATATATAAAATGAGAGATAAAGGGGCTCTTTTAAAAAAGCGCCTCTATTTTTTTGTTTAAAGGAGGAAAGAAAGAATGCTTGAAGACATGTTTATTGCAGACGATGAAAAAATTATTTTAGATTTACATGATATGCAGGAAGCGGAAGCAAGATTTTATTTAGAACGAGCAATAGATACAGCAACATATAAAATAAAAGAAATTGTTGTAATACATGGATATCATAAAGGACAAACTATTATGAACATGGTAAGAAAAGAATTCAAGCATGAGAGAATTGAAAAGAAGGTAATTCCATATAATAAAGGAGTTACTTTGATTTATTTAAAAAAAGCATAAAAAAACCTCTTTTGGAAATAATAATCTATAGACAAACAGATTTTATTTACCAAAGGAGGTTTTTTATTTGATAAAAAAGGTTGAAATATGTGGTGTTAATACATCAAAACTACCTGTACTATCAAATGAAGAAAAAAATGAACTATTTAATAAAATTAAGCAAGGAGACGAAAAAGCAAGAGAAGAATTTATAAACGGAAATTTAAGATTAGTTTTAAGTGTTATACAAAGATTTCGGTAGCAGAGGAGAAAGCTCAGATGATTTATTCCAAGTAGGATGCATAGGATTAATAAAAGCTATAGATAATTTTGATACAAGTTTAAATGTACAATTTTCAACATATGCAGTGCCAATGATAATTGGAGAAGTAAGGAGATATTTAAGAGATAACAATCCAATTAGGGTAAGTCGTTCTGTAAGAGATTTAGCATATAAAGCGATGCAGATGAGAGAAAAACTTACAAAAGAAAATGGAAAAGAACCTTCTATAGATTTAATTGCTAAAAACTTAGGTTGTGATAGAGAGGAAATAGCTTTTAGTTTTGATGCAATACAAGATCCAATATCACTTCAAGAACCTGTATATAAAGATGGAACAGAGAGCATATTTGTTATGGATCAAGTAAGTGATAATAAAAATACAGATGATAAATGGGCTGAAAATTTAAGTATTGCAGAAGCTATGAAAAAATTAAATAAAAGAGAAAAATATATTATAACAAAAAGATTTTTTGACGGAAAAACGCAAATGGAGGTAGCGGATGAGATAGGAATATCACAGGCACAAGTTTCAAGACTTGAAAAAACTGCAATACAAAGAATAAAAAAAAGCTATAAATAGTTTTAAAGGGATTGAATTTCAATCTCTTTTTTTGATGAATAATTATTTTATAAACCTATAAAATAAAAAAATCTTGCAATTGTATTTAATTTTTAAACTTTTTATGTTAAAATAGAGTTAAAAGATGGAATTTTAAAGTTATATAATATTATAGGAGAAATAATATGAAAGTAAGAAAGTATATATTACTAGAAGAAAAAATAGAAATATTTAAAAGATTTAGCCAAACAGGAGAAAAATTAAAAGGTAATACAGTATTTGAAGGCTATCCGATAGGAATGTGGGCTATACAAATTAGAAGTGAATTAAATCGTAAAATAAAAGGAAAAGAAGCTAGAATTGGTGCTACAAAGGAACAATTAGATATGCTACAAGATTTAGGAATATTAGATAGACAAAAGGAAGCTAGAATTGATGAAAAAATTGACATGCTAGTTGAATGGAGAAAAAAATATCCCAAAGTACAAATTGGACAAAATATTCCAGAAGATACATTTAGAAAGTATGCAACAAATGAAGAAGAATATAAAAAGCTTGTTGCAGAATATGAAAAAATAAAAAAATATTACGATTATGCAAGAAACAGAAAAAGTGAAAATAAACTTACACAAGAACAGATTTCAAGATGCAAAGAAGGAAATATTAGAGGTGTTTTCGGTTTCCCAACTCAAGTAGAAGAATTAGCAAAAAAAACTGGACAATCAGAAGAAAATATCGAACATATAATTATTGATTATGAAACAATGGCTAATTTTATAAATTTATATAGAAAAGGAGAATTAAACGACGACGATTCTAAATTGGCAAGTTCTATGTTAAGAAGTTTGTTAGATATTGATTTAGGAAGTGATAGTGATAAAACTGATAAATTATATAACGATATTATTAAAACATTTCCTGAGCATGATATATTAGAATTGTATTCTAGTGAAGGACTTGAAAAGATGATTAATACTTTACAACCAAGAGAAGAATATGTACTTAAAAGAAGATATGGATTATTGTCGGCAGATTTGCCAACAAATTTAAGAGATATTGCTAGTGAAATGAAAGTAAGTGGAGAAATGGTTAGGCAAATAGAGCATAGAGCATTAAGAAAATTGCGAGCTCCTTCTAAGTTAAAAAAATTTTCTATAAATTTTGATGAAATTGATATGTTGACTGAAGATGAGAGAGAAATATTGGAAAATCTAAAAAATAAGCTATATGCAAGTGATGTAATATTTTGCAAAGTTCCACTTAATGCATTACAACAAAATAGTGAATATTATGAGATTTTAAGATGTTTTAGTTTTATAAAAAAAATGAATGCAATAACAGAAGAAAGAAGAAATAAGAGAGAACAAGAATTTTTAGAAAATAGAAAAAATAATCCAGAAGAAGCAAGAAAAATTAATATACAAGAATTAGGATTTTCACTAGGAACAAGAACAGCATTAAGAAAAGCAAAAGTAAAAACGTTAGGAGATATAGTACAATTCACCCAAAAGGATTTAATGAAGAAAAATGGAATTGGAATTAGAAGATTCTCTGAAATTATGCAAAAAATTGAAGAATATGGTTTGACGTTAAGAGAAGAAACAGAACCTCTACATACAACACTTAGAATTGAAAGTGAAGTAGAAAATGAAACAACTGATGCAGAGGTGTTCGCTACAGATGTAGTAGCATATGCAAAAAGACGTAAAGAGCTTAAGGCACAAGAAAAGCAAGCAGCAGAATTAGAAGAACTATATGAAGAACTATACGAAGAACAAGTATCAGAAGAGGATCATAATTTAGACGATGGTAGCAAATAGATAACGGAGGTAAAAATGAAGAAATCTAATGAAACAAGTTTACAAGTAAGGTCAAGTGATGGATTATTTAAGCAAATTATGAAATTTAGTAAAAGACTTTTTAATAAAGATGATGCTAGTAATGTATATAGCCCAAAAGTAGATAATAATTCAAATATTGAAAATCCTTTTATGCAATCTGTTAAATTGGAAAAAGATCCAGAAAAGGAAATGCTCTTAAAGATACAAGATGATTTAGAAAAAATGGGAATAAATGAAGAAAACGCATATGAACTCACCAAAAATTTATCTGATGAGCAAAGAAATAAATTGTTAAAATTATATAAAGAACAAATAGAAATGTATGAGACGAGAATAGAAAATCACAAAAATAGAATATTAAAATTAAGGAAAAATATATAACTAGTCAAAGCCCCTATTGCATATAAATAGCAATAGGGGGATTTTCATATATGGGAGGAAAAGGATTAGATTTTAAACATAAAGAAGTAGTAAATATTACAGATGGAAGGAGACTTCGGCTACGTACAAGATGTGGAGAAAAGAGGACAGGCTATGTGATAAGGGAAAAGTTTGTATATGAGGTAGTATGTAAGGCGGAGATTTAGATAAATAAAGGTTTGTGAGATAAATATTGCAATATTAATATTTTTAAGTTATAATTAATAAAAAACGAAAGAAGGAATAATTATGATAATGTTTATATTAGGAATAATAATACTTGTTTGTGGCATTATAGGATTAATAAAACCTGAACTTATGTTAGGGAAAAATAAGTTGAATGGAAGTGAAGAAGAAAATAAAAAGAAAATTAAAAATATGAGAATAGTATGCGTTGTATTTGTTGTTTGGGGAATATTAATGTTAGTAGGAGCAGTTTAGATAATGAAAAATTTTTATTTGCATATTTAACTAAAGAGTATGAATTTCCAAACGAGAAAGAAAAAGATGATAGAAAAACAAAAAAATAGTTTAATTACATAAAAAGAAAGGGCTAAATATGAAAGAAGATTTTGAAGAAAAAACACCAATTATAGTATGGATTATGGCAGGAATAATGTATGCAGTAATAGGATTTGGATTATTATTAACTTATCCATTTTTAGCTTTTATATTTATATTATTCTTAATATTTTCTTGTATTTTATATATAATAAATTTTATTGTAAAAATAAAACTAAAAATGTACAAATTGACACCTTATGATTTTGGAATTTATAAAGAATATTATAGAGATATTATACAAAATTATTCTCCTTTAGTTTTAAGCTATATTGATAATTTCAAAATCACAGAAGAAGATATTTGGGTAACATTATTAAAATTGCAAACAAAAAATTGCATTGAAATAGATGATATGAAAAATATACGAGTATCAAAAAGTAGTTCTTATGAATTAAAAGAAACGGAAAAATATATCATAAAAAACAAAACCGATAATCAAAAAGAACTTATAAAAATAGTTGAAGAAGAAGCATTGTCACAAGGTTTGTTAGAAAAATTAAAATTTGATGAACAAAAAAACAAGAGAAAGATTAAAAGACTTATTTGTATGTTTTTACTATCATTAATTGCCATGATAGTAATAGTACCAATATATTCATCCATATATAGTGATATGGGAATAATATATTTTTTAATAAATCTATTAGTTTATGTAGTAGATTTTGGTTTGTTATACCCTATTGTAAGAATACCATACTTAATATTATATAAACATCACATAAGAAAAACACCTTTTATTAGAAGTAAAAATGGAAATGAAATAAATAAAAAGTTAGCAGGATTGAGAAATTATATAAAAGATTATAGTATGCTAGATAAAAAGAGTATAGAAGAACTTACTTTATGGGAAGATTATTTAATATATTCAGTTATGTTTGGTCAAAACAAAAAAGCTAGTAGTGAATTGAGACAACTTTTTAATATGCAAACTCAATAAATTCAAAATACATATGCTCTTCTATATAATATACCAGTATCTACTAGATTAAATATAAGAATACATCTCTATTGATCAGACAGAGATGTGTTTTTTTGCTGTCTAATTTTCTTATTGTATAGGCTAAAGCTACAAATAAGGTGGTAGCGACAACACAGAGTTACCATTACAAGTTCTATGAATTTGTTTTTAAATAAATATAGGACAGAATATATGCATATAAATAGCAATAGGGGGATTTTTATATATGGGAGGAAAAGGATTAGATTTTAAACATAAAGAAGTAGTAAATATTACAGATGGAAGGAGACTTCGGCTACGTACAAGATGTAACGGCAGATTTAGAGTCAGGGGTAATTACCTCTATAATGGTTGCAAGAAAGAGAATAGATATGACAGATTCGAGTTTATTAGAAAAGTAAGAAGAAGCGGGTATGTAACAAAAAGTGGAGAAAAAAGGACAGGCTATATGATGAGGGAAAAGTTCGTGTATGAGGTGGTATGTAAGGTGGAGATGTGATTTTTTATAAAGAACTTTCAAAATTAGAAAAAATATGTTATAGTATAAAAAAGATTATTTTTTGGAGATAATGAACAATGAAAAAAGTACAATGGGAAACAATAGATTTAATTAATAAAAAGTTAAAAGAAGAATTATTATATTTGCCATTTTGTTATAATATTAATGGTAAATATATTCAAGAATTAAAGCAAGTTATAGAAAATAATGGAAAAATAGGAGAATGTATAATTCAGCGAATATCACTGCCAGAGCAACGAGCTTATCAAATGGAGTATAGATATAAGCATATAAGTATATTCAAACCATTTTTAACATTATTAGAATATGCCACATATGATTTTTTAAGTGGTAATTTAATATGTGCATATTTAAGTATGATTCCAATAGTTGAAGCTATATTAAGAAAATGGGCAGAGGAAGTACCGAATCTTTCATTTGGAAAAATTAGTAAGAAAATTCCTGAATTTTTGATTTATTGGAAAGCTGAAAACAATAACAAAACTACTAATAATGAAAGACTAAAAAAATGCTTTGAATATGAAATTGAATATGTAAGATATGTTCTAAATTTATTTTATGAAAATTTTGATCAATATGCAGATCATAATTTCTCGGACATATTCAATCGAAACCTATCTTTGCATAAATTAGAAGGAATATCAAATCAAAAAGAAATAAAATATAATTTAAATCGATTGTATTTGCTAATAGATACCATAGCTGATTTATATACTATAAGTAAATATGATGAATATTTTAAATTATCATTTTATGCAGATTCTAATAATAAAGATTTTCAAATTAGGTGGAAATATTATAAATTAATTTGTAAGCAGAGAAATAATATAAATTTAATAGAATATTGTTTGAATAGTAAAATAAATGAAAATGAAAAGGACACTATGATTTCTGTATTAGATTTAAAGATAGAATCAATAAACATCATAGAGAAAATGACATATTACAAAGATGAGCATAGGAGGTAAAAATGAATAATGCAAAATTAGAAAATGAATTTCTAAATAAAATAAAAAATGCTATTCAAATAAATTCAATTAATGAAAGTAAAGACGATTTAAACTTTGTAATTAAAAATTTAGAATATTTAGATGAGTTGGACAAACATGGTGGACCAGATTATGCGTATAATGAGTATTATTTTGAAAAATTTAGTATTGATAGTTCACCTAGAAATAAAAGAGAAAATAATAAAAGCTATTCAAGAAAAAAAGTAATTGATAATAAGATAAAGAATGAAGCAAAGTATAAAAGTGATATATTTTCAATATTAACATTTACGGGGGAAGATATAAGAACTAATATTAGGTATATGAGAAAAAATTTAAAAGAGATGATAGAACAAAAACTACAAAAACAAGATAAGTATAAACAAAATTATTCAAGTGGAAAAATCTTTGGATTTATAATAGAAGTAGAAGATTTATGTCAAGTATATACCAATGAAAATGGAGAATATTTCTCAGTGATAAGAGATACAAGTAATTTAAAATTAGAAAAATATGAAATATATAAAGATTATAATTTAATAAAACAAATAGAAAACATATGTAATGGTAAAGTCAAATATTTAGTATTTGTCGAAAAATCAAATTGGAA
Source organism: uncultured Clostridia bacterium (assembly GCA_947584805.1). GTDB lineage: Bacteria > Bacillota > Clostridia > TANB77 > CAG-508 > JAAWPK01. The sequence goes on along the minus strand of CANPWU010000014.1, from coordinate 3,160 downwards.
CAATGTTATAATAAATTACATAGATTTAGATGCTAAAATAAAAAAATATAATATGAAAATATATCCAAATAAATTATTTCAACTATGCTTAGGCAGTATTAATGTGGTTTCTATGAGAAATGTAGATAATACTAATATTCAATATAGTTTGAAAAAAGACATTAACATGTGCTCTGAAGAAATACAAATAAATGAAATTACCTTAAAAAAATATACAGAACCAAATGTTTATACTGATGATAAAAAATTACTTTTTTTTGAAACTACTCAACATATGCTTGCATTGAGTCCAAATATTTCAAAAAGTGAAATTTTAGAATATTTTAATATATTGATTAGAAAACAAATAGAATTGACTATACAAGAGAAAAAATATATTCTAAAAAGAGAAACACCACTAAATGCATATATTAATATAAGTCTTATAAAAAGGGAAGCTTTATATAGAATAAGTAGTAATAAAGTGTTGAAATTTAATTTTGATCAGATATGATGAAGAAGAACTATATGTAATAGAGGGATATCATACATTATTAGAAGATGACAATAAAAAAGCTATTTTAGTAGAATATGCTAGAAAGAATAATTTGTATATTAGTGGTGGTAGTTATTATCATGGAAAATGAAAACTAGATATAGAAATAGGAAATGCATAAATCATTTGACTTTTTATATAAATTTCTGTATAATAAATATATAAGATGAGTGACCGCAGAAATGTGGTGTGTCAATAAAAATGATTAAATATAAGAAAACATCTCTATTGACTTGACAGAGATGTTTTTTTGTTACCTAAATGTTCGTAAAAAATAATATTTTATATAAATATAGGACATATAGATGTAATAGATTCGAGTTTATTAGAAAAGTAAGAAGGAGTGGTTATGTAACAAGAAGTGGAGAAAAAAGACAGGCTATGTGATGAGGGAAGAGTTCGTGTATGAGGTGGTATGTAAGGTGGAAATGTGAATGTTGAAATAAAGAAAAATTTATGATATAAATATATAAAATAATATTTGGATATGAAAAAAGTATTAGAGGAGCTAAAAATGAATTTTCAAAAAATAGAGATAACTAATTATGGAAATATTGAAAACTTTAATTACACATTTAGAAAAAATGAATTGAGTAATCCAGTTCCTTTAGTTTTAATTGGAAAAAATGGAAGTGGAAAAACATTGCTTATTTCAAATCTAATAGATTGTTTAGTAGAGTTAAAAAGAAAAATATACCCAAATGGAATACAAGAGGTAAATTCCAATAATTATTATAAAATTGGAAGTTTAAGGTACATAAAAAAAGGACAAAATACATCAAAAGTATATGTTGATATATCTATAAATGAGAAAATTGCAAACTATATTGATATCATGTCAATATATCCGGAAGAAGCCTTAGAAAAAAATGAGGTTTTAGTTAAAGAATTAGATAGTGAAAAAGAATTTAAAGATACTAGATTTTCTAAAAAAATCAATATAAATAATGTCAACATAAAAGACTTTGAAAATGGTGTTTTATTATACTTTCCAAGTGATAAATTTTATCAACCAATGTGGTATAATTCTGAAAATTATAACAGAATTAATTATGACACAAATACTTCTGTTAGAAAATCAAGAACTAATTTTATCAAAATAGATTTGCTAGATAATATAAATGATTGGTTAAACTATGTATATTTAGATAAAGAATACATATATAAAGAGGAACCAAGTAACGTAGAAATTATACCTAATGCAGATATAGGCAGAGTAAAAATATCTACAGTTGAACGAAGATTAACTAAAATGCAACAATTAATTAATAAAATTATTAATATTATTAAAGATGATACTTGTACGGTTACCTTTCCTACCAGAAAAAATAGAGACATACAAATTAAAGGAAAAAATTTTTATATTAGTTCCATATCTCAACTTTCTACAGGTGAAATGTTTTTATTAGCTATATCTATATCAATAATGAAAGAATGGGACATAGATCATGATGAATTCGGATTAGAAGATATAGAAGGGTGTGTTATTATTGATGAAATTGATGTTAGCTTACATATAGATTATTGTTATAAAATTCTCCCTAAATTAATGAAATTATTTCCAAAAGTTCAATTTATTATTACTACACATTCGCCATTTCTTTTGAGTGGATTAAAGAGAGAATATGGAAATGATATTGATATTATAAATATGCCAAGTGGTGAAAAAATGAATGATATTAATGCATTCGATGAAATGGCTAGAGCATATGATATTTTGGAATTAGAAACAAATAATATAATAGAAAAGAATAAAGAGCTAGAAGAAGAGAATAATAGATTAAAAAAATTAAACAATAAAATAATTATATATACTGAGGGGAAAACAGATGTAGAATATTTAAAATTAGCTTTAGGCAGATTAGAAGGATATGATGAAATAAAAGAAAAAATTGAATTTTTTGATATTAAAAATTACCAAAATACTGGTGATGCAGAATTAAGTAAAACTTTTGAATATTTACAAAAAGGATGTGATAGTAATATAAAGATTTGCATATTTGATAGAGATAATAAAAGTTATATAATTGATGATGCATATATAAGAGGAAATAATAATGTGTATAAATTTAATATTCCAATTCCAAAACATAGAAATAAAAATGATTTGATTTCAATCGAACATTATTTACAAGATAAAGAACTAAAAACAGAAGATAAAGAAGGGAGAAGGATGTTTCTAGCAAATGAATTTAATGAATTTGGATTAGATAAAAAAACTAATAAATTAATGTGTAAATATATTTCAGATAATATCGAAAAAAAAGATTTTAATCCATTGATAATTATTGATGGAAGTAATACTAAGAAAGTGTATCATATAGAAAAAGGTAAAACAAAAAATTATGCTTTGTCAAAAGACAAGTTTGTAGAAAATATAAAAGAAAATGTGCCAAATTTTGATAAATTTGATTTTTCAGAATTTGAAAAAATATTTAATGTTATAAAAAAAATAGAAGAGGAATGTACAAGCCAAAATAAGGAATAGCAATTATTTGTATATAATGAAGTAAAAAATTATTCTATGTATGAGATAATAAATTATATGAAAATTAGTAAAATATATTGAAAAAAAATATATCTTATAATACAATAAGGATGTTTTGGGATGCAAAGGAGGAAAAA
>CANPWU010000013.1 GCA_947584805.1 uncultured Clostridia bacterium | reverse complement strand
GCATTTTGGGCAAGACTAATTAAATTAAACAGATTTAATAAAGAGCCTTTGAAATTATATTGTGATATATATAATTTAGTAAAAGATAAAGAATATTTTGTAATTACTACGAATGTAGATGGTCAATTTGAAAAAGCAGGATTTAATAAAGAAAATATATTTGCTACACAAGGAGATTATGCTTATTTACAATGTGAAAAAGCTTGTCATAACAAATTGTATTATAATGAAGAATTAGTAGAGAAATGGCTTATTAATACAAATGACTGCAAAATACCAAGTAATTTAGTAATGAAATGTCCTATTTGTAACGGAAATATGGATATGAATTTAAGAAAAGATGCTTATTTTGTTCAAGATGAAAATTGGTATAAACAAGATAAAAAATATAGTGAATTTTTAGATAGAAATAAGAACAAAAATGTATTGTTACTTGAATTTGGAGTAGGATTTAATACACCTGGAATTATAAGATTTCCATTTGAACAAATGATACTTGAAAATAAAAATTGGACTTTAGTTAGATTTAATAAAGATACAAGAAGTTTTTATGATTTAGAAGATAGATTTATTGAAATAAAAAATGATATAAATAATTTCTTTAAATGATAGTGAAAAATTGTGTTAGTAAATAGATATTACTTTTAATAAAAAATAGCGTGAAAATTTTTCATAAATTTTTTATCTAACTATTGCAAAGTATAAAAAGTTATGTTAATATAAGAATATCAAAAAAGCCAACATTGTATATACGCTTTTAGCAGGGCTTAGAGCCTGTTATATTTAAGGGTTGAAATAGATATTTTTTTGCCTACTAGATTTCGCAAACGTGGTGAGTATAGGGCACCAATGATATTTATATTAAATATATAAAAAATATCCTCTAGTATAACTAGGGGATATTTTTAATAAATTGTTGTGTTTTAAACAAAAATATTATATAATTATAAAAAAATTGAAAAGGAAGGATATTTATGTCTGATTTAATTAGTATTATTATACCAGTATATAATGTAGAAAAATATTTAGAAAGATGTATAGAAAGCGTAATTGAGCAAACATACAAAAATTTAGAAATAATTTTAGTAGATGATGGCTCTACAGATTCATCAGGAAAATTATGTGACGAATTTGCAAAAAAGGATAATAGGATAAAAGTTATACATAAAGAAAATGGCGGATTGTCTGATGCAAGAAATGTAGGTATAAGACAAGCAACTGGAAAATATTTTGGATTTGCAGATAGCGATGATTACCTAGAAAAAGATATGATGGAAACTTTATACAATTTATCTATTAAGCATAATGCTGATATATCAATAGTTTCATATTATGAAATGTATAATGATAAATTAATTAGCGTGAGAAATTCAGGAGAATTAGAAGTTTTAAATAAAGTAGAGGCAATGAAAGAATTACTAATAGATACTAAGATACAAAGCTACGCTTGGAATAAACTTTTTAAAAGAGAATTGTTTGAAGGATTAGAGTTCCCAAAAGGAAAGAATTTTGAAGATATTGCAACTACATTGTTATTATTTGAAAAGAGTGAAAAAGTTGTATTATTAGAAGAACCTAAATATTATTATTTGAGAAGAGATAACAGCATAATAGGAACCAAAAGTGCAAAAACATATTTAGATTATTTAGATGTTATATATAGCAAGTATTTTTATCTAAAGGATAAATATCCTGAAATAGAATTATATAATGCATACAATTACTGCATAAACATGATTTGGGTATATACAATAATAGTTTCATTTGAAATAGATGGTGCATACGGAGAGTTTGTAGAAAAATATAAATTACTTGTAGAATTAATAGAAAAATATGGAAATGAAATAACAGACAAATTAGATTATTACAATAAAGCTGTTTTGTATATGATGTTATTAGAAAAAGACATATGCAAAGATGCTGTTAAGACTCTTTATAAAACTTTTAAAGAAAAAAGAAATAATGGAGAATTTTCTTTACAAATATAATAATAACATATTTTGGTTATACTAATATAAAAATCGAAGGGAAGATAAATATATGAAAGATACTTTTATATCAAATGATATTATATATATAGGAGCAGATGATAAAGACATTGACTTGTTTGAGAGTCAATATGTAGTTCCAAATGGAATTTCATATAACTCATATGTAATCAAAGATGAGAAGATAACTGTAATGGATACAATTGATAAAAGAAAGACAGAAGAATGGCTACAAAACCTAGAAAAGGCCATCCGGGCGGAAATAAGCCATATTATTTGGTTATATCACATTTAGAGCCAGATCATGCATATAATATAGAACTTTTAGCGAAAAAATACCCTGATATGAAATTAATTGGAAATGAAAAAACTTTTGCTTTTTTACCACAATTTTTTGATATACCAAATTTAGATTCAAGAAAAGTTGTTGTAAAAGAAGGAGATGAAATTTCTTTAGGAAAGCACACTTTGCAATTTTTTATGGCTCCAATGGTACATTGGCCAGAAGTAATGGTTGAATATGAAAAAACAGAGAAGATATTATTTTCAGCAGATGGATTCGGAAAATTTGGAGCATTAGATACTGAAGAACCATGGGATTGCGAGGCAAGAAGATATTATTTTAACATAGTTCGGGAAATATGGTATTCAAGTACAAGCTTTGCTTAAAAAGGCTTCTGCTTTGGATATTAAAATGATATGTCCTTTACATGGACCTATTTTAAAAGAAAATTTAGAACATTATATAAATAAATATGATATTTGGAGTAGCTATAAAGCCGAAGATGATGGAGTATTTATTGCATTTTCTTCAATACATGGAAATACTGCAGATGCAGCAAGAGAACTTGCGAAAATGCTAGAAGAAAAAGGTGCTAAAAAAGTTGTTGTAACAGATCTTGCAAGATGTGACATGGCAGAAGCCATAGAAGATGCATTTAGGTATGATAAAATTATTTTAGCTTCTTCTAGTTACAACTTTGAAGTATTCCCACCAATGGATCAATTTTTACGTCATCTAAAAGGAAAAAATTATCAAAATAGAAAAGTTGGAATAGTAGAAAATGGAACTTGGTCACCAACAGCGGCAAAATGTATAAGAGAAATATTAGACGGAATGAAAGATATAACGGTTGTTCAGCCAATTGTAACAATTAGATCTAAACTTAATGAGGATTCAAGAAAGGACCTAGCTGAGCTTGCAGATGCAATTCTTAAAAATTAAATATAATTTAAAAAATTCCAGCAATTTCTTGCTGGAATTTTTGTTTTCAAGAGCCTAAATAAGGTTCTTTTTAATTTGCTGTTAAATTATTTTAAATGTGACGATACAGAAGACCAAATCCATAACCATGTTCAATGAGAATGGGAGAAAACTTCTTGTAGTTATACTTTCCAGGAATGAGAGAAGATTTAGAGTGCCTTAAATATTTCTTTCCAAAGGAACCTTTAGCGGTGTTAGATCTGAAGCCAGAATTGACATATCTTGTGGTTCTACTAGGCAAGTCAGGGAGTTCAGAAGTGGGAGTTCGATGACTACCTTTGATAGCAATCACCGGTAAGAAAGTTACGGAAACAGAGTGAACATGAGCCTTAAAGAAAGAGTCAAACTTGTCTTGCATTGTGCAATGATCAGGTGAATCACTTATTTCTTTATAGGCTTTTTTCATTAAGATTTTGCAGACTTTTGCAGGATGAAGCTGATCCTTTGCCCAGTGATCACGCCGCCTGGATGCATGCTTAATTCTGCCTTTGCGATCGTCAGTTGCATCAAAAGGATCCTCTAAAAAGGAATCTTCATCTCCGCTTTCGAAGTTTGAAGCACTGTAGGCAGAATAATTATCAAGACCATCATCAGTGTTGATTTCATCCGGAATCCAACTCAAATCACCCTCAGAGACATTTCTGTCTTCGTTAACCGATTCGACTGAAGACCAATTTCTATGGTACACATCATAGAAGTAAGAGTCCATTTCATCCAAACTGAAAAATCTCAGAATAGGAGTGGCGCTAAGGAAGTCTTTACTCGATAACTCTAACTGAATGCCCGGCATTTCATGCCGAAGTTCTTTCTGAGAAATCGATGCTCGAAATTTGCTTTTTGCTCTCATAGAAAAGCCTCCTTAAAATAATTTATATAAAGACAATAAATGTCCTTATAAGCATAAAATTATACTAAACAAATTATAATCATTAAAAGCAAAAATGTCAAGAATGACCACTTAATACAATTTATTTTCTTAAACCTTTCTTAAAGTCTTAGAATTTTCAATATTTATATGTTATAATTCATACAAATAAGGGGGAATAAATATGGAAATCTTGAAAGTAGAAAATTTAAGCAAAGTATATGGAGAAGGAGGAACCAAAGTTACAGCACTTGATAATGTCTCTTTTAGTGTAGAAAAAGGAGAATTTCTTGCAATAGTTGGTGCCTCAGGTAGTGGAAAATCGACTTTACTTCATTTGATTGGAGGAGTAGATAGACCAACTAGTGGAAAAGTATTTATTGATGGTAAAGATATATATAAATTTAATGATGATGAACTTGCAATTTTTAGAAGAAGAAAAGTAGGACTTATCTATCAATTTTACAACTTAATTCCAATATTAAATGTAGAAGAAAATATACTATTGCCACTTAATTTAGATAATAGAGAAGCAGATAAAAACAAATTAGATGAATTATTAAATCTTTTGGGCTTAAGTGATAGAAGAAAACATCTACCAAGCGAACTTTCTGGAGGACAGCAGCAAAGAACTTCTATTGCAAGAAGTATGATAACAAACCCAAATATAATTTTAGCAGATGAACCAACAGGAAATCTAGATACCAAAGCAAGTGATGAAATAGTAGAACTCCTTAAAAAATCGAATAGAGAATATAATCAAACAATAATTATGATTACCCATAATATGGAGATTGCAAAACAAGCAGATAGAATAATAAAACTTGAAGATGGCAAGATCATAGAGGAGGTGTAAATACAATGAACAATGTATTAAAACACCTTGCAATCAAAAATTTAAAGATGAATAAAAAGAGAACAATTAGCACAATAATTGGGATTATTCTTATGTCGGCACTAATTTGTGGAACAGCAACGTTAGTTACGAGTTTTCATAGAACGCTTATACAAGATGCAATTAATGAAAATGGTTATTATCATATAAAAATTGAATCTATTACTGATAAAGAATTAGAAGAATTAAAATCAAATAAAAAAATAAAAAATATTAATGTAGTTAGAGAATGCGGTTATGCAATTTTAGATGGTAGCAAAAATGAAGATAAGCCATATGTGAAATTATTTTCAATGGATAAAAATAATTTTGATGATTTAAAATTAGAACTACTTGAAGGAAGATTTCCTAAAAATAGTAATGAAATTATGATAAGTAATCATATAAAAACGAATGCAGAAGTTGATTTAAAAATAGGAGATAAAGTATCTTTTGAAATAGGGAAAAGAGAATCATTAGATAATATAGAATTAGAAAACTCTGCGTTATATTCTGCTGATAATGAAAAAATTGTAGATACAAAAAAATATGAATTTACAATAGTTCGGAATTATAGATAGACCTGATTATTCATTCGAAAGTTATTCTTCATCTGGGTATACAGTTATAACAACAGGAATTGCTGAAGGAAAAGTAAATTGCTTTATTGCTCTCAAAAATGCAAGTAATTACAAACATGATGTTGCAGAAATTACAGGAGTAAAACAATATTCCTCTATACATTATGGAAAATTTAAAAATGTAGAATTAAATCATGAACTTTTAAGATGGGAAGCTTTTGCTTTTTCAGATAGTACAGTCTTTATGTTATTTTCAATTGCAAGTGTAGTAATATTTATAATAATGTTTACTAGTATATTTTGCATTAGAAACTCATTTGCAATATCTATAACAGAAAAAATGAAACTTTATGGAATGCTAGCTTCTATTGGTGCAACCAAAAAGCAAATAAAGAAAAACGTTATTTATGAAGCTTTTATATTAGCCTTAATTGGAATACCTTTAGGAATAATTTCAGGAATTTTAGCAATATTTATATTACTTAAAATTGTAAATGCATTAATTGGAGAATATCTTTTAGCTAATGTAAACGGAATTATATTTAATGTTACACTTATGCCTATTATAGTTTCAATAGTTTTAGGATTTATAACAATTTATTTATCTGCAATAAGCTCAGCAAGAAAAGCAAGTAAAGTAAATCCTATAGTACTTCTTAGGAATTCAGAAGAAATAAAAATTAATGCCAAAAGCTTAAAGACACCAAAGATTATTTCAAAAGTGTTTAAACAAGGTGGGGTTTTGGCATATAAAAATTTAAAAAGAAGTAAGAAAAAATATAGAACAACGGTAATCTCACTTGCTGTGAGCATATGCATTTTTATTTCAATGAATGCCTTTTTTAATGATATAATGGATTTTACAGGTGTTTATTATACAGATTATGATTATAATATAGAGCTTAGCAAAAATAGAAATGATGAAGATGTTTCAGATGAGGACTTAAATACTATTTTAAAATTAAGTAATATTGATGAAAAATTTTTAAATTATAGTACAAATAGTTGGGTCGCAATTTTTGATATGAATAAAGTTTGTGATGTCCCAGGGTATTCAGTATCAGAAGACAGCATATATGACAAAGAAGAAAAAACACAGATTCCAACAGGCAGGGGAAAAGTAATTAGATGTTCTATACATGGCTTAGACAGTAATAGTTTTGAACAATACTGTAAAAAGCTTGGATTAAATTACAATAATTCAAAAGATAAAGCAATTTTATGTGATGAAATTCCTGTATGGAATGAAGATGACAATACTTTATCTAAACAGAGAAGATATACATATAAGGCAGGAGATATTTTAGAAGGAATAGAGCAAATCTCTACAAAAGAAAATGGATGGGTTGATAAAGGAAAAATAGAATTAACTATTGCAGCAGTTTCAAATATTAGACCTTATGGACAAGAAAATAGTTACAATGCAGAAGGAGATTTGATTGTAAATAAAGATGAATATCCAAACTTTAATTTTAGCCTTTCAAAAATTTTAGTACAGTCAAGCAATTCAGAACAATTTATAAAGGATTTTAAAAACACAAAAATAAACATAAATTATATAGATTTTGAGGAATTAGCAAGAGAAAATAAATCTATGACAATAGTTGTTAAAATATTCCTTTATGGTTTTATGGGAGTAATTACTTTAATCGGTGTTACTAATATATTTAATACTATAACATCTAATTTAGAACTTAGACAAAAAGAGATAGCGGCATTAAAAAGTATAGGAATGACCAAAAAAGAATTTAACAGAATGATCAATTTAGAAACAATATTTTATTCTTTTAAAGCACTTCTGTATGGAATAATTTTAGGCTTGCTTGGAACGTTTGCAATACACATGTCGTATGGCATAAAAGTACAAAGTGAGAATGTATATATACCTTATATACCAATACTTATATCTATAGCTTCTGTATTTATACTTGTGTTTATAATTATGAGATATAGTATAAGAAAAATAAATAGACAAAATACAATTGAAACAATAAGAAATGATAATATATAAAATAAAATGCATTTACAAATATTAGAAAATCTAAATTTGTGAGTGCATTTTTTATTTGTATAAATTTTCAAAAAAGAAAGAAAATATAAATAGTTAGCCTTGACAAACAATTTATATCGTACTATAATATAAATGTTAGTTTAAACTAACTATTTAAAAATAAGGGGAAAATGAATGATATCAAAGTCACAAGAAGAATATATAAAAACAATGTATATATTAAAAAAGCAAAATGGAAAAATACGTGTTACAGATATAGCAAATAAAATGAACTGTACCAAGCCAAGTGTAAATAAAGCTATATATAATTTAAAAGATAATGGACTATTAAATTATGAATCTTATGGAACAATAGAACTAACAGAAGAAGGAGAAAATTTAGCTAAAAAAATACTTGAAGCTTATGATATAGTTTATTTATTTTTAAAAGATGTACTTAATTTAGAAGAAAGTTCTGCTGCTGAAGAAGCAGAAAGAATGAAACTTGCAATTAGCGATAATACTATAAACAAGCTTGCAAAGTATGTCCATAAAGAGCTGGGGTTAAATGATTTGAATTGTAATTATGATCTTAATCGTGAAAGATGTAGAGCTTGCGTAAAAAGGGCCGTGAAGAGAAAAGGAGATAAAAATGAGTAGTAATTTATTAGAAATTAAAGATTTATATGTAAATGCAGAAGATAAAGAAATTTTAAAAGGAATTAACCTTAACATAAATAAAGGAGAAATACATGTAATAATGGGACCAAATGGTTCTGGAAAAACAACAACAGCAAATGCAATTTTAAATAATCCTGCATATAAAAAGGAAAAAGGAAGTATCATTTTTGATAATGAAGATATAACGAATATGAGAACAGATGAAATAGCAAGAAAAGGAGTTTTCATGTCATTCCAGCTTCCTGAAGAAATACCGGGAATTTCTGTAACAAACTTTTTAAAATATGCTAAAAATAAAGTAACAGGAAAACCTGTTAAAGTATTTGAGTTTAAAGAAGAATTGAAAAAATATATGGAAGAATTAAATATGAATTCTAAAAACATGGAAAGAAGCTTAAATGTTGGGTTCTCAGGAGGAGAAAAAAAGAAAAATGAAATTTTGCAAATGCTTGTTTTAAATCCAAAACTTGCAATACTTGATGAAACAGATTCTGGTCTTGATGTAGACGCAATAAATACAGTTTCAAAAGGAATTGATATGTTTAAAAATAAAGACAATGCAGTTCTAATAATAACTCATAATACAAAAATATTGCGTAATTTAAAAGTTGATTACGTTCATGTTTTGGTAGATGGAAAGATAGTAGAAACTGGAGATGCAATGTTAGCTAAAAAAATTGAAGAAGAAGGTTACAAACAATTTAAAGCATAAAATGCTATTAAAATCTTATAGCTATATGGAAAGGATAAAATATGAGCAAAACAAAACTAGAAGAGATAAACAGAAATATTTATGATATAAGAAATAAAGATGAATTTGATTTTAAAATAGAAAAGGGTTTAACAAAGGAAATTATTGAAGAAATATCAAGACAGAAAAATGACCCTGAATGGATGAGAGAATTTAGATTAAAGGCGTTAGATGTATATAATAGTTTAGAAATGCCAACATGGGGACCAGATCTTTCAGAACTTGATATGAGAGAAATTGCAACCTATGTAAGACCAAAATCTAAACTTAATTCTTCATGGGAAGATGTACCAGAAGATATAAAAAATACTTTTGATAAACTTGGAATACCAGACGCAGAAAAAACTTCACTTGCTGGAGTAGGAGCACAATATGATTCTGAAGTTGTTTACCATAGTATGAAAGAAGATCTTATAAAACAAGGTGTTATTTACACAGATATGGAAACGGCTGTAAGAGAATACCCTGACCTAGTAAAAGCTCATTTTATGAAATGTGTTCCAGTAAATGATCATAAGTTTGTGGCACTTCATGGAGCTGTATGGTCTGGTGGCTCTTTTGTATATGTTCCAAGGGGAGTTAAGGTAGAAGTTCCACTTCAGTCATATTTCAGACTTAATTCACCAGAATCAGGACAGTTTGAACATACTTTAATTATTGTAGATGAAGGAGCAAGTCTTCATTTTATAGAAGGATGCTCTGCTCCAAAATATAATAAAGTAAATTTACATGCAGGATGTGTAGAACTTTATGTAAAAGATAATGCATATTTAAGGTATTCAACAATAGAGAATTGGTCTAAAAATATGTTGAACTTGAATACAAAAAAAGCAATAGTAGGAAAAAATGCTGAGGTAGACTGGGTATCGGGCTCTTTCGGATCAAAAATTTCTATGCTTTATCCAATGAGCATATTAAATGGAGAAGGATCAAAAACTGAGTTTACAGGAATTTCATTTGCAGGAAAAGGGCAAAATTTGGACAATGGATTTAAGGTGGTGCATAATGCTCCAAATACTTCAAGTGTTGTAAATGCTAAATCCATTTCAAAAAATGGCGGAAAATGCACTTATAGATCACTTGTTAGAGTAAATAAAAGTGCAACAAATTCTAAAGCATCTGTTTCTTGTGAATCACTTATGCTAGATGATATTTCTGTTTCTGATACAATACCAACATGTGATATACAAACAGATGACGTAGAATTTTCACACGAAGCAAAAATAGGAAAAATTAGTGATAAAGCTATATTTTATTTGATGAGTAGAGGATTATCAGAAGAAGATGCAAGAGCTATGATAGTTAGAGGTTTTGCTTATCCTATTTCAAAGGAGCTTCCAGTTGAATATGCGGTTGAAATGAATAATTTGATTAATCTGGAACTTGAAGGAGCTATAGGTTAAATTTTAATTATTAAAATGCAACTTATAAATAAAATAATTTTACTCGTTCCTTGTTGGTCGACTCCTAAGAGGACTGTATAAAGCTTCGCTTTAACAGCCTCTAAGTCGCTTCCATACTACGCGTCACTGCGTAAATTATTTTATTTATAAGTTGCAATAGAATAAAAGTATAAATAAGGGAGAAATAAAAAATGTTAACGTTAAATGAAACACCTGTTAGAACTGCTAGAAATTTTAATATTAACAATATTAAAATCGATGATATAAATTTACAAGCAAGAACAGAAACTTTTGAGAATATTGAGATAAATATTCCGGAAGGTGTTTTTGCAGATAATAATCCAAGTAAAGCTAATCTTAAATATGGTGTTGGGAAAAATGCTATTAATGAATTAAATGAAAAATCAAATAGTAATTTGAAGATAGTTGTATCAGATAAAATAGAAGAACCTATTACTATTTTTTGTGAGTTTGATGAAGATAGTATTGCTTTAATTCAAAACATTGAAATAATTGCAAAAGAAGGAAGCAATGCAAGTTTTATTATAAAATATAAATCACATGGTGAAAGTGAAGCGTATAAAAATAGCTCAATAAGAATTAAAGCTGAAAAAAATTCTCAAATTGATATTATGATTGTAAATTTATTAAATATAAAATCTACAAATTTTTTAAGTGTAGAAAATGAACTTGAAGAAAATGCTAATTTAAATTATTTACTTATAGATCTTGGAGGAAAAAACAGCATAACAAATTATTATTCAAATTTAATTCGGAAAAGCTTCAAAGAATAATATTGATACAATATATCTAGGAAAAGATGAAGAACTTTTTGATTTGAATTATATTGGAGAATTAAGAGGAGAAAAAACAGAAATAGAAATAGAAGCGCAAGGGGCATTAAAAGATAAAGCCAGAAAGCATTTTAAAGGAACAATAGATTTTAAAAGAGGAAGTAAAAAAGCAAAAGGAAATGAAAATGAATTTTGTATGTTACTTTCTGATACAGCAAAAAGTATTGCACTTCCAATGCTACTATGTAGTGAAGAAGATGTAGAAGGAAATCATAGTTCTGCATGCCGGAAAGGTAGGAAATAAAGAGCTATTTTATATTATGAGCCGTGGCTTTAGTGAAAAAGAAGCTATGAAATTACTAGTTAGAGCAAGATTTAATAAAATACTCGAAAAGATAAAATATGAAGAAATCAAAAATGAAATTTTATATGAAATTGATAGGAGATTAGATTAAAAATGAAAGATATAAAAAATGATTTCCCAGTTTTAATAAATAGGAACATTGCTTACTTAGACAGTGGAGCAACTTCTCAAAAACCATATTCAGTTATAAATGCTGTAAAAGAGTATTATGAAAGATATAATGCAAACCCACATAGAGGAGCATATTCTTTAAGCATAGAAGCAACTGAAAAATATGAAGAAGTTCGTGATAAAATAGCAAAATTTATTAATGCTAAACATAGAGAAGAAATAATATTTTCAAAAAATGCTACAGAAAGTTTAAATTTAATTGCATATTCTTATGGATTAGAAAATTTAAAACAAGATGATGAAATAGTTTTATCAATAATGGAACATCATTCTAATTTAGTTCCTTGGCAAAAGGTAAGTAAAATTACTAGATGCAAGCTAAATTATATGTATATCAATGAAAATTTTGAACTTTCAGACGAAGAAATAGAAAAGAAAATCACAGATAAAACAAAAATTGTTGCAATAACTCATGTTTCAAATGTTTTAGGAACAGTAAATGATGTAAAAAAAATAATAAAGCTTGCTCATAAAAAAGGAGCAGTTGTTGTAGTTGATGCATCACAAAGTATTCCGCATATAAAAATAGATGTACAAGATTTAGATGCTGATTTTTTAGTATTTTCACGGACATAAGATGCTTGCACCTCTTGGAATAGGCGTTTTATACGGAAAAAAAGAACTATTAAATGAAATGAATCCTTTTTTGATGGGAGGAGACATGATAGAATATGTATATGAAGATCATACAACATTTGCACCACTTCCAAATAAATTTGAGGCTGGAACGCAAAATGTTGGAGGAGTCATAGGACTTGGAGCTGCAATAGACTATATTGAAGCATTAGGATATGATAAGATACAAGAAATAGAAAAAGAAATAATTTCTTATGCAAGGCAAGAACTTTCAAAGCTTGATTATTTAACATTATATTTAACAAAAAATGAAGAAAATCATTCTGGAGTTATATCTTTTAATATTAATGGAGTTCATCCGCATGATGTAGCAAGTATATTAGACGGGGAAGGTGTGTGCATAAGGTCAGGAAATCATTGCGCACAACCACTTATGAGATATCTTGGAATAGATTCTACGTGCCGTGCAAGTTTTTATATCTATAATACTAAAGAGGATATAGATAGATTAGTTAAAGCACTGGATAAAGCACATGATATGTTTAAAAAGTATATTGAGTAAGCAATATAATTAAAAAACATTGAATTAAACATAAATTTATTATATAATATGAAAAAAGCTCTCAAGAGAGAAATAAAACTGTAATAATTAGTGCAGGTTAGTTACACTAATTTAATCCATAATAATTATTAGGAGGAATGCAGATTGACAGTAATACACACTGAATGTCACTTCACTCATACTAGCTATAATATAACTTTCAATAATGGAAAGCTTGTATCTATATGCAAAATTAGCGGAGTGGCATCTGAAGAAGTTAGATTTTACTATGCTTACCTTTTCGAAGAAGCTATTGCAACTTTCTGCCATGATGACAATGCAAAGGACTTTGAAACTTTATTTGTTGCCATGAAAGATGATGATGTGTGCATCAATCATGCAAAAAAGGTAATCGCAAGAGAACTGAAAAGTATGACAGAAAGGTCCAAGTTAATAGCATCTTTGGTAAGCAAAAATGAGTAAAAGCAAAAATTAAACATATAATAACTAACCTGTTATATGTTTAATCTATTTTTATTAATTAAAAGGTGAAATAAAAATGGAAGATATATATAATGATTTAATTATGGAACATAGTATGAATTCATACAATAAAAAGAAATTAGAAAACTCAGATTATGCAGAATTAGGACATAACCCAAATTGTGGTGATGAAATAACTCTAGAACTTAAGTTAAATGGAGATGTAATAGAGGATATGGCATTTTCTGGACATGGATGTGCAATTTCTCAAGCTTCGACCTCAATTATGATAGATACTTTAAGAGGAAAAACTATAGAAGAAGCAAAAGAAATTATAAAGACTTTTATTGCCATGATAAAAAGAGAAGAAACAGACGAAGAAAAATTAAAAATATTAGAAGATGCGATAGCTTTTAAAAATATTTCTAATATGCCAGCTAGAGTAAAATGTGCACTTCTTGCATGGCATACAATTGAAAAAATTCTAGAAAATAGAGAAAATGAGGGAAAAGGGACAAATAATTGTTGTAATTAGAGGTGAATATGGAAAATAAAAAAGTTTTACTTGGAATGAGTGGAGGGGTTGATAGTAGTGTATCAGCACTTTTGCTAAAAAATCAAGGATATGAAGTAATAGGAGCAACTTTAGAACTTTTTGCAGGAAGTAGTTGTTGCAATGTAAATACATATATTGATGCAAAAAATGTATGTAATGCTATTGGAATACCTCATTTTACTTATGACTATAAAGATGATTTTAGAAAATACATAATAGATGACTTTATAAATTGCTATGCAAATTGTAAAACACCTAATCCTTGCATAGAGTGTAATAAGTATATGAAATTCGGATTCATGTATGAAAAAGCAAAAGAACTTGGATGTAATTATATAGCAACAGGTCATTATGCAAAAACTGAGTATAGCGAAGAATATAAAAGATGGGTACTTAAAAAATCAAAAGCAGGAAGAAAAGATCAAAGCTATGTATTATGGAATATGCCAAAAGAATTGATAGAACATATAGTTTTCCCACTTGCTGATTTTAAGGATAAAGAAGAAATAAGAGAAATTGCAAGAGAAAATAATTTGAAGGTTGCAAATAAGCCAGATAGCGAAGATATTTGCTTTGTACCTGACGGAAATTATAAAAAATTTTTAGAAAATAATTCTAGTATAAAACCAAAACCTCGGTAAAATTGTAAATTCTAGAGGAGAAGTTTTAGGAGAACACACAGGACTATATAACTATACAATTGGACAGAGAAAAGGCTTAAAAATTTCATATAAAGTACCGCTATTTGTTATAGGATTTAATAAAGAAAAAAATCAAGTTATAGTTCGGAGAAGAAAATGAATTATATAAAAAAGAAATAATGGTAGAAGATATTAATTTATTACTTGTAGATGATATAAAAGACAAGATGAAAGTAGAGGTAAAAACTAGATATTCTACTAAATCTGCAGAGGCAGAAATTGTTCAAGAAGAAGATAAAATAAAAGTAGAATTTATAGAGCCACAAAGAGCCTTAACACCAGGACAATCTGCAGTATTCTACATAGACGATATAGTTCTTCGGTGGAGGAAAAATAATGTAAATTGAGGTAAACATATTTATGGTCTATTACACAAAATATAATTCTCCTTTAGGAGTTTTAACTATTGCAAGTGATGAAGAAAATATTGTTGGGCTTTGGATAGAAGGCCAAAAATATTTTGGAGCTAGTTTCTTAGAAAAATCAATAGAGAAAAATGATTTGCATATTTTAAATGATGCGAAGAAATGGCTAGATAGATATTTTAATGGAAATAAACCAAAACCTCAAGAACTTCCATTAAAACCTATAGGCACAGAATTTAGAGTTCAAGTTTGGAAATTACTTTGTAATATACCATATGGCAAACTAACAACTTATGGAAGTCTTGCAAAAGAACTAGCTAAAATTCAAGATAGAAGAACTATGTCTTCCCAAGCCATACGGGCAAGCAGTTCGGGCATAATCCAATATCGATTATTATTCCATGCCATAGGGTAATACGGTAGTAATGGCAACTTAACTCGGATATGCAGGAGGATTAGATAAAAAAATAAAGTTATTACAGATTGAAAAAATAGATTTTAAGTTATATAATATATCTGGTATATAGTTTACAAAAAATGTAAAAATTAAATATATAAATAATAATAAAAAGGAGGAATCTTATGGAAAAATCTAAAGTATATTTTACAAGAGAAATTACCCCAGAAAACGTTGTGAAGATGTTTGAAATGTTACAAAAAGAGTTACCAGGAAAGGTAGCTATAAAAATACATTCAGGAGAAGAAGGAAACCAAAATTATCTTAGACCTGAATTTGTAAAACCAATAGTAGAAAAACTTCGGAGGAACAATTGTTGAATGCAATACTGCTTATGACGGAGAAAGAGATACTACGGAAAAGCATGTAAAGTTAATGGAAAATCATGGATGGTCAAAATATTTTAATGTTGATATTATGGACGCTGAAGGACCTGATAAAGTTCTAGAAATTCCAAATGGAAAAGTTATAAAAAAGAATTATGTTGGAAAAGATATAGAAAAATATGATTCAATGTTAGTTCTTTCACATTTTAAAGGACATCCAATGGGAGGATACGGAGGAGCTCTAAAGCAATTATCAATTGGAGTTGCATCAGGAAAAGGAAAGAGATATATTCACTGTGCAGGAGCAAATGGCTCATATGAAGATATGTTTAGAACTGACCAAATTAAATTTCTAGAATCTATGGCAGATGCTGCATCTTCAGTAGTAAAATATTTTGGAGATAATATAGCATATATTAATGTAATGTGCAATATGTCAGTAGATTGTGACTGCTGCAGTGTCGCAGAAGACCCTTGCATGAAAGATATTGGAATACTTGCGTCTAACGATCCAGTAGCAATAGATATGGCGTGTATAGATTTAGTTAAAAAATCAGATGATCCAGGAAGAGACCACTTACTCGAAAGAATAAATTCAAGACATGGAACACATACAATAGATGCTGCTTATGATCTTGGAATTGGAAATAAAGAATATGAACTAATTGAAGTTTAATCAAAATAATAAATATAAAGGCAAGTAGTAATAGGCTATTTGCTTTTATGTAATAATATTAATATTTAAAGAAAGGAGCGTATGATAATTTAAATTTATCATACAAAATAAATTATGAAAGAATTAGTTATAAAAATTGAAGGAATGATGTGCACAGGATGCGAAAACAGAGTACAAAATGCAGTAAAAACAATAGATGGAGTAGAAGGAGTTATAGCAAATCATAATGATGGAACAGTTAAAGTAACTCTAAATAAAGATGTAGATCAAAAAGTAATAGAAGAGAAATTAGAAGATATTGGTTATGAAGTAAAGAGATAAAAAGGAGAGATTCGTCATATGAAAAAGATAATACTTGCTATTGATGGTATGACGTGTTCAGCTTGTTCTAACGGACTCGAGAAATATTTAAATAAACAAAATGGAGTAAAATCTGCTAGTGTTAATTTAGTAATGGCAAATGCTACTATTGAATATGATGAAAAATTGCTAAATATAGAAAATTTAGAGAAATTTGTAGAACAAGCAGGATTTAAATCATTAGGTGAATTTAAAGAAATAAAGTTAGAAAAGCAAAGCAAAAAAGAAACAATAAAATTTATAATATTTACTATACTTGCGATTTTTCTTATGTATGTTTCTATGGGACATATGATTAATTTGCCTAGCATTGAATTTTTAAACCCACATACAAATAGCACAAATTATATGATATGTCTTTTACTACTTACATGTGCATTTTTGTGGTATGGTTTTGACATATTAAAAAACGGATATAAAAATTTAATTCATGGAACACCTAATATGGATACATTAGTTGGAATAGGAGTAATTTCAAGTCTTGGTTATAGCTTATACAATATGTATCTTGTATTTTCAGGTAATCACCATGAGGTTATGAATTTATATTTTGAATCAGCTGCGATAGTTATATATTTTATAAAACTTGGAAGATATATTGACGGAATAAGTAAAGATAAGACAAAAGAAGCTATACAAAAATTAGTAGAAATAACACCAAATTCTGCAGTTATAAAAATTGATGGAGTAGAAAAAACAGTAACTCTTGATGAAATAAATAAAGGAGATATTGTAATTTCAAGACCTGGAGAAAAAATCGCAGTAGATCGGTGAAATAGTTTTTGGAAAAGCACACTTAGATGAATCTTTTATTACTGGAGAAAGTAAGCCTGTATCAAAAGATATAGGAAATAAAGTAATTGCAGGAAGCATAAATTATGACGGATATATAGAATACAAAGCTGAAAGAATAGGCAGAGAAAGTACAATTTCAGAGATTGTAAGATTAGTTGTAGAAGCAAGCAACACAAAAGCTCCAATTGCTAAAATTGCAGATAAGGTTTCTGGAGTATTTGTTCCAACTGTAATTGCAATTGCAATTATAACGTTCATAGTATATTTACTTATTGGTCAAGGAATAGAAAATGCAATAACTACTTTCGTTACAGTTTTAGTTGTTGCTTGTCCATGTAGCTTGGGGCTCGCAACACCTCTTGCAATTGTAATTGCAGAAGGATATAGCGCAAAAAATCGGAATACTCATAAAAAAGAGCGAGATATTAGAGAATGCACAAAAAGTAAATACAATAGTTTTTGATAAAACTGGAACTTTAACATACGGAAAATTAAAAGTATCTGAAATTATAAATTATTCTGATATTCAAGAAAAAAACTTAATGCAAATAGTACGGAAGCATTGAAGCAAAATCTACACACCCAATAGGAAAAGCGTTTACAGATTATTTAGACGAAAACAAGTTAGAAAAATTAGAAGTAAGTAGTTTTGAAAATATTGCAGGTTTTGGAATAAAGGCAGAAGTAGATAGAAAAGAGATTCTTTTAGGAAATTCAAAAATGCTAGAAAATTATGGCATAGAAAATACTCATAAAGAAGATGAAAAAGCTTTATCAGAAAAAGGAAATAGTATTGTATATGTTGTAGAAAATGAAAAAATAATTGCAATTATTGGAATAAACGACATTGTAAAAGAAAATGTAAAAGAAGTTATATCTACATTAAATAAAAATAAAATAGAAACAATAATGCTCACTCGGAGACAATGAAAAAACAGCTTCATTTATTGCAAAAGATATAGGAATAACAAAAGTAATTGCAAATGTTTTACCTAGCGAAAAGGCAAATACTATAAAGAAATTAAAAGAAGAAAACAAGTTTGTAATGATGTGCGGAGATGGAATTAACGATAGTCCTGCCTTAACATCATGTGATATAGGTGTAAGCGTAAATACAGGAACAGATATTGCAATGGATTCTTCTGACGTAATACTTACAAATTCTGATTTAATGAGTATAGTTAAATTAATGGATATAAGTAAAAGAACAATAAGAAATATAAATCAAAACTTGTTCTGGGCATTTTTCTATAATTTCCTCATGATTCCAATTGCAGTTGGAGTTTTAAAACCATTTGGAATTTCGATAAATCCAATGTTTGCAAGCTTTGCAATGGTGCTAAGCAGCATAACGGTTATACTTAATGCATTGAGGCTAAAAAGATAAAAATTATAAAATTTACTTGAATTATGCAAAGTTTTTTTATATAATATTGATTAAATTAATGCAATAAAAGGGTAAACTTTAATAAAACAAAATATAGAAATTTTATATAAACTTAATTTATCCTTGGAAGGATGGTATTTTTATGGAAAAGGTAATTATAAAAGAGTTATTTAGAAACCCAGAAAAATTTTATGGAAAAGAAGTTCAAATTTCAGGTTGGGTAAGAACTGTTAGAGATTCAAAAAACTTTGGATTTTTAGAAGTAAATGATGGAAGCTTTTTTAATAACATACAAGTTGTATTTGATGAAAAGCTTGCTAATTTTAACGAGGTTTGCAAGCTTACAATAAGTTCATCAATTATTGTTACAGGAAATTTTGTTAAAACAGAAGGAGCTAAACAAGCTTTTGAAATACATGCGACTAAAGTAGAAGTAATTGATTTAGCAGATAGCGAATATCCACTTCAAAAGAAACGTCATACTTTTGAATATTTAAGAACTATTGCACATTTACGTCCTAGAACAAATACATTTAACGCAGTATTTAGAGTTCGTTCAGTTTTATCTTATGCAATTCACAAATTTTTCCAAGAAAGAGGATTCGTATATGTTCATACTCCATTAATTACAGGAAGTGACTGTGAAGGTGCAGGAGAAATGTTTAACGTAAACTCTTTTGATTTAAATAATGTACCAAAAACAGAAGATGGAAATGTTGATTATTCAAAAGATTTCTTTGGAAAACCAGCACACTTAACAGTTAGTGGACAATTAGACGTTGAAACATATGCATTTGCATTTAGAAATGTATATACATTTGGACCAACATTTAGAGCAGAAAATTCTAATACAGTTAAACACGCGGCAGAGTTCTGGATGATAGAACCTGAAATATGCTTTGCAAATCTAAAAGATGATATGGATTTAGCAGAGGACATGCTAAAATATATTATTAGATATGTTTTAGATAATTGTCCAGAAGAAATGGAATTCTTTAATAATTTTGTTGATAAAACATTACTTGAAAGATTAAATAATGTTCTAAATTCTGAATTTGGAAGAATTTCATATACTGATGCAGTAAAAGAACTTGAAAAGCATAACGATGAATTTGAATTTAAGGTATCATGGGGAATAGATTTACAAACAGAGCACGAAAGATATTTAAGCGAAAAAATATTCAAAAAGCCTGTATTTGTTACCGATTATCCAGCAGAAATTAAAGCATTTTACATGAAACAAAATCCTGATGGAAAGACTGTTGCGGCAGCTGACCTTTTAGCTCCTGGAATTGGAGAAATAATTGGTGGAAGCCAAAGGGAAGATGATTTACAAGTACTAAAAGGTAAAATTGATAAATTCGGTCTTGATGAAAAAGATTATTGGTGGTATGAAGACTTAAGAAGATATGGAAGTGTTCCTCATAGTGGATTTGGATTAGGATTTGAAAGAGCGATCATGTATGTTACAGGTATGCAAAATATTCGTGATGTAATTCCTTTCCCAAGAACGCCAAAAAATTGTGAATTTTAAAATAAATTAAAGAGTGCAAAAGGCACTCTTTTTTTAAACTATTTTTATTGATTTTATAAACCCTTTGTAGTATAATTATAAAATACAAGTAAATATAGGGGGTATACGATATGATTAATGTAATTTTAAAAGATGGTAGTAAAAAAGAAGTAGAAAAAGGAATTTCTTGCTTAGAACTTGCAAAAAATATAAGTGAAGGTTTAGCAAGAAATATGACAGCAGCATTAGTTGATGGAAAAGTACGTGATCTAAGATATACTTTAGAAAAAGATTCAAATGTAGAAATTCTTACATTTGATAATAGCTTAGATGGAAAGAAAGCTTATTGGCATACTTCATCACACATTATGGCACAAGCAATAAAGAGATTATTTCCAGATGTAAAACTTGCAATAGGTCCTTCAATAGATGATGGATTTTATTATGATTTTGATGTGGATACCCCTTTCACCGAAGACGATAAGTTAAAAATTGAAGAAGAAATGAATAAAATAATAAAGGAAGACTTAAAAATAGAAAGATATACTCTTTCAAGAAAAGAAGCAATTGCTTTTATGAAAGAGAAGAATGAGCCATACAAAGTAGAACTAATAGAAGATTTACCAGAAGGAGAAGAAATTTCTTTCTATAAACAAGGAGAATTTACAGATCTTTGTGCAGGACCTCACTTAGAGAGTACTGGAAAAATTAAAAAGATTAAAATATTATCTTCATCAGGAGCTTATTGGAGAGGTAGCGAGAAAAACAAAATGTTACAAAGAATTTATGCTATATCTTTCCCTAAACAAAGTGACTTAGATGAATATATGCAAGCACTTGAAGAAGCAAAACAAAGAGATCATAGAAAAATAGGAAAAGACTTAGAATTATTTATGACACATCCATTAGTTGGCTCAGGACTTCCTATGTATTTACCAAATGGTGCAACTGTCAGAAGATTACTAGAAAGATATATACAAGATAAAGAAGTAAAGCTTGGCTATAAACATGTTTATACACCTTCAATGGCAAATGTAGATTTATATAAGACAAGCGGGCATTGGGATCACTATAAAGAAGATATGTTCCCAGTTATGAAAATTGATACAGAAGAACTTGTTTTAAGACCTATGAACTGCCCACACCATATGCTAATATATAAAAACAAAATGCATTCATATAGAGAACTTCCAATAAGAATTGGAGAACTTGCACATGACTTTAGATTTGAAGATAGTGGAAGTGTATGTGGATTAGAGAGAGTTCGTGAAATGTGTCAAAACGATGCTCACCTTTTTGTAAGACCAGATCAAATAAAAGAAGAAGTTAGAAAAGTAGTAGATTTAATACTTTCAGTATATAAAGATTTCGGATTTGAAAATTATTCTTTCAGATTATCTTTAAGAGATAAAGAGAATAAAGAAAAATATTTTGATGATGATGAGATGTGGAATAAAGCAGAAAGCGAACTTCGTGAAATATTAACAGAACTTGGAATGGATTTCTATGAAGCTAAAGGAGAAGCTGCATTTTACGGACCTAAACTAGATGTTCAAATTAAAACTGCTTTAGGACATGATGTAACAATATCTACATGCCAATTAGACTTCTTGTTACCTGAAAGATTTGAACTAGAATATATTGGAGAAGATGGGGCAGCACATAGACCAGTTGTAATTCATAGAGCTATACTTGGAACATTTGATAGATTTTTATCATTCTTGATAGAAGAAACTAAAGGAGCATTTCCATTATGGCTTGCACCAGTACAAGTAAAGATATTACCAATATCAGATAATCAATTAGAATATGCTTCAAAAATACAAAAAGAACTAATGGATAAAAATGTTAGGGTAGAAGTAGATGATAGAAATGAGAAGATAGGCTATAAAATTAGAGAAGCTCAAATGGAAAAAGTTCCATATATGTTAGTTGTTGGAGAAAAGGAAGCCACAAATGGAACAGTAGGAGTTCGCTCAAGAAAACAAGGCGACATTGGACAAATGAATGCAAAAGAATTTATAAATAAAGTTTGCGAAGAAATTAAAAATTTTGCAAGAGATTAAAATATAAGGAGGAAAAAATATGATAGTAATTGGAGCAGATCATGGAGGATTTAAATTAAAAGAGGAGATAAAGAAATACTTAAATGAAAAAGAAATTCCTTTTGAAGATAAAGGATGCTTTTCAGAAGAAAGTGTTGATTACCCAAACATTGCAAAAGCAGTTGCAAGCGATGTTTCAAATAAAAAAGCAGATATGGGCATTTTAATTTGCAGATCAGGAATTGGAATGTCTATGTGTGCAAATAAATTCAAAGGAGTAAGATGTGCTCCTTGCTATCAAGAACAAACAGCAAAATTTGCAAGAATGCATAATAATGCAAATGTTTTAGCACTAGGCGCTGATTATATAACAGTAAATGAAGCAATTTGCATATTAAGAATGTTTTTAGCAACTGAATTTGAGGGCGGAAGACATGAAGCAAGGATTAATTTGATTTCTGAAATTGAAAAAGAAAATATGAAATAAAATAAATTAAGTAATCAAAAAATGTCGTTCACTCGCTTTGTCATTGATTTTCTCGTAGGAATTGTAAAATTTTAAGATGAGCCTCTTTCACGTCAAGCTGTGAACATCCCTCATCTTAAAATTAAACAATTCCTAACAGCGAAAACATTCCAGCGCTCCTTACTCTATTTTTTGATTACTTAATTTAACTATTTGTAATGAATAATTTAAAACAAAAAGGAGATGAAGGTTTTGGAAAAAAAGAGAATACTTACAGGTGATAGGCCAACAGGTCGTTTGCATATAGGCCATTACTTTGGGTCTTTAAAAAATAGAGTGAAAATGCAAAATGAAGGAATATATGATCCATATATTTTGATTGCAGATGTTCAAGCATTAACAGATAATTTTAATAATCCTGAAAAAGTTAGAAAAAATGTTAGAGAAGTTGCAATAGATTATTTGTCAGTTGGAATTGATCCTGAAAAAACAACTATATATATCCAATCACTTGTACCAGAAACAGCAGAGCTTACAGTATTTTATTCTAACTTAGTTACAATAGCTAGGTTAGAAAGGAATCCAACTGTTAAGACAGAAATAGCACAAAAAAAAGAAATATTTGGAGAAAGTGTAACTTATGGTTTTTTAGGTTATCCTGTAAGCCAAGCTGCAGATATTACTGCTTTTAATGGAGAACTTGTTCCAGTTGGAGAAGATCAACTTCCATTAATTGAACAATGCCGTGAGATAGTAAGAAAATTTAATAGTATATATGGAGAAGTTTTAAAAGAGCCAGAAGCAGTTTTGTCAAATAGTAAAAGAATAAAAGGCTTAGATGGAAATGAAAAGATGGGAAAATCTTTAGGGAATGCAATATATTTGTCAGATCCTGAAGAAGAAGTTAATAAAAAAGTTATGAGTGCAGTAACAGATCCAAACAGAATAAAAAAAGATGATTTAGGAAATCCTAATGTATGTATGGTATATTACTATCACAAATTATTTAGTACAGATGAAGAATGCAAAGCAGTATGCAGTGAATGTAAAGAAGGTAAAAGAGGATGTGTAGCTTGCAAAAAAGAACTAGCTAAAAATATAAACAAAGAATTAGAACCAATTAGAGAAAAAAGAAAATATTATGAAGAACATCCTGAAATTGTTGATAAGATACTAAAAGAAGGAACTGAAAAAGCAAGAGAAGAAGCAAAGAAGACAATGAAAAGAGTAAAAAAAGCAATGATGCTTGATTATTTTGAAGATTAGGGGGCTATATGTTTACAGATTATGCTAAAATATTAATTAAATCAGGAGACCGGAGGAAACGGTGCAATTACCTTTAGGCGTGAAAAATATGTAGCGGCACGGCCGGACCTGACGGAGGAGACCGGAGGAAATGGTGGCAGTATTTATTTTGTCGTAGACAAAGATTTAAATACCCTTATTGATTTTAGATATAAGAGAAAATTCAAAGCAGAAAA
Source organism: uncultured Clostridia bacterium (assembly GCA_947584805.1). Lineage (GTDB taxonomy): Bacteria > Bacillota > Clostridia > TANB77 > CAG-508 > JAAWPK01. The sequence goes on along the minus strand of CANPWU010000013.1, from coordinate 10,834 downwards.
TCGGACAAAATGGAAGTGGTGGCCACTGCTATGGAAAATCTGGAGATGATTTATATATAAAAGTTCCAAGAGGAACTGTAATAAAAAATGCTGAAACAGGTGAAGTCCTTGCAGACTTGTCAGAAGAGAATCAAGCCGAACTTATTTTAAAAGGCGGAAAAGGTGGAAAAGGAAATTCACATTTTGCAACATCAACAAGACAAGCTCCTAGGTTTGCAGAAGATGGAGAAAAGGGAACAGAACTTGAAGTAATACTAGAATTAAAACTACTTGCAGATGTAGGACTAGTAGGTTTCCCTAATGTTGGCAAATCAACATTTTTATCAGTTGTAACATCTGCAACACCTAAAATTGCAGATTATCACTTTACAACATTAACTCCTAATCTTGGAGTAGTTAAAACAGAATATGGAGACAGTTTTGTTATTGCTGATATTCCGGGAATAATAGAAGGTGCAAGTGAAGGTGTAGGACTTGGATTGCAATTTTTAAGACATATAGAAAGAACAAGACTTCTTTTACATTTTATTGATGTATCAGGAACAGAAGGAAGAGATCCAGAACAAGATTTTTATACAATACAAAATGAACTTAAAAAGTACAATAAAAAATTAAGTGAAAGAAAGCAAATAATTGTGGCAAATAAAGCAGATATTATGCAAGATGAGAAATTATATACGAAGCTTGAAAAATTGGCTAAAAAAGAAAATATGAAGCTATTTAAGATATCTGCAACATCTGGACAAGGCATTAAAGAACTTATGAGCTATATATCAAAAATATTAAAAGATTTACCAAAAGATGATTTAATAGAAGTTGAAGAAAGAAAAGTATATACACTCGAAAAGGATGAAAAAGATTTTGAAGTAGAAGTACAAGGACATGAATATATTGTACAAGGACCAGCAGTAGAAAATATAATGAGAAGAGTAAATATACAAGATAGAGAGTCAATGCATTATTTGCAAAAACGTTTGGAAACAAGTGGAATTTTTGATGAGCTTAGAAAACTCGGAATCAAAGAAGGAGATACAGTAAAAATAGAAGATTGGGAATTTGAATGGTACAATTAAATAAGATATATAAAAAGCGGGAGGTTCAATAAATAGAACCTCCCGTTTTGGAGTTTTGCCACATTACTCCTTGGCCTCTTCAGCCGGTGCAGCTTTCTGAGGAAATTTGACAGGCTGACCAAAGGTGCAGCAGTCCGCAATCTCCTGGAAGAAAGCTTGCATGGCATCGAAGGGAGCAGACGTTTTTGCGGTCATGGCATCGTGAAGCCTCTTGTTGATCCTGTCACGAGCCATGGATCCCTTGAGAGGAAGATTCATCTCAAAGGGGCTGTACTCGTGGCCGCTCGCGATCATGTTGATGAAGAGATTGGCGTCCTCGTTGCAGCTTCCCATGATGGAAACTGCGGCAGTCAAAATGCAGAAAGGGGAATTTGTCTTACTCATACGAGCATTCAAATCCTTGATCTGCTCTCTGCTGAGTTCGGTGCCAACCAGGTCAGCATGACCTACCATAGCCTCGGAGATCTGGGTGTTCATTGTCATTGTGTAGCACTCCTTTTTAAAATGTATTTCACACAGCTTTAGCTGGTGCTTTATATACTTATATTATAGCATCAAATCAACATAAAGTCAAATTAAACCAAGAAAAGCAAAATTATGCAAACTAATAATAAGAACAATTTTATTATTTTTTAATATCATATATATAGAATGTTTAAATTATAAAACAATTAAAAGAGGTAAAAGATGATTATTAGACTACTAAAAGAGTTTTATGAAGATGCCAAAAATATAAGATCAAAGGATCCAGCATGTAATAGCATAATTCAAGCTGTTTTGTTATATCCGGGTTTTCATATATTAGTTTTTCATAAATTAGCTCATTTTTTATATATGCATAAATTGTTTTTCTTTGCAAGATTAATATCTCAAATTGGAAGATTCTTTACAGGAATTGAAATACATCCAGGAGCAAAAATAGGTAAAAAACTATTCATAGATCATGGAATGGGAATTGTAATTGGCGAGACTTCTGTAATTGGTGACAATTGTACAATATATCATGATGTTACTCTTGGAGGAACTGGCAAAGATAAAGTGATTAGACATCCTAAAATAGGTAATAATGTTATGATAGGAGCAGGATCAAAAGTCCTAGGACCAATAAAAATTGGCGATAATGTAAAAATAGGAGCAAATAGTACTATTCTAAAAGATGTTTCTTCTAATACAACTGTTGTAGGTTATGGAAGAATTATTGAACATTAAAAAATCCACTTAACTTAGAAAATAAGTAAGTGGAAAATTTAATTTTAGGTATAGTTTAATACATATATTCCAATATTTAAATATGTTGCAAAGATTATCCAAAGAAGATATGGAATGTTTAAATATGCAGAAACCTTATATTCCTTGTAAAATAAGTAAATAAGATAAGAAACAAGCAAAACAAGAAAAATTATCCAAAAGCAAGAAAATAATCTCCATTTTAAACTAAAAAATATTATAGACCAAGCAAGATTTACAAATAGTTGTAAGTAATAAACTATTGGAATTTGTTTATCATTAGAATTTGAATTTTTTTTGTAAAGAAAATATGATAACCCCATTAAAAAGTAAATTATAGTCCATGCAATTGGAAAAGCAAGACTAGGTGGAGCAAAAGGTGGCTGGATTAATGAATTATAATCAATACTTTTTGATATTATAAATCCAACAATTCCACCTAAAACAAGTGGTAAAAATAAATAAAAAACATTTTTTAAAAATTTATTCATATAAAAATTCCTTTCACTTTAGTATATGGATGCCAATTATAAAATATGTATTTTTTTGTTGATAATAGAAAATATATATGATAGAATAAATTTGTAATTCATGAAAGGAATGATTTAAAAATGAAGGTATTAAAAAATAATCTAAAAAACGAACTAAATATAAGAACTGAAAAAAATTTCCCAATTGAAGGAATTGAATTTATAGACATAACGCCAGTTATTATACAAAAAGAAGTACTCAAAGAGATAATTGATAAATTTGAGGAAGAATTAAAAGAAAAAAATATAGATTATATTGTTGCACCGGAAGCAAGAGGATTCTTATTTGGAGTAGCTGTTGCAGATAGATTAAATATAGGATGCATTCCAGTTAGAAAGAAGGGAAAATTGCCACCAACAACAGTTGAAAGTGTATTTGAATATGAAAAAGAATATGGAACGGACAAACTAGAACTTCCTAAATTAGTAAATGATGGATATAAAAATAAGAATTTTTATATTATTGATGATATATATGCAACAGGTAATACTATGAAAGCTATCAGTAATGCAATAGAGAACTTAGGTGGAAACGTTGTGGGAGAAGGAGTTCTTATGAATATTGTCAAATTAAATAATGATACGAATATATTTTCATTATTAGATGTTGAAGAAGAATAAAAAAGATAAAATTTAAAAGTGCAACTTTAAATAGCATTAAAGTGCACTTTTTTAATTATTTTTTTACGATTTCTAAAATTTCTTTTGGAAGATACTTTGATGCATCTTTATTATATTTAAGAAGTTCCATAACCATGCTTGAACTAATATTTCCAAGACGTCCAGCTCTTATATAAACAGTATCTAAATTAGAAAGCTCTTCATTTATTGAGGCCATATTTTCTTCATATTCATAGTCCATACCATTTCTAATACCTCTTATTAGAAACGATGCATTATAACTCATAGCAGCATCAACTAAAAGACCATCATATGATGTTACTATTACATTATTTAAATTGCGATTAACTAATACTTGCTCTATAGCTTTTTGCATTAGATCTTTATCAAATCTACGAGTTTTTTCAGAGTTGACGCCTATACCAACTATAACTTTATCAAAAAGAGCTGCTGATTTAGTAATTACATGTAAGTGACCATTGGTAAAAGGATCAAAACTTCCTGCATAAAATCCAATTTTCATCAAAAAATCCTCCTTACGGTAATTTTAACATTTTAATTGTAACAAATTTCTATTGAAAAGTCAAATTTATGTAAAGCACAATCAACTAATTTAATCATTAGCTAATAAAATATTAAAAGAGAAAGTTTATATATAAAAACTATAATTATTTATTTTTTTCAAAAAAGTATTTAATTTTTAAATTTTTATGTTATAATATATAAGAATTTTAAATTTGCCAATATAGCTCAGTTGGTAGAGCAACAGATTCGTAACCTGTAGGTCGGGAGTTCGATTCTCCCTATTGGCTCCAAAATTTATATGCTATATTAAATCAGACTATTGTAATTTATAAAAAATGTGATATAATTAACATAATTAGTCGCAGCTATTGCGAACTAAAATAAGAATGGCAAGTATAAATTCTCGAAAAACAATTGTTAGGAGGAAGATTATGAAATCTTTAAAGTTGTTTCTGACAGATAAAAATTATCGGTTTGCAACAATAGAGTTAATCAGGTTTAAAATAATTGAAGGAATTGATTCGAGTGAAAAAGACTACTCAAAGGTAAGAGAAGTTAGAAGTAAATTTACAGAAACAACTTAAACAACCTAAAAGCAGGAGACTAAAATTAGTTTCCTGCTTTTAGGTTTCTAAAATAACAAAAAAGTATTGATAAATTTTAAAAGCTATGTTAAATTAAAATAATGTATTATACTTTATACAATATATAAGAAGGAGAAACTAATGAATCAAGAAAACGAAGAATTTAAACAAAGGCTAATTAAGAATTTAAAATGGATAATATTAATTATAACTTTACTAGGATTTATAATTTTATCTAATATTGCATATAATAAAGAAATTTTACAAAATGATATTATTAATCCTAAATTCATTTCAAACAATATAACAATGTTAGCAATATTTATAACAAATTTTGGTAGTGCAACTATTTTAATTTTAATATCTATGATATTGTTATTAGCCATAAAAGATAAAAAGATCGGATTGTCAATTTGTTTAAATTTAGTTATTGAAGCATCATTAAATGCATTGCTAAAAAATATAATACAAAGACCTAGACCATCAGGAATTAAGCTAATAATTGAAAATGGCTACAGCTTTCCATCAGGGCATTCTATGGCAAGTATGACATTTTATGGATTTCTTATATATTTGATATATAAATATGTAAAAAATAAAAAAATAAAATGGAGTTTGATATCAATGTTAAGCATATTAATTGTTGCTATAGGATTAAGCAGAATATATTTAGGCGTACACTATATTAGCGATGTGTTAGGTGGATTTTTAATTTCTATTTCATATTTAATAGTATATACAAGTTTAATAGATAGATTTGTATTAAAAACAAATAAATAACATTAAAATTAGTATACTTTTTTAGAAAAAAAGCATACTAATTTTGTATTAATTTAGAAAATAAGCCCCAAAGTATTGATTTTATTTAAAAAATAGTATAAAATATATAAGAATTAATTATAATAAAAAGAGATAAAATTAAAAGGAGGAAAATTTATGGCAGAAGTATACATGGCAGGAGATTTAAGAAATGGAACTACATTTGAATTAGATAATCAAGTGTTTAGAGTAGTAGAATTCCAACACGTAAAACCAGGAAAGGGTGCTGCATTTGTTAGAACAAAAATAAAAAATGTAATAACAGGAGCAGTTATTGAAAGAACATTTAACCCATCAGAAAAATTACAAGGAGCAGAAGTAGAAAAAAGAGATATGCAATATTTATATAATGATGGTGACTTATATTACTTTATGGATAACGAAACTTATGAACAATTACCATTAAATAAAGAACAAATAGGAGATAGCTTAAAATACATAAAAGAAAATATGAATGTAAAAACATTATCTTTCAAAGGTAAAGTTTTCTCAGTAGAGCCACCAATATTTGTTGAGCTCGAAGTTACATATACAGAACCTGGATTTAGTGGAAACACAACTACAACATCAGGAAAACCTGCAAAATTAGAGAATGGTCTAGAAATAAGTGTACCTCTATTTGTAGAAATAGGAGACATAATTAGAATAGACACAAGAACTGGCGAGTATATGGAAAGAGTTTAAGGAGTTTTTTAGAAAAATGGCGAATTTAAAGAAAAGATTTAAAGAAATCTTAGATGACATAGAAAAAAATATAAAAAACAAAGATGATTTGGAATATATAAAATCACAAATATATAATATTTCAATTCTATTTTTAGATGAACTAGATAAACTTGCAGAATTTAATGTAAACAAATTAAGTGTAATGCTAGATAGAGAAAAAGAACTTTGTAAAAAAGTTACTAAAATGGAAAAAATCATTACAAATTTAGAAAAAGAAGTATTTTCTTCTTCAGAATGCGATTTTGAAATCGTATGCCCATATTGCAATACAGAATTTGTTGAAGATTTAGAAGATAACACAGATCGTGAAATAAAATGTCCTGAATGTGGCAATACAATTGAACTTGATTGGAATGAAGATGAGGAATGTGACGAAGATTGCAATTGCGAAGAATATTTTGATGAAGAGGATAATGAAAAAAATTTAGATGATGAACAAGAATTAGAAGAAGACAATTCTGATGATGATATGTAATAAATTTAGGCTGCTTAGCTTATATTGCAAGCAGTCTTTTTTTATAGAAATATAAAATTGAATAAAAATATTTACTTTTTTTATTAATAACGATATAATAAACAAAACAGTATATTTAATTTAGTTATATAAGAATAGGAAAAATAAATATGTCAAAAAATATAAAAGTATTAATACTTTCATGTGGAACAGGAGGAGGACATAATTCAGCAGCACTTGCAGTAAAAGAAAATTTAAATGAAAGAGGAATTAAAGCCGACTTCGTTGAATATTTAGAAATTATTAATAATAAATTAAAAGATGGAATAAATAAATTATATATAAAAACGACTAAGAGAAAAGGAAAGATATTTAAACATGTATATAAACTAGGTGAATTATATAGAAAAACTAATCTGAGATCACCGGTATATGGATTGAATAGTTTAAATAAAAGAAAATTATATGCGTATATAAAAGAAAATGGTTATACTTATATAGTAACAACACACCTTTTTGCTGCACAAGCATTAACAGCAATAAAGAAAGAACATAATATAAAATTTATCGCAATTGCAACAGATTATACATGCATACCTTTTTGGGAAGAAACAAATCCTGATTTTCTTATTATACCAAACAAAGATTTAATTAAAGATTTCACCAAAAGAGGTATAGAAGAAGCAAAACTTCTTCCATATGGAATTCCAGTTGCAAAAGCTTATAAAATGCAAGAAGAAAAAGATATTGCGAAAACGAATTTAAAACTCGCAAAAGACAAAAAATATATTCTAATTCTTACAGGAAGCATGGGATTTGGAAATACTATAGAAATGATAAAAAAATTAGAAAAAGAAATAGAAGATGTAATTTTTATTATTTCTTGTGGAAACAATAAAAAAATGTTAGAAAACATAAAAAAGGAGCACAAAAATACAGATAGAGTAATAGCACTCCCATTTACAAATAATTTAAGCGAATATATGGCAGCTTGTGAGATTGTACTCACTAAACCCCGGAGGACTTACATCAACTGAAGTTGCAACATTTGTTAAACCATTAATTCATACAATGCCAATTCCAGGATGTGAAAATTATAATGCTGAATATTTTAGTAAAAAAAAGATGTCAATTAAATGTAATACTTTAAATGAAGTTGTAAAGAACACAAAGATTCTACTTAAAAATGAACAATTACAAAAAGAATTGATGCAAAATCAGATTAAATATATAAATAGAGATACATGTGATAAAATTGCAGAATTGATTTTAGAAGACTGAGAGGAAAATTAATGAAAGAAATATTACAAGAAGTTGAAAAAAATGAAATATATGATGAAAATGAAGATATTATAGAGGTTTGGCATCCATTAGATTTTAAAATAGATGAAAACTATAAATATGTTCCAAAGAGCAAAATATTTAATTTCTTTTCTAATTTATTGTATTATGGAGTAGCAATTCCAATTCTATTTTTTCTTACAAAAATTATTTATGATTTAAAAATAGAAGGAAGAGAGAACGTTCAAAAAGTAGAAGGTGGAGCAATATCAGTATCTAATCATGTTTTAATTCTTGATTGTGCTATGGTAGGATTAGCTCTAGATGAAAAAAGAGTATATTACACAACTCGTGAAGAAAGCTTTAAAATCCCATTTGTTAGAAAACTTATTAAACTTTTAAGGGCAATTCCAATACCTCACGAGATGAAAAATAAACCATACTTTAAGAAAGCATTGAGTGATATATTAAAAGATAATGGTTTTGTACATTTTTATCCTGAAGCAGCATTGTGGCCATATTATACTAAAATTAGAAATTTTAAATCAGGTGCTTTTTATTTTGCTGTGGAAAATAATGTAAGCATATTACCAATGGTATTTACATTTAGAAGGCCAAATGGATTTAGAAGAATATTTAAGAAAAAATCAGACGTAACCCTTACAATACTTGAACCAATTAAGCCAGAAATACAAAAAGATAAAAAACAAGAAATAGAAAAGCTAAAAGAAAATGTATATAAAGCTATGCAAAAAGTTAGCCTAAACAAGAAAGGAAAAATAAAAAATGTTGGATAGTGAAAAATTACAAAAAGAGCTTAATGGAGCAATGAATTGGATAAAAGAATATGTAGAAAAAACTGGTGCAAGCGGTGTAGTCGTTCGGAAATAGTGGAGGTAAAGATTCAGCCACCGTTATTGCAATGGCAGGTAATGCACTTGGGAAAGAAAAGGTTCTTGCTGTATCTATGCCATGTGATTCGGCAATTTCTGATTTTCAAGATGCAGAACTAGTTGCAGATACTTTTGGAGTAAAACTTTTAAAAATAGATTTAAGCGAAACATATAGTGTATTAAAGAAAGAAATAAATATAAATTTTGGAAACAATAATTTGAGTAAAGAAGCATTAATAAATATGAGACCACGTCTCAGAATGACAACATTATATGCAATTGCTCAAAGCATGAATTATCTAGTAATAGGAACAGGAAATCTTTCTGAGGCAATGGTTCGGTTATACTACAAAATGGGGAGATAATAGTTCTGATTTTAATCCAATTGCAAATTTCACAGTAGAAGAAGTACTTGAAATCGGAAGAATTTTAGGTGTGCCAGAAAAAATACTAAAAAAAGCTCCAAATGATGGACTTGGCGGACAGACAGACGAAGAAAAGCTTGGAGTAACATATAAGCAAATTTCAGAAATGATAGAATTAGGAGACACAGAAAGTAGAGCAAAAGCTAAAATAATTGAGAAATTTAGAAATTCAGAACATAAAAGAAAACCTATACCTTGTTATACGTTTGAAAGAAAAAATTATTTAATTGATAATTAGTTTATATGATAGTAGATGTAATGAATATAAATAATTTACGAAGTGACGCGTAGCATGGAAGCGACTTAGAGGCTGTTGAAACGAAGTTTCTTACAGTCCTCTTAGGAGTCGACCAACAAGGAACGAGTCAAATTATTTATATTCATTACATCCAAAGAGATAATAATATTAAAGGAAGTTGTGTAAAATGGATGAAAAATTAGCGTTATTAGCAGATTTTTATGAATTTACTATGTCAAATCGGATATTTCGTTGAAAACAAAAATGAAATAGCATATTTTGATGTGTTTTTTAGAAAAGTGCCAGACAATGGTGGATATGCAATTATGGCAGGCCTTGAACAAATAATAGAATATGTTAAAAATTTTAAATTTGATGAAGATGATATAGAATATTTAAGAAGTCAAAATATTTTTTCTGAAGAATACTTGGAATATTTAAAAAATCTAAGATTCACTGGTGATATATGGGCAGTTCCTGAAGGAACTGTTATATTTCCTAATGAACCAATTATTACTGTAAAAGCACCAATAATCGAAGCTCAGCTTTTGGAGACTCTATTACTTGCAATATTTAATCACCAAAGCTTAATTGCAACAAAAACAAGTAGAATAGTCAGAGCAGCAGGAGAAAGGCCAGTTATGGAATTTGGAGCAAGAAGAGCACATGGAGCATCTGCTGCAATATATGGAGCTAGAGCTGCAATAGTTGGAGGAGTTTGTGGAACTTCTTGTACATTAACAGCTAAAAAATTTGATGTTCCAGCCTCAGGAACAATGGCTCACAGCTGGATACAAAGCTTTGACACAGAATATGAAGCTTTTAAAGTATATGCAGAAACTTATCCAAATAACTGCACATTATTAATAGACACATATGATACTTTAAATTCAGGACTTCCAAATGCTATAAAAGTATTTGATGAGGTATTAAAGCCATTAGGTATAAAATCTTATGCAGTTAGATTAGATAGCGGAGATCTAGCATATTTATCAAAAAAAGTAAGAAAAGCATTAGATGAAGCAGGTCATGAAAATTGTAAAATTTGTGCAACAAATTCTTTAGATGAATATTTAATTACATCTTTAAACAATCAGGACGCAAAAATAGATTTATTTGGCGTTGGGGAAAACCTAATTACTGCTAAATCTGATCCGGTATTTGGTGGAGTATATAAATTAGTTGCAACAGAGAAAGAGGGAAAAATAATACCTAAAATAAAGATAAGTAACAATGTGGATAAGATTACAAATCCAAGCTTTAAAAAGGTATGTAGATTTTATTCTAAAGATACAGGTTATGCTCTTGCAGATGTTATAATGCTAAAAGACGAAAAAGTACCAGAAGATAAATATGAGATTTTTGACCCTAATGATACTTGGAAAAAGAAAATTTTAACGAATTATACTGTAAGAGAGCTTCAAGAAAAAATATTTGA
>CANPWU010000012.1 GCA_947584805.1 uncultured Clostridia bacterium | reverse complement strand
TACAAAAGAAGTGTTGTTGAGCCAACATGTACAGCCCAGGGCTATACAGTTTGGGAATGTGCTTGGTGTACAGCGCAGGTGAGAGGTGATTATACAGCTGCGAAAGGACATAGTTATACAATCCAAATAGGTTATGTTGATCGAACATGTACCCAGGATGGATATACGGAGTACAAGTGTGATAGGTGCGGGGAGACTGCTAAACTTAATTACAAGAGTAGTTATGGTGGTCATGATTGGACCACAACTACTTGCACGCGTGCTATTGACTACTGTGGTATAAGTTCTACGGCCTCTTGTGGTACCTGCGGTAACAAGACACTAACGTGGAACAGATACAGATGCCCAGTACATGGAGAGAAGGGAAATGTTGTACTATGGGGAAATTGTTCATCATGTGGAAAAACAACTAAAAGCGGTTCAGGAGCTACATGTGGTTATACTGAAACTAAATGCTCTAGATGTCGGAGTGACGAAATAAAATTTGATATATATTTATAAAAAAATATATATAATTCTTTTCACTTAAGAGAGCTTGGATGAACTTCAAGCTCTCAATTATTCTCTAGATAACTAATATATTTAGACACATTTCTTTAAAAATAGTCATATATATTGCTAAATTTAAAAATGTAATATATAATACATATACATAATATTACAGAACTGTTAAATTTCTATTACATTTCAGTAAAAACTATTGACTTATAAAAATAATTTTATAAAATATATATTGAGTTAAAGAGGGTATAGATTTGAGAATAATTAGCGGAAAAGCTAGAGGTACAAAACTTGAAACTTTAGAAGGAGAAGATACAAGACCTACATTAGATAGAGTAAAAGAAGCATTATTTAGCATTATACAAGGATATATTTATGAAGCAGACGTATTAGATTTATTTTCTGGAAGTGGAGCACTTGCAATAGAGAGTATAAGTCGTGGAGCAAAATATGCGGTAGCATGTGATAGTTCTAGAAAAGCTATGCAGATTATAAATAAAAATATCCAAAAAACTCATTTTGAGCAAAGTATTGAAACTTTAAATAAAGATTACAAAAAAGCTTTAGAAGATGTAAAAAGTAGAAAATTTGATATAATTTTTTTAGATCCACCATATAAAACAGATTATGGAAAAGAAGCAATAAAAATAATTATTCAAAATGATAATCTAAAACAAGATGGAATTATAGTTTTTGAAACAGATAGAGAAAAAGAATATATAGAAAGTATTCAAGAATTTGCAGAGATTAAAGATTTAAGAAAATATGGAAGAGTTACATTAGTTTTCTTAAGCCGAAAGGAGTAAATGTAAACGTATGGAAATATTTACATTATTAGAAACATTAGAAGAAATGGTTGAAAATGGAAAAACAGTACCTTTTACGAATAAAGGTATTATTGATAAAGAGGCTTTTTTAGATTTGATAAAAGAAATTAGAATAAAACTTCCAGAAGAACTAAAGCAAGCCAAATGGGTAAAAGAAGAGAGAACAAGAATACTTATAGAAGCTCAAAAAGAGGCAGACGATATTGTAAAAGAAGCAGAAAATAGAATAATTGCAATGATAGATGAACATGAGATAACAAGAAAAGCTTATGCACAAAAAGCTGAAATAATAGAAACCGCAAATGAGATGGCAAGAGAAATTTCAAATGGAACTAAAGAACATGCAGATAGCTTACTTGAAAAAATTGAAACTGTATTAGAGGAAACATTAAAAACAATACAAAACAATAGAAAAGAATTAAAATAAAGCACAAAAGCATCCTGAGAATAGGGTGCTTTTTTATTATATTTTTATTTAAAAAGCCTTGTAATTTACAGCATTTTAATATATAATAATGAAGTATATTTACATTTTTGAGGTGAGAAAATGAAAGTTGAACCAAGAACATTACCTGGTTTTATGGAATTATTTCCAAATGACCAGATTGAGTTTAATAGTATAAAAGAAAAAATACAAAAATCTTATGAAAAATTCGGATTTTTACCACTTGATACTCCAATTATTGAATCGGCAGAAGTTTTGCTTGCAAAAGCTGGTGGAGAAACTGAAAAACAGATTTACCGATTTAATAAAGGTGAAAATGATTTAGCATTAAGGTTTGACTTAACTGTTCCACTTGCAAAATATGTTGCAGAATATGGGGGAGAACTCAGCTTTCCTTTTAAAAGATATCAAATAGGAAAAGTATATAGAGGAGAAAAAGCGCAAGCGGGGCGTTATAGAGAATTTTATCAATGTGATATAGATATAATTGGAGACGAAGTTTTAAGTTTAATGTATGATGCGGAACTTCCAAGCGTTATATATGAAACCTTTAAAACTTTAGGATTTGAAGATTTTACAATATGTATAAATAATAGAAAAATATTAAATGGCTTATTTGAAAGTTTGAATTTGAATGAAAAATCAGGGGACATTTTAAGAATAATTGATAAAATAGAGAAAATTGGAAAAGAAAATGTAATTAAAGAACTGGAAGAATTAAAAGTACCTGAAAAAGATATAGATACAATAATGAAATTTATTGAAATTACAGGAAATAGTGATGAAAAAATACAAAAATTAAAAGATTTAGGAATTACAACCAAAACATTTAATTTAGGCATTTATGAATTGGAAGAAGTAATAAATGGAATAAGAAAAAATAAAGTTCCAGAGAAAAACTTTACAGTAGATTTAACAATAGCAAGAGGTCTAGATTATTATACCGGAACAGTTTATGAGACATTTTTAAATGATTACAAAAAAATTGGAAGTGTATGTTCTGGAGGAAGATATGAAAATTTAGCAGAATACTATACTGATAAAAAACTACCAGGAGTTGGAATTTCTATTGGACTTACAAGATTTTTCTATCAAATGAAGAAGGAAAATATTTTAAAACAAGAAAAAAGATCAATTTCAAAAGTATTAGTTGCTCCAATGTCAAATGAAGAAATTACATATGCTTTAGAAGTTGCGAATGCATTAAGAAATGAAAATATAAATACAGAAACTTATTTAGAAGATAAGAAATTAAAAGCTAAATTTAAGTATGCAGATAAATTAAATATTCAATATGTTATTGTTCTAGGAGAAGAAGAAACAAAAGAAAGAAAAGTCACATTAAAAAATATGATAACAGGAGAACAAGAAACTGCTACTTTAGATGAAATTATAAAAAAGATTAAATAGAAAAGGAGTTTAGCGTTATGAAAGAAAAAATTGCAAAGATAGAAGAAGAAGCAAAACTTGCTATTCAAAAAATAGCAGATAAACAAACTTTAAACGAAATAAAAATAAAATATTTAGGTAAAAAAAGTGAACTTTCAAATGTTTTAAAAGATATGGCTAATCTTTCAAAAGAAGAAAGACCAGTTATTGGAAGTCTTGCAAACAAAGTTAGAAGCCATATAGAAGAAATAATTTCGGAAAAAGAGAAAGAAATTGAAAAATTAGAACTTACAAGAAAATTAGAAAAAGAGAAAATAGATATTACACTTCCTGCAACTAAAGTAAAAAAAGGTACAAAACATCCAGTAAATAGTGTTATAGAGGAAATAGAAGACTTATTTGTTTCAATGGGATATACTGTAGAATCTGGACCAGAACTTGAAACAGATAGATTTTGCTTTGAACTCTTGAATCTTCCACAAGGACATCCAGCAAGAGACATGCAAGATAGTTTTTATATAACAGACGAATATTTACTTAGAACTCAGACATCTGCAGTTCAAGCAAGAACAATGCTTGCAAACACAGAAAAAACACCAATAAGAATGATATGTCCTCGGAAAGACATACAGAAGAGAAGATGATGCAACACATTCTCATCAATTTACACAAGCAGAGGGATTGGTAATAGATAAAAACATTTCACTTGCTGACTTAAAAGGAACACTTGAAATTTTTGCTAAAAAAATAATTGGAGAAAACTCAAAGTTAAGATTTAGACCAAGTTATTTCCCATTTACAGAGCCATCATATGAAGTAGATGTATCTTGCTTTAAATGTGGAGGCAAAGGATGCAACCTATGTAAGCAAACTGGATGGATAGAAGTTTTAGGTTCAGGAATGGTACATCCAAATGTACTTAGAATGTGTGGATATGATCCTGAAAAATATTCAGGATTTGCATTTGGCCTTGGACTTGAAAGAATTGCAATGTTTAAATATGGTATACCTGATATGCGTTATCTTTATGCAAATGATGTAAGGTTTTTAAGTCAATTTTAATTTATATATAGAAAGTAACAAATTAAAATTGTCTAATGTGCTAGAAAGAAAGGAAAGAGAATAGATATGAAATTAAGTAAAAACTTTGTAAGAGACTATGTCGATGTTGATGTAGATATAAATAAACTTGCAGAAGATATGACATCTATTGGAAACGAATATGATGAGGCAGGAAAAATGATTACAGCAACTGGTCTTGTAATTGGAGAAGTAAAAACATGTGAAATGCATCCAGATTCAGACCATTTACACGTTTGCACAGTAGATGTTGGAAAAGAAGTATTAAATATTGTATGCGGTGCACCAAATGTAGCTAAAGGGCAAAAAGTTATTGTTGCTTTAGCTGGAGCAGAACTTCCTGGTGGAGTTAAGATAAAAAAAGGCGTTATTAGAGGGCAAGAGTCAAATGGAATGATTTGCTCATTATCTGAAATTGGCGTAGATAGCAAATTCCAAAGTGAGGAAGATAAAAAAGGAATACATATTTTAGGAGAAGATGCAAAATTAGGAGAAGACCCAATAAAATATATGGGATTAGATGATGAAGTAATTGACTTTGATTTAACAGCAAATAGAGGAGACTTACTTAGTATTCTTGGAATGGCTTATGAAATTGGAGCACTATATGATAAAAAAGTTAAGACAATAGATTTATCGCACAAAGAAGAAAAAGAAAATGTAAATGATATCTTCAAATTAGATATAAAAACAGATAATTGCAAATTATTTTTAGCAAAAAAGGCCGTTGATATAGAAATAAAAGAAAGCCCGGAGTTTATTAAAAATAGACTTATAGCATCTGGAATAAGACCAATTAATAATGTTGTTGATATAAGTAATTACGTTATGCTAGAAACAGGTCAGCCTTTACATTTCTATGATGCTGATACTTTAAAACGGAAAAATAGAAGTTAGAATGGCAAAAGATAAAGAAAAACTAACAACACTTGATAACATCGAAAGAACCTTAAGTAAAGATGATATTGTAATTTCTGATGGAGAAAGAGCAATTGGGCTTGCTGGTGTTATGGGCGGATTAGATACAGAAATAGAAGAAAAGACCAAAAATGTAATAATAGAAGCTGCAATTTTTGATGGAGTAAAAGTAAGATTAACTTCAAAGAAAATTGTTAGGAGTGAAGCAAGCAATCGTTTTGAAAAAGGATTAGACCCAAATAGAACATATATGGCAGTTGAAAGAGCGTGCACACTTCTTGAAAAATATGCAAATGCAAAGATACTATCTGGAACAGCTGTATATGATAATATAGAAAAAGCTGATAAAAAAATAGATATTTCTTTAGATAAGATAAATAACTTACTTGGCTCAAATATTTCTTTAAAAGAAACTTTAGATATATTTAGAAGATTAGATTTTGGAGCAACTGCAAATGGAAATATAATTACAGTTACAGTACCTAGAAGAAGAATTGATATTGATATTCAAGAAGATTTGGTTGAAGAAGTAGGACGTATCTATGGAGTAAATAATATCGAAGGAAGACTTCCAGAGGTACCAACAATTCCAGGAAGCTATAATAGAGAATTAAGAAGTATTAGAAATAAAATGATAGCTCTAGGATTAAATGAAACTTTGTCATACATACTTATAAATGATAAAGAAGTAAATAACTTTACACAAGATGAGTTTGAGGCAGTTCGTCTTTTAGACCCAATGAGTGAAGATAGAAATACATTGAGATATACTTTAATTACTTCACTTTATAAAATATATGAATATAATGTAGCACATGGTAACAAAGATGTGTCAATATTTGAACTTGGAAAAGGATTCTTTAAAAGAAAAGAAGAATATGGAGAGGAATTGAAACTCTGCATGCTTATGACAGGAGAATTTTATACAGGAATTAATGAAAAGAGAAATGTAGATTTCTTTATAATAAAAGGAATCGTAGAAGAAGTTTTAAATAGCCAAGGATATGAAGGAAGATATAGTTTTGTAGTTCCAAAGAATATGCCCAAAGAATTTCATCCAGGGCAAACAGCAGATATTAATGTAAATCGGTAAAGTTCTTGGAATAATTGGAAAATTACATCCAGAAGTTACAAATGAAGATGTATTTGTATGCGAAATAAATATTGATAAATTGCTTGAAATAAAGACAGGAAAACCAAAATACAAAGAAATATCAAAATTCCCAAGTGTTAAAAAGGATATAGCACTTGTTGTAGATAAAGAAGTTGACTCTTTATCACTTGCAAAAGCTATAAAGAAAGCTTGCGGTTCTAACTTAAAAGATGTAGAAGTATTCGACGTTTATGAAGGGGCAGGAGTAGATAGAGGTAAAAAGAGCCTAGCATATTCATTGACATTTAGCTCACAAGATAAAACATTAACAGATGAGGAAATAAACCCATTACTTGAAAAGATAGTAGAACTTACAGGAAAAGAATTTGGAGCAATATTACGTAGTTAAATTTTATATAATAAAGTTAAAATATATTAAAACCAAAAGGAATGATATAAAAAATGGCAAAACAAAAATCCGTATTTGTTTGCAATAATTGTGGCTATGAATCAGCAAAATGGCTAGGTAAGTGTCCTGCATGCAATGAATGGAATACATTTTTTGAACAAAAATTAGATACAAAACTAGTAGAAAATAAAAGGCAGAATAAAGAAACAGGAGAGCCAATTAGACTAAAAGATGTTGCAGCAAAAGGAATAACAAGAATGTCAACAGGATTTTCAGAACTAGACAGAGTACTTGGAGGAGGATTGGTAGATGGATCTCTTATTCTGCTTGGCGGAGAACCACGGAATTCGGAAAATCTACTTTAATACTTCAAATTTGTGATAAAGTGCAAACAGAAGAAACAGTTTTATATATTTCTGGAGAAGAGTCAGCAGAACAGATAAAAATAAGAGCAGACAGATTAAAAATAGAGAAAAACAACATATTGTTCTTTGGGGAAACAGATATAGATATAATTGAAGCAGAAATAGAAAAAAGGAAACCAAAACTCGTAATTATAGATTCTATCCAAACAATATATTCAGATCAAATAGATTCACTTCCTGGTAGTACAAGCCAGCTTAGAGAAATTACAGCAAGAGTAATGAGAATATGTAAAGATAAAGCTGTTACAACAATTATAATAGGACATGTTACAAAAGACCGGAAATATTGCAGGACCTAGAGTACTAGAACATATGGTAGATGTTGTTCTATATCTAGAAGGAGAAAGATATTTTGCATATAGAATCTTACGAGGTGTAAAAAACAGGTTTGGTTCTACAAATGAGATAGGAATGTTTGAAATGCAGGGTGAAGGTATGCAAGAGATCATGAACCCATCAGATATACTAATTTCAGAAAGATTAGAAAATCCAGCAGGTTCTGTAATAGTCAGCACTATAGAAGGAACAAGACCTCTTTTAGTTGAACTCCAAGCTCTTACAACACAGACAGTATTTGGATTTCCAAGAAGAACTGCAAATGGAATAGATTACAATAGATTAACACTTCTTATGGCAGTGATAGAAAAAAGAGCAGGAATTCCACTTTCAAATCAAGACGCATATTTAAATGTTGTAGGTGGAATAAAAATAAATGAACCAGGAATTGATCTTGGAATTATCTTAAGTGTGTGTTCTAGCTATAAGAATAAGCCAATTGCAAATGATATTGTAGTAATTGGGGAGGTTCGGATTAACTGGTGAAGTTAGAAGAGTCTCAATGATAGAAAAACAATTAAAAGAAGCAGAAAAACTAGGATTTAAAAAATGCATAATTCCAGAAAATAATAAAAAACTATTGAAAGAAAAGCTCAAATTAGATATAATAGGAGTGAAAAATATTAAAGATGCAATGATAGCTGCTGGACTTGCATAAAAATCAGAAGAAAAAATTTAAATAACCAATGAGGTGATAAAATGCTTAAAAGTGAAAAAGGTATAACGCTTGTAATACTGCTAATTACAGTAATCATTATGGTCATACTTGCTTCTGTTGGAATAACGTATGGAACAGCATCTGCGGATGAAGTACAATTACAGACTTTTTCTTATGAATTACAACAGATTCAAGGAAGAGTTGATGTTATACATGAGAAGATGAATTTAGAAAGTGAAACATCATATATTACATTAAATGGAAAAGTTTTAGGACAAAATATAACTTCTTCTTCGGCAGCTGTAGGAACATTAAAAAGAGTAACTGGAAAAGATTATAATACTACGAGTGATGGAGAATTATATCTAAACGGAGGAACAAATACTATTTACAGGTATTTTTCAAAAAAAGCTTTACAACAGCAATTAGAAATTAAAAATGCAAAATTAGATGTAATTATAAATTTTAAAACAAGAGAAATAATTAGCGTTAAGCCACATAAATATGAAGGAAAAAGTTATTACAGGCTAGAAGATATTTAAAAAAGCATGCATAATCATAAAAATTAAGTTTTATTAAAATATGAGAAAGGTAGGAACTTAAAATGAAGAAAAAATCAATTATTATGTTAGTAGCTATTTTACTTGTTATTGCAACAATAGGAGTACTTGTTTTTGGTTACATACAAAAAATTACTAAAAAGGTACAAAATCCAGTTGCAACAATTACAGTAGAAGGTTATGAGGAACCAATTGTTATAGAGTTATATCCAGAATATGCATTAAATACAGTTAAAAACTTTATAGCGCTTTCTAACAATGGATTTTATGATGGACTAATATTCCACAGAGTAGAAAAAGATTTCGTAATACAAGGTGGAGATCCAAAAGGAGATGGATCTGGAGGGCCAACATTAAGTGCTATTGATAGCAGTATTGAAAAAGGATCTGAAGCAGATAAAGAATACGGAATAGTTGGAGAATTTGCAAAAAACGGATATAATAATTACGTAAAGCATGAAAGAGGAGTTATTTCAATGGCCAGATCTGATTATGCAGGGGAAATATTAGAAGAAGGATATAACTCAGGCGGAAGCCAATTTTTCATTTGCTTGGCTGATTCTCCAGGATTAAATAGCTCATATGCAGCTTTTGGTAAAGTTATAAGCGGAATGGAAACAGTTGATAAAATTTCAGAGGTAGAACTTGCGGTAGAAAAAGATGAAGAAACAGGAGAAGAAACTCAAACTTCAAAACCAGCTACAGATGTAGTTATTTCAAGTATTAGAGTTGAAACATATGGGGTAGATTATGGAATGCCAAAAACTCATGAAGCATTTGATTACACATCTTGGTTTATGAGTCACTATTATTCTTATTAAAAATATAGAAATTATTTGAACAAAGTGCGATTTTCGCCCTTTGTTCTTGCTATCTTATTTTAAAGAAAAGAGGCTACAAATGAATAAAAAAGTCATAATTATAATATTTATAGCTATTGCAATAATAGTAGGAATAATTGGAACAATTTTTGCTTTGAACTATTTTACAGAAAAAGATAAAGAATATGAAATAGAAAAAATAGAATTATCTGATTGCAAATATTTTGCATTATGTGTAGATGGAAAATATGGAGTAATAAATAAATCTGGAGATATTCTAGTACAAACTCAATATTCAAATGTTATTATTCCAAATCCTACTAAAGCAGTATTTATATGCTATAACGAAAGTGGAACAAGAGAAATTTTAAATGAAAACAGTGAAAAAATTCTAGAAGAATTTAGTGATGTACAAGCTATTGAATTAGATAGCATAGGAAGTTATTTCCCTTATGAAAAAAGTGTACTTAAATATAAGGAAAATGATAAATATGGTTTAATTGACTTTGAAGGCAAAACAATTACTAAAGCAATTTATGAAGAAATTGCTTCTGTTAAATATAAAGAAGGCGAGATGTTAGCCAAAAAAAATGGTAAATATGGAGTAATAAATAATAAAGGGGTAGAATTAATTCCATTTGAATATGATGAAATTGAAGGAGACAAATATACCCAAAATGACGAATATGAAAAATCTGGTTATATTGTAAAAAACAAAACAGAAAATGGCTATAGATATGGATATATAGATTGTAAATGGAAAAAAATCTTAGACACTGACTATTCTACACTTAGTAGAATTTTAAATATACAAAGCAGGGATGCATATTTAATTGCATCAAAAAATGGTAAATATGGACTTATGCAAAATGCAAATGAGAAAATCGGATTTGAATATCAATCTATTTCATATAATATGGACACAGATTTGGTTAGAGTTCAAAGAAACGATAATTATGGAGTGTTGAATTTAAGTGGTGAAGTCATTCTTCCAATACAGTATAAATCAGTAAAGTTTAATGGAATATATATATGTGCACGAGATTATGAAGACGATAAATATTTTGATAAAAAAGGTAAAGAAGTAGAAACAGATTTTACGAGCATGAAAGAAATAGATGAACAAAAATGTTATATTACAATTAATAAAGAAAGCTTGTATGGAATAATAGATAAATCACGGAAATACCTTAATAAATAATGAGTATTTATATATGGATTATGCATTTGATAAATATTTTATTGCATATAAAAATGGTCAAGGCTTGGGAGTTATTGATAGAGAAAATAATAAATATATAGACTTTAAATATGATGCTGTAAGTAGATTAAGCGATAAAAAAATTATAAAAGCTGAAGATAGTGACTTAAATCAAATTACTTTGTTTTCTAAAAACATGGAAGAGATAATTACAATGCAAAATGCATTCATTTCAATTCATGATGATTATGTTGAAATATATAATGAGCAAGAGCAAGTTTTTGTAGATAATGACGGAAATGTAAAGAAAGCAGAAGAATTAGAACAAGTTTTAAATAATTTAGGAGAGTATTATTTAACATATAAAGAAAATAATGAATTTTATTATACAAAATAATATTTTGAAAGGATGGAAAAGTAAAATGGTAAGAAGAATTTTTGTACAAAAGAGAGAAGGATTTGATGTAGAGGCAAAAGAAATTTTGAATGATCTAAGAGAAAATCTAAACATCAAAAGCTTAAAAAATTTGAAAATTTTAAACAGATATGATGTTGAAGGAATAAGTGAAGAAGTATTTAAAAAAGCTAAGAATACAATATTTTCAGAACCACAAGTAGATGTCTGCTATGAAGATGAATATAAAGCAGAAGATGGAGATATTGTTTTTGGCGTAGAATTCTTACCAGGACAATTTGATCAAAGAGCAAATTCCTTATCAGAATGTTTACAAATTATAACATCAGGAGAAAGATTAATTTGTAAGTCTGCTAAAATATATGTCTTAAGTGGAAATTTAAGCAAAGAAGAAGTAGATAGAATAAAGAAATATTTAATAAACCCAGTAGATTCAAGAGAATGCACTTTGGAAAAACATGATACATTAAAAGATGAGATGAAAGAACCTGAAGATGTTAAAATTGTAGAAGGTTTTATTTCAATGACAGATGAAAATGTAAAAGAATTTTATGAAAAATATGGATTTGCAATGGACATAGAGGATTTAAAATTCTGTCAGAAATATTTTAGAGATGAAGAGAAAAGAGATCCTACTATGACTGAAATGAAAATGATAGATACATATTGGTCAGATCATTGTAGGCATACAACATTTATGACTAAGCTTGAGAAAATAGACATAGAATGGGACTTACTTGAAAAGATATTTGAAGATTATAAAAAGACAAGAGACTATGTATATGAAGAAAAGAAAGCAAAAGATATTTGCTTAATGGATATTGCAACAATTGCTGTAAAAGAATTGAAAAAGCAAGGTGTACTTAAAGATTTAGACGAATCAGAAGAAATAAATGCTTGCAGTATAAAGGCAGAAATTGAAGTAGATGGCAAAAAAGAAGATTATTTAATAATGTTTAAAAACGAAACACATAACCACCCAACAGAAATAGAACCTTTTGGTGGTGCTGCAACATGTCTTGGAGGAGCAATTCGTGACCCACTTTCAGGAAGAACTTACGTATATCAAGCAATGAGAGTAACAGGATGCGGAGACCCAAGAACAGCCATAGAAGATACACTTCCAAACAAACTTCCACAAAGAAAGTTAACAAATGAAGCAGCACGTGGTTATAGTTCATATGGAAACCAAATAGGTCTTGCAACTGGACAAGTTGCAGAAATATATCATCCAGGATATGTAGCAAAAAGGCTTGAAATAGGAGCTTTAGTTGGAGCTGCTCCTGCAAAAAATGTTGTAAGAGAAGAACCAGTTCCTCGGAGATATTGTAATACTTTTAGGTGGAAGAACAGGACGTGACGGACTTCGGAGGTGCAACTGGATCTTCAAAAGCACATAATAGTAAATCTCTTGAAAGTTGTGGAGCAGAAGTTCAAAAAGGTAATGCACCAGAAGAAAGAAAAATTCAAAGATTATTTAGAAATCCAGAAGTTACAAGATTAATAAAAAGATGTAATGACTTTGGAGCAGGAGGAGTTTCAGTTGCAATCGGAGAGCTTGCAGATGGATTAGAGATAAATTTAGATAAAGTTCCAAAAAAATATGAAGGACTTGATGGAACAGAGCTTGCAATTTCAGAATCTCAAGAGAGAATGGCTGTAGTTGTAAGAAAAGAGGATAGCGAAAAATTTATGAAGCTAGCAGACAAAGAAAATCTTGAGACAACAATTGTTGCAAAAGTAACTGAAGAACCTAGAGTAAAAATGTATTGGAGAAATAAGCTTATTGTAAATATTAGCCGTGAGTTCTTAAATACAAACGGAGATGTAAAAAAGGCAAATGTAAAGATTACAAAACCATCATTCGAAAACAGTTATTTTAATCAAAAAACTGAAAACAAAGACATAGAAAAAGCTTGGATTGAAACTTTGCAAGATTTGAATGTTTGCTCTCAAAAAGGGTTAGTACAAAGATTCGATGGCTCAATAGGCGCAGGAACAGTACTCATGCCATTTGGAGGAAAATATCAATTAACTCCAGAAGAAGGTATGTGTGCAAGAATTCCAACACTTGAAGGTTATACAAAAACAGGAACAATTATGACATATGGATATAATCCTAAAATAGCTGTTTGGAGTCCATTCCATGGAGCTGTATATGCTGTTTTAGAATCTATTTCAAAATATGTTGCAATAGGAGGAGACTATAAAAAGGCTTGGCTTACACTTCAAGAATATTTTGAAAGACTAAGAGAAGATGGAACCAGATGGGGAAAACCTTTTGCAGCATTACTAGGAAGTTATTATGTACAAGAAAAATTAAAGATAGCCGCAATAGGTGGAAAAGATAGTATGTCTGGTTCATATAATGAGCTTGATGTTCCACCAACACTTGTATCTTTCTGTGTAGGAACAGTTGATACAGATAAAGTTGTATCTGCAGAATTTAAAAATGTAGGTTCAAAAGTTGCAATTTTAAGAACAAAAATTGATGAAAACTTTTTACCAGATTTTGAAGACTTAAAAGAAAATTATGAAATAGTCCATAAATTGATAGATGAAGGAAAAGTTCTATCTGCTTCAACAGTAAGAGATGGAGGATTAGCAGAAATAATTTCTAAAATGTGCTTTGGAAATAAGATTGGCTTTGAATTTGATAAGGAAATAGATGTATTTAAGCCAATGTATAATACATTTGTATTAGAACTTGAAGAGAATGTTCAAAATCCAAAATTGGAAACTATAGGAAAAACAATATCTGAAAAGAAAATAAAAGTAGAACAAAAAGAATTAGACTTAGAAGAATTAATTAATATTTGGAAAGAACCACTTGAAAAGGTATTCCCAACAAAAACAAGTAGAAAAGACTTTACATGCAAGGATATTTTAAGTAATAAAAAATGTGAACTTGTAGCAAAAACAAAATTTGCAAAACCAAGAGTATTTATACCAGTATTTCCAGGAACAAACTGCGAGTATGACTTAAGTAAAGCATTTACTGATGCAGGTGCTATCACAAATGTAGAAGTATTTAGAAACTTAAAGGCAAATGATATTGAAGATTCAATAGATGCATTTGCAAAACAAATTGAAGAAGCACAAATTATCATGATTCCGGGAGGATTTAGTGCAGGAGATGAGCCTGATGGTTCAGGAAAATTTATAGCTTCAGTATTCAGAAATCCAAAACTTACAGAGCTTATAAATAAACATTTATATGAAAAAGATGGATTAATACTTGGAATTTGTAACGGCTTCCAAGCACTAGTAAAACTTCGGATTATTACCTTATGGAAAAATTTTAGATATGACAAAAGATATGCCAACTCTTACATTTAATGAAATCGCAAGACACCAATCTATGATAGCAAGAACTAAGGTAGTTTCAAAATTATCTCCATGGTTTAACAAAGTAGAACTTGGAGAAGAATTTATGATACCTATGTCACATGGTGAAGGAAGATTTGTTGCAAGTGAAGAAGTACTAAAAGAATTAGAAGCAAATGGACAAATTGCAACACAGTATGTTGATGAAAATGGACATGCAACATATGACATAGACTATAACCCAAACGGTTCTATGCTTGCTATAGAAGGAATTACAAGTAAAGACGGAAGAATATTAGGAAAAATGGGACATTCAGAAAGATCTTATAGAGGAGTTACTAAAAATATTCCAGGAAATCCAGATCAAAAGCTATTTGAATCAGGAGTTGAATATTATAGTTAAAGTTAATAATAAGTTTAATAAAATAAAATTATATAAATTAATTTAACAAAAAAGAAAGAGAGCTCATTTATGCGAATACGATATAAAAAATGGGCAAGACCTGAACTAGAAAGTTGCCCATTTTACATTGACAATCCAGAAGAATTAAAAGGAAAATGGCATGAACAATTTAAAAATAATAATCCAATCCATATGGAGCTTGGGTGTGGAAAAGGAGCATTTATTGCTAAACTTTCAGTAAATAATCCTAATATAAATTATATTGCTGTTGATTTAATTGATGCAATGCTTGGCTTAAGCAAAAGAAATATAGAGCAAGCGTATAAGGATAAAAATATAGAACCAAATAATATAATACTCACAAGACATGATATAGAAAGAATTCTTATGTTTATGTCAAAAGAGGACACAGTTGATAGAATATATATAAACTTTTGCAACCCATGGCCTAAACCAAAACATAAAAAGAAACGACTTACACATGTTAGACAATTGAATTCATATAAAGAATTTTTAAAACCAGAAGGAGAAATCTATTTTAAAACAGATGATGACGGTTTATTTGAAGATAGTATTAAATATTTAACTGAGGCAGGATTTGAAATAAAAGCAATAACCTATGATTTATATAAAGAGAATATATTTGAGAACAATATAGAAACAGAACATGAAAAGATGTACAGAGAAGAAGGAAAGACTATAAAAGCTATAATTGCTATCTTAAAAAAGTAGAAGGGAAAAAGGATAAAAATGGATAAAAAAACTAAAATTGTATTTAATATACTTGCTGTAATTTGTATAATGATATTTTCATTTGCAGTTGCACCAAAAACATTACAAAACGATACATATTATACAATAGCTACAGGACAGCATATTATCGAGAATGGAATAGATGGACAAGATGCATTTGCATGGACAGATTTAAAATATACATATCCGCATTGGTTATATGATACAGGAATTTATTTAATATATTCTATGCGGTGGAATGACAGGAGTATATATATCAACTGTTGTATTAAGTATTATACTAGGAATTATGTTATATGTTACAAATTTAAAGATAAATAAGAATAATTTATTTTCATTTATTCTAACAATAGCTGTTATGGCTTTAATGAGAGACTTTATAGCTGCACGTGCACAACTTGTTACATTTATATTGTTTGTAACAGAGATACTATTTATTGAATGTTTTTTAGATACAAAAAAGAAAAGATACGTACTTGGATTAATGGTAATTAGCACACTGATTGCTAATTTACATGCTGCAGTATTCTATGTATTCTTTATATTCTTTATGCCATATATTGCTGAATATTTAATTGTTGTTTTAAGAAATTCAAATATTACGTATAAGCTTCAAATACGTAATATAAATCATAAAATTGACAAATTATCTAAAAAAGAAAATAATACTGAAAAAATTGAGAAATTAAAAGAAAAACTATTAAAAACTGAAGAAAGATTGAAAAAACATGAAGAAATCAATAAAAAAAGAGAAGAAAACCCATATAAAGTAAAGCTTGTAAAAAGAGATGCAGCAAAATGGCTTATATTGATTGCGGTACTTTGCTTTTTAACTGGTCTATTAACACCAATAGGAAATGAACCTTATACACATATAATTAAATTAATGACAGGAAATACAACACATAGTATATCTGAACATCAGCCATTAGTACTTTGGCAAAACAATGGAGTTATAATTTCACTTTTAATATTATTCTCACTTTTAATATTTACAGATACTAAAATAACATTAAAAGATTTATTTATGCTATCAGGATTAATAATGCTTACATTTATGGCAAGAAGACAATTTTCTTTGCTACTTGTAATAGGAGTATTTTCACTAACAAAATTAATATGTGATCTTGTTTCGAAATATGATAAAGATGGAGTAAGAGAATTTACTGAAATTATGCTTACTCTTCCTGGAAAATTTATAACAATTTTTCTTGTCGTGTTGTGCTCATATGTGTTATTTAAAAATAAAATAGATGCAGATTATATTGATGCAAAAAGCTATCCAGTAGAAGCAGCTAACTATATTTTGGAAAAACAAGAAGAAGGAGTATTAGATTTAACTCGGTGTTAAATTATATAATGATTATAATTACGGAAGTTATTTATTATATCGAGGAATTCCAGTATTCATAGATTCTCGTGCTGATTTATATTCTCCAGAATTTAATCCGGGATGTAATATATTTTCAGACTATATGGATATTTCAAGTATTGGTGTATATTATGAAGATAAGTTTAAAGAATATGGAATAACACACGTTATTACATATGCAAATTCAAAATTAAGTATGCTAATAAGTAGAGATGAAAATTATAAACAGTTATATAAAGATGATTATTTTGTATTTTATGAGAGGTTAAGTGCAAGAGATGGCGCAGGAGAAGAATAAAAGTGAATATATAATTCAAGAAGAAAATAAAGGATTAAGAATAGATAAATGTATAACTATTTTAGATAATGAAATATCAAGAATGGCAGCACAGAGAATGTTAGAAGAAGGAAATATAAAAGTAAATGGAAATACACCAAAGCCTTCATATAAAACAGTTTTAAACGATAAAATAGAAATAATAAAATCTAAGCCCAAAGAAACAAGCTTAAAAGGACAAGATATTCCAATAGATATTTTATATGAAGATAAAGATATAATAGTTGTAAATAAACCAAAAGGAATGGTTGTACATCCAGCAAATGGAAATCCAGATGGAACTTTGGTAAATGCAATTATGAATATTTGCAAAGGTAGCCTTTCTGGTATTGGAGGAGAGATAAGACCACGGAATTGTACATAGATTAGACAAAGACACATCAGGAGTTTTAATTGTTGCAAAAAATGATAAAGCTCATATTAATTTAAGTGATCAAATAAAAAATAGAGAAGTTAGGAAGATATATATTGCTCTTGTAAGAGGAGAAATCAGTGAAAATGAAGCTACAATTGATATGCCTATAGCAAGAGATACAAAAGACAGAAAGAAAATGTCTGTATCAAAAACAGGGAAAAATGCAGTAACGCATTTTAAAGTGTTAAAAAGATATGATGGATTTACGCTTCTAGAAATAAAGATAGATACAGGAAGAACTCATCAAATTAGAGTGCATATGTCAGAAATAAAACATCCTGTTGTAGGAGATATGGTTTATTCAAATGGAAAAAATCCATTTGGTGTGGAAGGACAAATGCTTCATGCAAAGTCAATTGAATTTATGCATCCAAGTACTAATGAAAAGATGAAAGTTGAAGCTCCTCTTCCTAAATATTTTGAAGAAGTGCTAAAAAAACTAAGCATTTAGAATTTTTTGAATTATTTTTTTGATAAATATATTTATTTTTTTCAATAACCTTGCTGTCGCAACCTCCATTAAAAAGAAAATGGTAGGTTGCTCCAATCGCACTTCGCTTACGCTACGTTTGGGCGCCTACGCGCCTGTTCGCTGACGCGGTTATTTTAAAAATAAATATATTTATCAAAAATAATTAGCAAAATATAAAAAGGAGTTTATTAATTTGGAAGAACTGATTAGACTTCAAAAATATCTTGCAAGTCAAGGAATAGCATCAAGAAGAAAATGTGAAGAATATATTTTGGAAGGCAAGATAAAAGTAAATGGAATAGTTGTAACAGAACTTGGAACTAAGATAAATCCAAGTAAAGATAAGGTAAGTTTTAATGATAAAGAAATATCAAATGAAGATAAAAAGCTAATATATATATTATTAAATAAACCTATTCGGTTATGTTACAACAGTAAAAGATCAATTTAAAAGAGATTGTGTGCTAGATTTAATTAAAGTAAAGGAAAGAATTGTGCCTGTTCGGAAGACTTGATATGTATACATCACGGAGCACTTATTCTAACAAATGATCGGAGATTTTGTGTATAAAGTAACACATCCAAAACATGAGATTACAAAAACATATACAGTAACTTTAATTCGGAGAAGTTAGCAATGAAGATGTAGAAAAACTAAGAAGCGGTGTAGATATTGGTGAATATATAACAAGAGAAGCAAAAGTAAAAATACTAAAAATAGATAAAGAAAAAAACATTTCAAGATTAGAAATTACAATACATGAAGGTAAAAATAGGCAGATAAGAAAAATGTGTGAAGCTATACGGAAAAAAGGTAAAAGCTCTGCATAGAACAAAAATTGGAGAAATTGATGTAAAAGACCTTAAACTCCGGGGAGTGGAGATATTTAACACAAAAAGAAGTAGAAAAGTTGCAAAAATAAAAAAATAATAGTATAATTATATATATTTACAAAGGAAGAAGAAAAGATGAATTACAAAAGATTTGATATATCTGATACAAACCTTGAAAAAGGTATGATTGTAAACGGAAAAATAAAAAAAATAGTGCCATATGGGGCATTTGTAGAAATTGAAAACCGGAGTAAGTGGACTGTTGTATATAGAAGATATGAGCATATCAAGAATTAAATCGCCTTATGAAAGGTTTTCATTAGGACAAGAAGTACAAGTTATGGTTAAAAATGTAGACAAAGAAAAGAATAGAGTTTCTTTTACATATAAGGAACTTCTTGGAACTTGGGAAGATAATATAAAAGATTTTAAGCAAGGAACAGTAGTGCATGGAATTGTAAGAGATCCAGAGAAGTCACACAATGGAATATTTATAGAACTTACACCAAATCTTGTAGGACTTGCAGAATATAAAGAAGATATGGAATATGGGCAAGACGTAAATGTATATATAAAAAAGATAATTCCAGAAAAAAAGAAAATTAAGCTTGTAATATCTAAAGAATGAAAAACAGGAGGTTAGCTATGGTAGAAGATAATAAAATTGAAGCAAAAAAATCACCGTTTGCATTAAGAGAGGGAGAAATAAAAACATTTGACGGAAAAGATCGGCTATGTTTCTATGAATCAAATAGTGCAAAAAATTAATTTAGGACATATTAATGATTTGCATTTTGCAATACTTGACCTTGTTAACGAATTTGAATTTATAACTTCAAGACAACTTTGCCAAATGCTAGACTATAAAGGTATAGAATATAAGTCACAAGATAAATTAAATAATAAGCTAGAACAGTTAGTTAAATCTAAAATTCTTACAAGATATTATTTTTCTTCTGAAGATGGTCAGGGAATATATAGAATATATTGCTTAGAAAAAATGGGAAAATATTTACTTACTTCAAGAGGAACAGAATGTAAATGGCAACAATCAGATAATACTAAGCCAGTAGCTATGATTAAAAAGAGACTAGCAGGAAACCAAGTATTAATTGCTTATTTAAAAAAGGTAAAAGCATTTGATGAATATGTAGTAAAACCAAGCTTAACTGCAAAAACATTAGGAAAAACATTTAAAGCAACAGGAGGAGCAATAAAGCTTACAAAAAATTCAAAATCTATTACATTTGTATTTGAAGTAATAAGAAGAGAAGAAGACTGGAAGAAAAAATTAGTAGACAAAATGAAAATGTATAAAGACTTCTATGAAAATTTTGTACCAGGTGACTCTGGATTTATGAGCTTACCACAGCTAATAATAGTATGTGAAGATGAGCTTCATACAAAGGAAGCATTCAAAGAAATTGTTACAAATGGAGTAGAAATTTCTAAAATAAAATTATACTTTACAACTGATTTAAGACAAATAGAAGAAAATTTAACAAAGACTTTAATCGAGTTTAAATTAGATGAGGTAAGTAATAAATATAAAGTTGAAGATGTAGAATTAAAGTTATTGGATTAAAAGTAAAAAGAATTAAATTTTATCTTAAAAACTATTCTTGAAAAACGAGAATAGTTTTATTTTATATAAAAAAATTAATCAAGTTCTAACCCAAGCCATAAGTGAATACAATTAAGCAAAAGTAAACTTTATGGGGGTTAGTTTCATGGGAGTAAAACAAAGTAGTAATCTACATATAAGAAATACAAAACCTTCGGGTAGAGAAACAATAGAAGAACGTGCATGTGACTTAGCACGATATATAATAGATTCAAAAGATACTGTAAGAGGAGCTGCCAAAAAGTTTGGTATTTCTAAATCAACAGTACACAAAGACGTAAGTGAAAGACTTATTAAAATAAATCCTGTACTTGCTTTAGAAGTAAGAAAAATATTAGATGAAAACAAGGCAGAAAGACACATAAGAGGAGGTATGGCAACTAAGCTAAAATATGGATCAAAGGCTAAGGTAAGTTAAGAGAAACATCTTTATGAAATTGCCCTTCTTGTTAGACAAAAGTTTAACAAGGAGGGATCCTTTTTATATAATTATTTTTCATTTTAAAGAAAATAATATAGTAATTATTGGTCATAAAACTTAATAAAATCTTAATAATAAAAAGTTTAATAAAAACACTTTATCTTTTAATAAATTTGTATTATAATATTAATGTCATAAATATTATCAAAAATAAAAACTCTTTCAAGGAGGAAAAAATATGAGTAAAAAGCAAACTAAAAGTGATAGCAATGAAAAACAAAAAGAAGAGACAGCAATATATAAACCAGTAAAAGTAAAAAAAGAGAAGAAAGAAAGAAAAAAGAAAAAACATCCGAAACTTAGGATGGCAATTAAAGTATTACTTATAATGTTCCTATTAATGTGTGTAATAGGAGGAGGAGTACTTGCTGCAATTGTTTATAGATGCGTTTATGGTGATTGGGCAATTTCTAAAAAAGATTTGCAGATTCCTTATGAAAACGCAGTATTATATGATAAATATGGCGAAGTATGTGGCAATCTTGCAGGAGATGAGAATAGACAGATAATTAGCAAAGAAGAAATGTCTCCATATCTATTTGGTGCATTTATTTCAATAGAAGATGAAAGATTTGAAACACATAATGGTGTTGACTGGAAAAGAACACTAGGAGCTACTTTAACTTTCTTATCACATTCAGGCGAAAGCTCATATGGTGGGAGTACAATAACTCAGCAAACAATTAAAAACTTAAAGAATGAAAGAGAAAATTCTGGAATTGATGGAATTCTTAGAAAAATAAAAGAAATTTGCAGAGCATATGAAGCAGAGAATATTTTATCAAAAGATCAAATATTAGAGCTTTATTTGAACTTAATCCCACTTGGAAGTGATAAATATGGAGTAGAAACAGCTTCTATTCACTATTTCAACAAACATGCAAAAGATTTAAGTTTAGTAGAATGTGCATATCTTGCAGGAATAACACATTCACCAAGTGTATATAATCCATTTAGTGAAAAAGACCCATATACTCCACTCGGAGAAAATGAAAAAACGACAGATACTAATAAAAGAACAAAGACTGTTCTTAGAAAAATGAAGGAACTTGGAAAAATAAGTGAAGAAGAGTATAATAATGCCGTAAATGAAATAGACACAAATGGTATCAAATTTGAAAAGGGGTCAAGTTCTCAAGAAACTAAACTTACATATTATTTAGATGCAACAGTACAACAAGTTTTAAAGGATATGATGGAAAAAGAAGGTTATAGCAGTCTAGAAGAAGCAAAAACTCATTTATATGGAGAAGGTTATAGAATTTATACAGCATATGAT
Organism: uncultured Clostridia bacterium; assembly: GCA_947584805.1. GTDB lineage: Bacteria > Bacillota > Clostridia > TANB77 > CAG-508 > JAAWPK01. The sequence continues at coordinate 13,272 of CANPWU010000012.1, read as the reverse complement.
CCAAAAGTTCAGGCAGAAGTAGATAAACAATTTGTTGATAATGCTAGTAAATGGTATAAAATTATAAAAGCACAAAGAACAAATTCAGAAACAGGTGAAAAATATACAGAACAAGTTCAAAGACAAGGTGCTATGGCAATAATTGATAACGAAACAGGATATGTTGTTGCCGGAACAGGTGGACTAGGTGAAAATGTAGCTATTGGAACAAATAGAATGATAATAAAAGGACATAGCCCAGGTTCATGCGCTAAACCGATTGCAGTAGTTGGACCAAGTATGCAAGAAGGACTTATAACTTTAGGTTCTGTTGTTGATGACACTCCAATATCTTACGGAGGCTATTCTCCAAAGAACTGGTATAAATGGAGATTTACTGGATATATGGATATAAGGGAAATAATAGAATGTTCTTCAAACGTACCAGAAGTTAAACTTTTAAGAAACCTTACTGTTGATAAATCTTTATCATACCTTTCAAAAATGGGTGTAGATGTTTCAGCAGAAAATGATGTTGGACTTTCACTTGCACTTCGGTGGAATGACAAACGGTATCACAGCAGTTGAGCTTGCTGCAGCTTATGGAACAATCGAAAATGGTGGAGTATATAGAGAGCCTCTATTTTACACAAAAGTAGAAAAAGCAGATGGAGAAGTTTATATACAAAAAGAACAAAAAACAGAAAGAGTATTTTCAGAACAAAATGCATGGCTTCTTACAGAATTATTAAAACACCCAATCTATGGTGGAGCAGGAACAGGACAACAAACAGGTACAGCAGCTGCCATTTCTGGTCAAGAAGTTAGAGGAAAAACAGGAACAACAAATGGTAACTCTGCTGCATGGTTTTGCCGGATTTACCAAGTATTATACAGCATCTGTTTGGCTTGGATTTGATAGAGAAGCAGATGGAAATAATGGTGGAAACGCAAATTCAACAGATAGTGGTAGATTATTTAAAACTGTATTGACTCCTGTACATTCTGGACTTGAAAAGAAAGGATGGGATAGACCAAGCGGAATTACAACAGCAACAATCTGTAAATGTTCAGGATTACTTGCAACAGAAGAATGTAAAAATGATCCTAGAGGAGATAGAGTTTACACAGAATATTTTGCATCTGGAACAGTACCATCTAAATATTGCTCAATTCATGAAACTGCTGAAGTATGTAAAGTATCTGGAAAACTTGCAGGACCAGATTGCAACGAAAAAGAAACAAGAGTATTTATAACAAGAGAAGATGCAGATTCAAGTGATGGTTGGAAGCAAGCAAGAGATGCTGCTTATATGAAGCCACTTGAGACTTGTGACACTTGTACAGGCGGAAATCATACACAAGAGCCAGAAAACCCAAATACAAATCCAAATGATCCAAATGGAAACACAAATATTACAGATCCAAGCGGAAATACAAATACCAACACAAATACAAACACTTCAGAAAATACTAATACTGGTAATACTAATACGAATACTTCAGAAAATACTAATACAAATACTCGGAAATAGTGGGGAAGGCACCGATACTGATACAAATGATAATTAATAAAAATCCTATGAAGATTTTGGAATATAAGAAATGGAGGAAAGAATAATTTGGAACTTAAGCTATATAATACTTTAACTAGAGAAAAGGAAACTTTTACTCCAATAAATGATATAGTAAAGATTTATTCATGTGGTCCTACAGTATACAGTTATGCTCATATTGGTAATTTTAGAGCTTATGTATTTATGGATACATTAAGAAGAGTTTTAAAATATAATGGATATAATTTAAAACATGCAATGAACATAACTGATGTAGGACATCTAGAAAGTGATAGTGACGAAGGAGAAGACAAAATTGCAAAAGCTGCAAAAAAGGAAAATAAAGATCCATATGAAATTGCAGAATATTATACGAAGATTTTCTTAAGAGACTTTGAAAGATTAAATATAGATAAACCAGAAATAATTTGTAAAGCAACAGAGCATATTAATGAAATGATGGAGTATGTACAAGATATAGTAAAAAATGGATATGGATATGAAACATCAAGAGGAATATATTTTGACATATCAAAACTAGATAAGTATCCTGTACTTTCAGATAGAAAAGTAGATGAACAAATTGCAGGTGCAAGAGTTGAAGTAGATAAAGAAAAAAGAAATCCAGAAGATTTTGCACTTTGGATAAAGGCCCCAGAAAATCACATTATGAAATGGGAAAGCCCTTGGGGACTTTGTTACCCAGGATGGCATATAGAATGCTCTGCAATGAGCAATAAATATCTAGGAGAAGAATTTGACATACATACAGGTGGAATTGATCATATTCCAACACATCATGAAAATGAAATTGCACAAAGTAAAGGAAAAACAGGAAAAATTCCTGCAAGATTTTGGATGCATTGTAATTTCTTAACAATTGATGGTGGAAAAATGTCAAAAAGTCTAGGAAACATATATACTCTAGATACTCTAGCTGAAAAAGGAATAGACCCTATTGCATATAAGTTATTTTGCTTTTCTTCTCATTATAGAAATAAATTGAATTTTACATTTGAAGGAGCAATTTCTGCAAATACTTCGTTAATGAGATTAAGAGAAGGCTATCAAAAGCATTTAAATGGAACAGAAGAAGTTTCACAAGATGTTTTGGACGATTTAGAAGAAAAATTTCATAAAGCAATAAATGATGATTTAAACATGCCAATTGCTATGAGCTATGTTTGGGATGCAATAAGAATTCCTAAAAAATCAAAGCAAGTTGCAGATTTACTTCTTAAATTTGATAGAGTTTTAGGAATAAAAATAGATGAAAAAACTGAAACTAAATTAGATATACCAGAAGAAATTCAAAAACTTTTAGATGAAAGAAAGATTGCAAGAGAAAATAAAAATTGGGAATTATCAGATAAAATAAGGGATATAATACAAGAAAAAGGATATATTATTAAGGATTCTAAGAATGGAGTGAGCATAGAGAAAAAATAAGTCTGGAAAGGATTGGAGGCTGAAATGGAAGAACAAGTAAAAAGCATGAACTTTTTTAAAAAATTTTGGACAAGCATAAAAGATTTTGAAAAGTACGAAGAATTTGCTGCTGAAAGTTTATTAAAAGCAATAAAATATATGCTAATTATTACTTTACTTTTTACATTAATTATAACAATAGCATATACATATAAATTCTATTTAACAGTAAAAGATGTTAGAAACTATATAGAAAATAACATAGAAGAAATAAGTTATATGGATGGAAAGCTAAATGTAAAATCAGATGAAAAAATTGAGATAATATCTGAAAAAAATATAATTCCAGCAGTAATTGTTGATACATCAGAAGAAGCGAATATAGATGAAAATTTGAAAAAAGTTGAACCTTATCAATTTGGAATAGTATTTTCATCAGATAGAGCTATAATTCAAAGTAGCCTTTTAGCAGAAAATGAAACTATATACTATTCAAATATTTTAGAAAATGATATATCAAATAAAGCAGAATTATTAGAAATGATATCTTTTTCTAATGTATCAGGCTTGTATTTTACATTTTTCATTACGATTTTAATATATTTATTTGCAGTTTATTTTTCTTCAAATATAGTTGATACAATAATACTTGGCGTTTTAGGCTATATATTTGCAAGAATAGTTAGACTAAAACTTAAATATAGAGCATGCTTTAATATTGGCGTATATGCTTTAACTCTTCCAATTTTACTTAATTTAATTTATGTATTAGTAAATACCTATACAGGATTTGAGATAAGCCATTTTCAGTGGATGTATACAAGCATTTCTTATATCTATGTTGCAGTTGCAATTCTAATGATTAAGACTGAAATAATTAATCAAAAAATTCAACTTATTAGGTTAAGAGAAATAGAAAAACAAGCAAAAGAAGAAGCAATTGAAAAACCAGATGAAGAAAAAGAAAAAAATAACGAGAAGAAAGAAGAAAAAAACAAAGAAGACAAAAAAGAAGAAAAAGAAGATAAAAAAACAAGAGGAGAAGAACCAGAAGGTTCTAATGCATAGAAAAGGAGTAAGATTTAAGTGAAAAAAGAAAAAGACAAACAAAAACAAAAGAATAATTTATTTACAATTTTAATTATCATTTTATTACTAGTGATTGCTGTGGCAGTAATAAGTTATATGTTTTTTACAATAAAAAATAAAAAAGAAGAAGAAGAAAAAATTACTTATACAGAATTTTTAAGTGATATTGAAGAAGGATTGATCGAAAGTGTCAAAATGACTGCAGGAAGTGGAACATTAGAAGTAAAATATATTGATAGAGAAAATGAAGACGATGTAGAAAAAATAATGATACCAAACAGCCAAGCTTTCATAGAATTTATTCATGAAAAGAAGGCAGAAGGAATAGACGTTCATTTATCAGTTGTACCAAGTGGATTTTTAGCAGGACTTAAGGCAAATCTTTTATCAATAATTTCTACAACACTTATGGTAGTAATAGTTGTAATGGTATTTAAAATGCAGGGACTTGGAGATAAAGGGAAAGTTTATGATGGAGTACAAAATAAGAGTAAAGTAACTTTTAAAGATGTTGCAGGTCTTCAAGAAGAAAAGCAAGAAATGATAGAAATTGTAGATTTCTTAAAAGAACCTAAAAGATTTTTAGACATGGGAGCTAAAATTCCAAAGGGAATCTTACTTTGTGGAAAACCAGGAACAGGTAAAACCTTAATCGCAAGAGCAATTGCAGGAGAGGCAAATGTACCATTTATATCAATGAGTGGTTCAGAATTTATCGAGATGTTTGCAGGACTTGGTGCATCACGTGTTAGAAAGCTTTTCGAAAAAGCAAAAAAACTTGCACCTTGTATAATATTCATAGATGAGATAGATGCAATAGGTTCAAGAAGAACAAGCAATAGTGGGGCAGAATCTGAAAACAATCAAACATTAAATCAATTGTTAGTTGAGATGGACGGATTTGAGACAAATGATACAATAATAGTTTTAGCTGCAACTAATAGACCAGAGATGTTAGATAAAGCTTTACTTCGTCCAGGTAGATTTGATAGACAAATTACAATTGCACCTCCTGACTTAAATGGAAGAGAAGAAATATTAAAAATATATAGTAAAGAGAAGAAATTATCAAGTGAAATAGACTTAAAGAGTGTTGCAGAAGATACAGCAGGATTTACAGGAGCTGAACTTTCTAACATTTTGAATGAAGCTGCAATTATTGCAACAGTCAATAAACATGAAGAAATAACAATGGATGACTTGGAAGATGCAGTAAAGAAAGTAACTGTAGGACTTCAAAAAACAAGTAGAGTAATATCTGATAAAGATAAAAAGTTAACTGCATATCATGAGGCAGGACATGCTATTGTTAGCAAATATTTAGAGACTGTTGAAGATGTAAAAGAGATATCAATTATTCCAAGAGGTGTAGCCGGTGGATATACAATGTATAAGACAAATGAAGATAAGTTCTATATTTCTAAAACAGAAATGGAAGAAAAACTTATTTCACTTCTTGGAGGAAGAGCAGCAGAAAAGCTTGCATTAGATGATATTTCAACAGGTGCAAGTAACGATTTAGAAGTTGCAACAAAAACTGCAAGAGATATGATAGTTGTATATGGAATGAGTGATAAAATTGGCCCAATTTCTCTTAGAGTAGATGATGTAAGAGAACTTGAATTCTATGGAACAGAAATAGAAGATGAAGTTGGAAAGGAAATAAGAAGCTTAATTGAAACTGCATATGCAAGAGCTATACAAATATTAAATGCTAATCGTGATAAATTAGATGCAGTTGCACAAACTTTAATTAAGAAAGAAACAATAACACAAAAAGAATTTGATAGCTTTTTTGAATAAATGCTTGACAATAAACATAAATACAGAGTATAATGATTATAATAATAAAAGATAACTAATAAAGTTATTATAAAAGTGGTTTTACCATTCCAGTTAAAAATGGGAATAAAAGAGGGGGAAAAGTTTATAAAACTTTTTCCTCTTAATTTTTTACTTTGTCACTTGCATATCTTTTACAGTATTTGCTTCTTCCTGAGATAAAGCACCATACTTAACCATAGCATCTAATACTTGAGTTTGTCTCTCTTCTGCAAGACGCATATTTACAGTAGGAGCATAAAGAGATGGTGCATTTGGTACACCAGCTAAAAGAGTCGCTTCATATAATGTTAAATCTTTTGGATCTTTTTCGTAATATCCCTCTGCTGCATCATGTATATTATAATAACCATTTCCAAAATACATATTATTTATATAAAGCTCTAATATTTCATCTTTTTCATAATCTTTTTCCAAATGATAAACAACAAATAATTCTGCAACTTTTCTTGTTAAAGTTTTTTCTTGAGTAAAGCATAAATTTTTTGCGACTTGTTGAGAAATTGAACTTCCTCCACCTTTCATTTCAAAAGATAGAATATTATCAAGCATAGCTCTTGAAGTTGCAACAATGTCTATTCCTGAATGAGAATAAAATCTATGATCTTCAATTGAAATTACAGCTTTTTTATAGTAGTCAGGAACCTCGGAAATCTCTGTAAAAGATTCACTTTGACGTAATTCTAGAATTCTATCATCGAGGCTTTTTATAGCCATAGAATTTCTATATAAAACATATCCATTAAAAATGAAATATGTAGTAATTACTAAAATTATTATTAAAATTAACAATAGCAACTTTTTTATAATTTTCATATTAGCCATCAATCCTTCCAAATATATTATAACTTAAATTAGAAAAAAATGAAATACTTTAAATATAATATTAATAAAATTTGTAAAAAATAGAAGGAAAAAAATTTTTTTTGACGAATAATAAAAATGTACATAGAAAATAATTAAATGTACAAAATATAAACATTGTATAAGGCGGTGAACAAAACATGAAAATAACAGACGTACGTTTAAGAAAAGTAAATTCAGAAAACAGAATGAAAGCTGTTGCTTCTGTAACTTTTGATAATGAATTCGTAATTCACGATATTAAAGTTATCGAAAGCCAAAATGGATTATTTATAGCTATGCCTAGCAGAAAAACTCCAAACGGAGAATTCAAAGATATAGCTCATCCAATCAATGCTGAAACTAGAGAGAAGATTCAAAGCGCTATATTAGAGGCTTATGAAGCTCCAGAAACAGAGGAATCAGCAGAATAATAAAAAATGTATAGTAATTTTTCGATTAAAAAACTCGCTACACAAAAAAAGTGTAGCGAGTTTTTTGCATAAGTGTAAAATTAATTTATGCAAAATAAAAATGCTTGACAGAGGGAGAAAGTAAAGATATAATGAAAACATATCATAGATAAGCAAAAAGCAAAGGCTCAAAATAAAAGAAAAGAGAAAAGATAAAAGAAAAGTATAAAAAATATAAAAGGAGCAAAAGAAAAAATGTCAACATTCCAAAAGAAAAGAGAAGCTGGAATTACACTAGTTGCGTTGATAATTACAATAATTGTGCTAATTATACTTGCAGCGGTAACGATAATATCTGTAACAGAAAGTGAGCTAGTAGATAGAACAATAAGGGCTACAGCGGAATATGCAAAAGCACAAGAAAGTGAAAATACAGAAATTGATGCATTAGACAAAAGAATGAGTAGTTTAACATCAGAAATAAACAGCATAATAGGAGAAACAGGAACTGGAGACGAAAACGGAGGAGATCCAACAGATGACCCAAAAGAAGGAACGGTAGCATATGCAGTAAAGAATGATACGACATTTACAGAAAATACAAAATTAGTAGATAAATATGGAAATGTACTCACAGTGCCAAAGGGATTTAAGATAGTACCAAATGGACAAGATGAGGTAGTATATAAATACCCAGATAATCCAACAGTACAAGATGGAATAGTAATACAAGATGTATCAGCAGGAGGAGCAGGAAATCAGTTTGTGTGGATACCAGTAGGAACTTTAAAGAACGGAAATGAAGAAAGCGTATCAAATACATCAATAACATTAGAAAGGCGAGTATTTAATAATGCAGATTCAACAGGAAAATGTACAGTACAAGAACATAAAGCAGATGAAACAGCAATAGATACTTATTATATAGAGCAAACGCATGAAGATCAAGAACAACCTGAAAAAAATTATGAAAATGCAATAGCGAAGAATATAGAAGAATTTAAGACAGGAGTATCAAATAACGGAGGATATTATTTAGCGAGGTTTGAGGCAAGTGATTCCAAAACAGGACTAGCAAAATCAGTAATGGAAGCATCCCCATGGGTAAATATTTTACAGGAGGATGCATCAGCGAGAAGTCAAGCAATGTATGAAGATGATGAACAAGGAAGTAAAGGATATCAAAGTGATTTAGCAAACAGCTATGCATGGGATACAGCAATATATTTTATACAGGAGTGTTCAAAAGAGAAAGCCTATGCAATGAAAAAAGGAAGAGAAATAAATTCAAGTCTAGCAAAAACAGGAGCAAATAGTGATAAACCATGTAATATCTGTGATATGGCAGGAAATGCGCGTGAGTGGTCAACAGAGACTTCTACGTTCAGCGGTAGCCCTTGTGTTGGCCGTGGTGGTAATTACGGCTACAGCGACCTCTGCACGTCCCACCGTAGCTTCAGCAGTACTGATGACACCAGCACGTACGTGGGCTTCCGCCCAATCCTGTACGTCAAGTAAAAATTTGTAAATACAATTTTCATATCCCAGATGTCAAAGGACATACCAAAATGAAGATATGTCCTTAAATTTAGGAGTTATTTTAATGCATTTGAATTAATATCTTCATAAAAATAATTTTTTTTCATTTTTTGTAAAAATGAAAAATATAATTAAAATTTATTGACAATTAAAAAATATTATTATACAATAAATTTACTTTAAATAAGTAAAAACAAAAGTAAAAGAAAAGAAGGACAAAAGATGTGAAAACAGCAAACCTTAAAACCCTTGAGGCTGTACACACACACACACACACACACACAGATAACTCTAGGGAATATTTAGAATGGAATAGAATAATAGAGAAAAATATAAGGACACATGGGACTTGTATATCGTTTTGATATACAAGTCCCATGTGTCCTTTTTGTGTGTAATTAAGTTATTAATATTAAAAATATAAAAAAAAAAAGAAAGAGAGGAAAGGAAAAATGAAAGGAAACAAAGAAATGAGATTAAGAATGAAAGGAGAAATGCGGAATTACGTTAGTTGCATTAATTATCACAATAATAGTATTAATAATACTTGCTGCAGTAACGATATATAATGTAACGGATAGTGGATTAGTAGATAGAACGATAAAAGCAGCAGAGGAATATGCAAGGGCACAAAAAGAAGAGAATGAAATGATAAAGGATATAGAAGGAGTAGTAAGTGGAACATTAGTAGGAATAAATGGATGGGAGTATGCAGAAAAACCACAGACAGTAAATGGAAATGAGCCAAGTAGTAATAATCCAACAATACCAAAAGGATTTAGACCATTAGATACTAAAAATGCAAGTTGGGGAAATGGAGTAGATAATCCAAGTGAAACAGCAGTAAATAATGGACTAGTAATAGAAGATGAAGATGGGAATGAATTTGTATGGGTACCATGTCATACAACAAATGGAGTAAGTAAAGATCTAAGCTATCCAGAATATAAAAAACATGATTATGGGAGCAAAATTACAAATGACCAAGGAACAGTATTGGAACAGCGTACAGATGAAGAAGGCTGGGTAACATGGTACTATGTAGGAAATACATGGACAGATGAAGCAAGTAGTTATGGGGCAGAAAGTGTAGCAAAATACGGAGGATTCTGGATAGGAAGATATGAAGCAGGTATACCAGAAATAGCAAGCTTTTATCCAAGTAAAGATTATAATAATTATAAGACAACAGGAAAAAATGTAACGCAAGAGGGAGAAACAAAATTAAAACCAGTAAGTAAACCTGGATATTTTGCATGGAATTTTGTAAATCAAACAACAGCAAAGAATTTATCAAAACAAATGTATAGCGGAGAATCAGGATTTGAAAGTTATCTAGTAGATGGTATGGCATGGGATACAGCATTAAAATGGATAGGAGACAGTAAATATATAAATGATAGTACAAAAATGGGAAATTATTTAAATAATGGAAATGATATAAAATATACAGGCTGGTATGCAGAACATATATGGGCATCAAAACAAAATAGTGGAACATGGGAAGGCTGGATGTATGGAAAGAAATATACAAATGGAACTATACCATTACAATATAATAGAATAACTGCTCAATGGGACAGTTTGAAGAATAATTATACTGCGCCAAATGCTGCATTTTCAACAACAAATAACAATGCAGATACACGTATAGAGATACCAACAGGAGCAATGTCAGAATTTGCAAAGAAAAACATATATGATATGGCAGGAAACATGTATGAGTGGACGACAGAAACATCTAACAAAGGTGGAGCACAAACGTTCGCTGTTTTGCGTGGTGGTAGTTTCTATAGTAATGGTAATGATCCGTCAAGTGTCCGTCATGGCTCTACTCTTACTACTGTTAGTACTGTGGACATCGGGTTCCGTGTCGTGCTTTATGTCAAGTAGCATTGACCACTGTTAACATATTTCAGCACGTGTTCGGAATAGGAATGAGTTGAATGGCGAATAATGGAAGGAAAGAATGTTAAGACAAAATCTTATAATGAAAATTAAAAATGGAGGTGTAGATTGGAAAATACAAATAGCAATATTACTTTGAGTGAAGGAAGAAAAGGAGAACTAGTATTAATTCCAAAATATATAAAATATATGGAATATATGCTTGAAATTATATTACTTCGCCTTCCTAGAACAGAAAAATATAGTATAGGAACAGAGTATAAAACACTCATGTATGAGACATTAAGAGATATTATGTACATAGAAAAAGTAATGAGAAAGGATAGGCTATATTTCCTTAATCGTATAGATGCTAATTTAAATACGCAGAGAGCTTTACTTAGAATTATGAAGAAATATAAATGGATTGATGAAAAAAGATTTGATTACGTCATGAATTCTTTAATAAGAGAAAATGGACAAATTCTTGGAGGATTAATAAAACATTATGCCAAAAACAGTTAGAAATGTGTTTGATAAAGCATTAACTTATAATAATTTAATGAAGGCACATGAAAAAACTCAAGTTTGTAAAACAACAAAAAGTAATGTAATAGAATTTAATTTGAAAAAGGAAGAATATATTTCTTGGTTATTGGAACAAATTAAAACAAAAAAATATAAGCATGGAGGATATACACAATTTTATGTGACAGAACCAAAGCTTAGAAAAATAGAAGCTTCTAGATACATTGATAGAATTGTTCATAGATGGTGTTATGATAATTTTCTTGAAGCTGCTTTTGTTCCACAGTTTATAAAAGAAAGTTATGCATGTATTAAGGGAAAAGGAATGCACAGAGCAGCTCTCGATGTGCAAAAGGGAATGCGTGAGTGCAAAAAGAAATATGGTGAATACTATATTTTAAAAATGGACATTGCTAAATATTTTCAAAGTATAGACAAAGAAATACTTTTTAAAATTATAAAAAGAAAAATTAAAGATAAAGATGTTCTATGGTTAATACAGGAAATATTAAATTCACAAAAACAAACGAAAGGTTTGCCAATAGGAAATCTTACTAGCCAGATATTTGCAAATGTATATTATAATGAAGCAGACTGGTATATAAAGCAAAATCTTAAAGTTAGATATTATTATAGATATATGGATGATAGTATTATATTAATGCATAAAAAAGAAGATATAAAGAGAGTAAAAGAAGAACTTACAGATTTTATAAATAATGAATTAAAATTAGAATTTAATAGTAAGACGAATATTTTTAAAAGTAAGCAAGGAGTAAATTTTTGTGGATATAAAATAAATGAATACAGAATGAAATTACGAGATAAAGGAAAAAAGAAAGTTAAAAAGAAGATAAAATACTTAAAAAATCAGATAAAAATAGGCAAAATGTCATCAGACGAAGCAAAAAAGTATCTTTGTGGACATTTTGGCTATATGAAATATGCTAATATTTATAATTTGCAAAAAAAATTATTTGCAAATGAAGAATATTAAATAACATAGGGATAAACCGTCAAAGTTTCTTTTTCGCTGTTTTGCGTGGTGGTAGTTTCAATAATAATGGTAATAATAATCCATCAAGTATCCGTAATGGCAATAATCTTACAACTAATAATAATGTAAACATCGGGTTCCGTGTCGTGCTCTAATACTGCTCGAGATTATATATTTTAAGGAATATATACAGTGAGGTATTAGTGTTAAAGGGGTTTATTCCTTCCTATTTAGGTAAAAATGGATCTAAGGCGAAATATTAGTAAAAAATTATATTTTTAAATATATGGTAGCCTTAAAAAATCGCTAAGACGTTAAACTTAATTAAAAGCGGAGTGATATAGGTTGCTATATTTTATAGCAACCTATATCAGATAAAATGTTAGGTGGGATTATATATTAACGTCTGTTTTATTGAACGGGATAATTGTAAGTAAAATTGATTTTAAATTTTTTTATAATAGCAGAAAACATGTATCAGTAGCTAAATTTATTATAGAAACTAGCGATAATACAAATAAAAAAATAAATTACATTTTCGCTAAAGCCTATGATAAAATAGCTGATACAATTTTTTCTAATTATAATAAAAATGATAGATTAGTGTTTTCAGGTACATTAAAAGAAAATTATGTAGAAATTATAGAAATTGATAGTAAATAAATTAAATTTATTTGAAATGTAAGAAAAATTTGTAAAAAGTGCTTGACATACGGACATATGCGTTGTATAATAGATAAGTACGAAAATTTGCGTTGAAGTAGAATGTGGCTACATCCTTACGAACCGTAAGGAATGGAGGGAACTTCTATGGAGCATGTCGTGGCTAAGACCAAGGCGATAAGTTTTTAATTAATAAACGCTTATCCCAAGAAAACTTCATATATACTTGGGATTATAAAATAGAATGGTTAGAAACACCAGGATGCGTTTTTAAGACTTGCCAAGGTATCATATTTTAAAATAAGGAGGGAATTTATACTATGGCAGTAAAAAACAATGTTGCAGGTAGTGAAAAAATCAGAATAAGATTAAAAGCTTATGACCATGTTGTTCTAGAACAGTCTGCTGAAAAGATAGTAGATACTGCTAAAAGAACAGGGGCAAAAGTATCAGGTCCTATTCCATTACCAACACAAAAAGAAATCGTTACAATTTTACGTTGTCCTCA
>CANPWU010000011.1 GCA_947584805.1 uncultured Clostridia bacterium | reverse complement strand
TAAAGCACATTATGAAGTTGGGTCTAAAATAAGAAATACCATAAAGGATCTTGGAGGAACTATGCCAGAAGATTTGCTAACACCTAAAAAGAGTTTAAAACAATTAGAAAAAGAAAATAAGAAAAGTTTGAAGAAAAGTAAAACATAGTAATTAAACTAGTTACACATGTGAAACTAATATAAAATTTATATATTAAATTAAGAAGGAGAAATTTTGAATAGTATTGATAATTATAAATTTGAACAATTAAGAGAGCTAATGAACATAATAGAAGAAAAGCTAAAAATATTTCAATCAGAAGAGGTAAAAAAAACATTATACAAAGATAGTAAAAAAATAGGAAAGTATTGTGGAACTAACTATTGGGCTATTCCAGATACATTAAATGCTAATGAATGTCAAAAATTATATGAATTATGTGAAAATAATTGTAGTAAAAATAAATTGGATGAATTGTTAATTACTCACTTATTAAGAAATAACGAAAAAAACCTAAAAGTAATAAAAAATAATTTCTTAAATAAACAATACCTAGAAAAATACTATAAACCATATAGACAAGCTTTCAAGGCTTATAATAAGAAAATGTATTTATCAGCAGTAATGATATTAATTGCTATATTTGAGGGAATTTCTGCAGATTATGCAAATGCTGAAAAAACAGATACAAATGTACAAAATTTCACGAAAAAATATTTAAATAAGAAATATAATGATAGAACTTCGTTTTTAATTTGTCAAGATAAGGAAGCAATGAAATCATTTATAGATAGTGTCTTCCATACAGGAGTAGATTTTAATAATGAAAATAGTATAAAAATTTTTAATAGACAGCCAATTATGCATGGTAGATTTTTAAATCAAATTGGAAAAAGAGAAACTCTACAAATGTTTAATGCAATTAATCAATTGTTGGTATTAATAGATTTTTAAATTTACATTTAAAATTATATTAATATATATTTTTCTTGTAAAATCAAAGAATTTATGTTAAACTAAAAACATAGTTAATAGCAAAAAAAATGACATTTGTATATACAAATCTCGTAATCTATTGCTATAACTGACTTTGAAACGGATAATAAGGTGCTTTTGCATAAGATGTTTTTCGCATACGTCCATTGCTCAGGCACCAAAAGTGAAATCGTGGCATTAGCTACGGTTTTATTTTTTTGGCATAAGACATTTTATAAGAAAACTTTATTGTTGACTATATAATAATGGCATGATATATTATTAATAATCTATTTTATAGATTTGCAACTGTATACCCTTGCAAATTATTATTTTAGAAAGGACAATATGATATGAGCAAAATTAGTTTGGAATCCAAAGCTCCGGTGACTGATATCGAAAGTCGAATGACTATTGAGAAAGCAAAGCAAGCTCAACATATCGACCGTAGGTCAACCTGTTTCAAGGGAGTGGGTAATATTTCAAAAGAGGATTTAGCCCAAAGTATGTGGCTAGCCCAAGAAAAAAGCAATGAAGAGTATATTTAACAGTGCAAAAAGGAGATATGGTAAGTATCATATCTCCTTTTAAATAGTTTTATAAATTTATCTTAAATTACCTTTTTTTATATTTTCTTTTAATATAGCATCAGTTATTTCAAATAATTTTTCTGATCCTTCTTTTGTTTTCATTTGCCTACTATAAACTTGTTCTCCTGTTACATTGTGCTCTCTCCAATCACTACCATTATTACTGTTGTTAAGAATTAATGGTTGAAAATTATCCATAGCGTGAGCAAATTTAGCCTCTGGAGTTTTATTTCCTTCAAATTCATCAAATATTGCTATAAATTCATCTTTCTGGTCTAAAGGCAAAAGTGAAAAAATTCTTTCTTTTGCTTTGTCTTCTCTAATTTTTTGAGTTTTTAATCCTTTGCTATCATAAGCATAAGTGTCTCCTGCATCTATTTCTACAATATCATGAATTAAACACATGATCATAACTCTTGCAATATCTATTTTTTCATTAGAATATTCTTTCAAAAGATATGCCATAATTGCTAGATGCCAAGAGTGCTCTGCATCATTTTCATTTCTTCCGTGATTTGTTAAATGAGTTTGTCTAAAAATATTTTTATCTTTATCTATTTCTAATGCGAATTCTATTTGCTTTTTAATTCTTTCATCCATTTTTAATAATTTATCCTTTCTACACTTTTAATTATTTATAATAAAAAATGATTTCTCATCTGACTCTGAAATAATATCATACTTTTATTGTTTTATCAATAAAAAGAATATTACAAATGAAAAGGATATATTAAATTAAAACTTGGGTATATGATTTAAAACATATACCCAAGTTTTTACTATCAGCAATATTTCATGCTGATAAGCTTATTGGCAAGAGCAACTTGAAAATTGTTTTCAATGGCCTGCTGAATCTCAGAAAGAGAAGGCCGCCATTCACCTGCAACACACCAAGAAAAAGCTATCCGAATTCCTTTTTCAACTTCTTCTTTTTCTTCTTCAGAGAGAACTTCGGCAGATTCTATTTCCACCAAAGTTTTCGCCCCACTCCAAGGCTTTAAAGTAGTTTTTGCCATAAGTAATCCTCCAAAAAAATCTTTTTATTTCTTCGAGTTATCCAGATGCTGGAAAAGAGGATATACCAGAAGAGAATATATGTATTATACTAAAAGAGAAAATAAAAATCAAGAAAATGATAAAATATATTGCAATTATTTTATTAATTGTTAAATGTAATATTGCAAAAAAGCAAATTTATTAGTATAATTATAAATTATAAAGAGATAAAGGGTATAAGAATATATGAAAAGTAAAAAAACAATATTAATAGTTGCTGCAATGGAAGATGTAGAATTAGATTATTTAGAAAGTAGATTAGAGAATTTAATAAAAACAAAGCACAATGGTTTTGTTTTTTATGAAGGAAATATAGGTGAAAAGAAAATTGTACTTTGCGTATCAAATATAGGTTTAATAAATGCCTCAGCAGGGGTTGCAATTGGAATAGAAAAATATAATCCGGATTTAATTATAAATGAAGGAGTTGCGGGCTCTCTTCTTAAAAATATACATAAAGGTGATATTATAATCGGAACAGAAGCAATAAATATAACTTCTATGGAATATATAGGACCAGGAAATACTATGGAGGATTATGAAATTACAACATTTTTACATGGAGAAGATAGTAGACTAATTACTCAAAAGGCGAATCAAGAATTATTAGAGAAAATAAGAGAAAATTTAAAAGATGAAAAGTTACATTTTGGAATAATTGCAAGTGGAGATATTTGGAACAAAGATCCAAATCGAATTGAGTATTTATGTAATAGATATCAAACAATTTGTGAAGATATGGAAAGTGTTGCAATATATACAATCGCAAATATGATGGAAATTCCAGTAGTTGCTATTAAAGGAATATCAGATAATGAGATATTAGGAGAAGAATATGAACTTAGTGTAAGTACAAAAGTACAACAAGTAGTAGAAAAGATAATTAAAGAATTGTGATTATAGTAATTTTCATTAATACTAATTTAAAAATTTTGTTATAAAAAAACAGAAAAATTTTAAAAAAAATATTCAAAAAAACTTGAATAAAAACAATATATAGCATATAATAAAAATATAAATTTATATTGGACAAGTACAAATTATCAAGTTATAGCTTTACAGGCATAGAGCGAATAATAAAAGATATTTATGCTAAAAATGTAGAAAATATAGACGATATACATGACCGTTTATTGCAAAAACAGAAGAAAATATTTAAATAAACAAAAGTAAAATGTATTAAAGATATGTAAAGAAAAGCAAAAATAGAAGTTATATACTATTAATATATTTTGCTTTTTTTAATCAAAGAGAGAAAAGTTATAAACGGCAAATTTGCCTAGGAGGGAGAAATAACAATGGGAGAAGTTATAGTAATAACATCTGGAAAAGGAGGAGTTGGAAAGACAACAACAACAGCAAATTTAGGTGCATCTTTAGCATTAGAAGGTAAAAAAGTAGCATTAGTGGATACAGATATAGGACTTAGAAATCTTGATGTTGTTATGGGACTAGAAAACAGAATAGTATATGATATTGTAGACGTTGTTGAAGGAAGATGTAAATTAAGACAAGCTTTAATTAAAGATAAGCGTTATAATGAATTATTTTTATTACCTGCAGCACAAACTAGAGATAAAAGTGCTGTAAATGAAGAACAAATGAGAGAACTTACAAAAGAACTAAAAGAAAATTTTGATTATATATTAATAGATTGTCCAGCAGGAATTGAGCAAGGATTTAAAAATGCAGTAGCAGGTGCAGATAGGGCAATTGTTGTTACAACTGCTGAGATATCAGCTATAAGAGATGCAGATAGAATAATAGGACTACTTGAAGCATCAGACCTTAAAAATTCAGAACTTGTTATAAATAGATTAAGACCTAACATGGTAAAAAAAGGTGAAATGATGGATGTAGAAGACATTGTTGATCTTCTTTCAATAGAACTTACAGGAGTTGTTCCAGATGATGAATACATAATTACACAAACAAATAAAGGAGAACCTGTAATATCAAATAAAAAGGCACCTTCAGGAAAAGCATATAGAGAAATTGCCAAAAGAATACTTGGAGAAAATATTGAAGTTACAATACCAGGAAGAGATAAAGGTTTATTTGCAAAAATTAGAAGTATATTTAGTAGAAAATAGAAAAAACAATAGATGGGTGGAATTAACATGTTTGAAAACATTATAAACTTTTTTAAAAATTTAGGTAAATCAGATAAATCAAATAAAAAAACAAATTCTTCAAAATATGCTGCAAAAGAAAGATTGCATTTAGTTCTAATGCAAGATAGAGCTAATGTATCTGCAGACTTTTTGGATTTAATGAGAAAAGAAATAATAGAAGTAATAAAAAAATATGTAGATGTGGATGAATCAGAGATTGATGTTAGAATGACTAGCAAACAAAATGAAGATGGAACAAATGGAGCACCTGCTTTATATGCTAATATTCCTATATTAAATATAAGAAATGAAGTATTAGTAGAAAGAAAAAAGGAAGCAGAAAAGAACGAAGAAAATAAAGAGCAAGAAGAAAAACCTGAAGAAATTATAGATGATAATGATTTACAAGAAGAAAAAATTGAAGAAGAAACAACTGATGAAATAGCAGAAAGTGAAAATGAAGAAAAATCAAAAGATACAAATGAACCTATTCAAGAAGAAGTTTCAGAAAAAGTAGAGGAAACAGCTGGACAAAATTAATAAGATTTAAGAGGGTTTATTAATGAATAAAAAAACATTAAAAAATTTAGAGTGGGGTATACTTATATGCTCAATAATTTTGCTATGCATAGGTCTTGTAGCACTTTTTTCAGCAACACAAGATGATGAATATGAAGAATTTAGCAAGCAAATATTGTGGGCTTTGATAAGTATACCTATTATGATAGCTTCAATAGTTGTAGATTATAATTTTATTGGGAAAATATCACCAGTGCTATATGGAATTGCCATAATAGCACTCATAGGAGTATTGTTTACAGAGCCAATAAATGGTGCAACAAGTTGGTACCAAATAACAGAAACAATAAATTTTCAACCTAGTGAGTTTGCAAAAATAATTTTAATAGTTTTTTTAGCATATATTATAACTAAGTTTCAAAAAGATGGAAAAACAGAAATAAATAAAATTTGGAAATTAGGAATAGTCCTTTTAAGCGCAGGAATACCTATGCTACTTATAGTAATTGAGCCAGATTATCGGAACCGTTGCTGCTTTTGTTTTTGGTGTAGCATTTATGCTTTTTGCATCAGGAATAGATAAAAAATATATAATAGTTGTATTTACAATTATAATTATATTAGTACCATTATTATATTTTTATATATTACCAGAACATGCAAAATCTAGAATAGATGTATTTTTAAATCCTGAACTTGATCCAAGAGGTGCAGGTTATAATTTAATACAATCGAAAATTGCAATAGGTTCAGGAAAATTACTTGGAATGGGAATATTAAAAGGAAACCAAACTCAACTTCGGTTATCTTTATCCAAAGGCAACTGACTTTATATTCTCAGTTATAGGGGAAGAAATGGGATTTGTTATTGCAGCAGTTGTAGTGGTTTTATATGTGGTAATGATTACAAAAGCAATATATGTTGCAAAAACAGCTAAAGATGATATGCGGACGGATACATTGCAATAGGTATTGCAGGAATACTTACATTCCATATGTTAGAGAATATTGGGATGACTATGGGATTACTTCCAATTACTGGAGTACCACTTCCTTTTGTAAGTTATGGAGGAAGTTCACTTATTACAAATTTTATTTGCATAGGATTATTATTAAACATAAGTGTAAGAAGGAAAAAAGCAATTTTTATAGACTAAGAGGGAAAAGAATGAATGTGCACAAACTAAAAATAGGAGATATTGAACTAGAAAATAATATAATACTTGCACCAATGGCAGGAATAACAGATCTAAGCTTCAGAAGAATTTGCAAAGCCTACGGAGCAGGAGCTGTATGTACAGAGATGGTGAGTAGCAAAGCACTAATGTATGGTGATGAAAAAACAAAATTACTTTTGAAAACAATTAAAGAAGAAAAACCGTTAATTGTGCAAATTTTTGGAAGTGATGTAGATGCTATGAGAGCAGGAACTAAAGCAGTAGAACAGATTGCAGATATTATTGATATAAATATGGGATGCCCAGCACCAAAAGTTGTAAAAAATGGAGACGGAAGCAAACTCTTATTAAATACAGATTTAGCAATAGAAATTGCAAAAGAGGTGGTAGCTTCTACAAAGAAGCCAGTTACAGTTAAGCTCAGAAAAGGATGGGATAAAAATAATATTGTTTATGAAGAACTTGCCAAAAAACTAGAAAATGTTCGGAATTCAAGCAATTACTCTTCATCGGAAGAACTAGAGAAGAATATTTTAGTGGAGAATGTGATTTAGATAGTATAAAAAGATTAAAGCAAATTTTAAAAATACCAGTTATAGGGAATGGAAATATAAAATGTGAAGAAGATGCTTTAAGAATGTTTGAATATACATCTGCTGACGGCATAATGATTGCAAGATCTGCAATTCGGAAATCCATTTATATTTAAGAGTGTAATTCAATATCTAAATACTGGAAAAAAGTATGAGGTAAAAGATGAAGAACTTTTAAATACAATGATAAAGCACATAGAATATGAAGTAGAAGAAAAAGGTGAGTATACTGGCATTCGAGAGATGAGGAAACACTTAGCATATTATACAAAAGGACTAAAAAATAGTAGTGTGATTAGAAATTATATAAACACCTTAGAAAGCAAGAAAGAACTTATAAATGTTTTAACTGAATACTTTAAAAATTTATGAATATATAAGTAGAAAGAGTTATCTCTTTCTACTTTTTTGTTTTAAGGAGTGAAGGTATTTAGTGAAGAAAAAATTGCTAATATTTTTTTTAATTATAATTTTTATTTTAATATTTATTTTTATAAAATTTGAATATAAAAATATAAAATGGGGCAATAATATAAGTAAATCAGATAATATTGATATTTTAAATATTAGCTCATATGAAGCCGAAGTAACAGTAGAAGTTCACAGTAACAAAAATATAAATAAATATTTAATGAAACAAAAATATATAAAACCTAATATATTTGAAATGGAAGTATTAGAACCCAATAATATAAAAGGACTTACTATTAAATGTGATGGAGAAAATACAGAGATAGAAAATAGTTTATTAGATATCAAAATGGAATATGAAAATTTTAATGGAAAGTTTTCAACATTAAGTTTAATTAGTTTTATAAATTATTATAAAAATGGAATAGAAAGTGAAACAGAAGAAACAGAAAATGAAATAATAATGAAAACTAAAATAAATGTAAATAGATATCAAACATATCAAAAACTATATTTAAATAAAAATAGCAAATTACCTACGAAAATGGAGATTTTAGACAGTAACAAAGAAATTACGGTTTACATATTATATAACGAGATAAAAGTAAATTAAACAAAAAATCGTGACTTATTTTATGATAAAATATCTCAAACTAATAGTTAAAATATATCTGAAAATATATGCAATAGTAGGAGTGAAATAATATGGTAATAAGAAGAGGAGATATGTTTTATGCAGATTTAAGTCCAGTAGTTGGGTCAGAGCAGGGAGGTATAAGGCCAGTATTAATAGTACAAAATGATACAGGAAATAAATATAGTCCAACTGTTATTGCTGCAGCAATAACCTCACAAACAGGAAAGACAAAACTTCCTACTCATATAGAAATAGGATCACAAAATAACGGATTAAAATCAGATTCTATAGTTCTTGCAGAGCAAATCAGAACAATTGATAAAAGCAGATTAAAAGAAAGAATAGGACATATTGACGATGGAGAAATAATAAATAAGATAAATAATGCAATTCGGAGTTAGCTTTGGACTAGAAGAATAAAAAAGGGTTCCCTATATCTTGGAACCCTTTAAAAATTGTTTGCTTAAGCTTTTAAAGCCTTTATAATATCAATTTCTACTTGCAATTGTCTTATTAAATCTTCTTTTTCTTTTAAAGCTTGTTCATACTCTTTTGTAATTTGCTTATAATTATCATAATTTTCACCAGTAACAAATAATAGTTTCATATATTCTTTATAATAATCCTTATCTTTTTGATTTTTAGCCTTGTTCATCTTCTCTTCAAACTTTTGAATTTTATTCAATCTTTTGATTTGCTCTTTTAAATAATCAACATAATACATTACTCCACTTATCTCATATAAAGTATCTTCTATAACTACTTTAAACAATACTTTCAATATTTTAGAATTTATTTTCCCTAATTTAGAATATGAGTTTAGTACATCTAAGGCTACGGTTTCACGAGATGGTGTAGCATCTTTTATAAGAAGCTTTAGTGTTTCTGAAATGTTTACGTGAGTTGTATAATGTCTTTTAGTTACTAGTGCATCAAATACATCTGCAATATGAATAATTTGAGCATAGTATGGTATATCTTTTTTTGTTAAAGCGTTTGGATAACCGAGTACCATTTAAACATTCATGATGATATAAAGGACCTCCAGCATAAGGACGAAGCTTTAAATCCTTCATACAAATGTTATATCCAATGGTTGTGTGAGTTTTCATTATTTCATATTCTTCTTCTGTAAGAAGTGTTGGTTTTGTTAATATTTCACGAGGAATAAAAGATTTACCAATATCATGTAAATATGCACAAATTGTAGCATAAATCGTGAAAGATTTAGAAGTATGTAAATGATTACAAATTCTACATGTTAGATTCGCAACATTTTCGCTATGTTTTCGAGTCAAAATGTCTAGATTTTCTAACATATCCAATTGATATCTCATTGATTTATCTAGATTATATGATTTTAAAGTAGTAGGGTTATAAAATTCAATATCTTGCTTAAACATATATTTATTTGTATGATAAAAACCATACACTCCTTTCTCATTTGTTCATATATATAATATAACATTAAAATGAATAAATTGCAACGCACTTTATGTTTTTGTAATAAAAATGTAATGAAAATCAATATAAAAATGGAGAGCAGAACACGATTGTCGAATTTTGTCGAAAAGTTTTTCTTGACAAATACACATAAATCGTTATATATAATAAGTAATGTTAAAAGCAATTTTGCTTAAATACATTATTTATTTTAAATTTACATCTTAGAAAATACAAAATTTAATTTTAAGATTCTAAAAACAATCCAAAAGTAAAAATTCATTATTGATGTTTAATGAAAAGTATCATATAATAATATAAAAATTAGGAGTGATAGTTATGAAATATAATCAAAAAGCAGTTTTTAATCTTAAAAACATAATATTAGATACAGAAATAGAAAAACATTTAAAAAAATCAGAAGAAGATATAGAGAATGGAAGAACAAAAAAAGCAATAGATGTTTTCAAGGAGCTAGAAAAAAAATATGGCTTTTAATGATGAAATATATGAAGTAGAATTTACAGAAGATTGTATTGAAGAGATACAAAGAATCTATGAATATATTTCAAAAATCTTAATCGCAGATAGAGCTGCAAAAAAAATAATTCAGGAAATAAAACAAAAAGTTCTTTCATTATCAAAGTATCCTAAACTGTATACAGCAATTAATAAATTTGATAAGTTTAATAGACAATATAGGAGAATGATAATTAAAAATTATGTGATTTTATACATAGTTGATGACAAAAAGAAAAAAGTATATTTATCTCATATGTATTATGGTAGGCAAAATTATTTAGGCAATACATTAATTTAATTTTATATCATCTTAGAAAATACAAAATTTAATTTTAAGATTCTAAAAACAATCCAAAAATTTGAAAGGAATTAAATATGTTAAGAATTAATACTGTAAAAGTAGTATTAATAGGTGTTTTGTGCATGATTTTTTCATTAAGTATTATATTAATTACAAATTTAAATTTTAAAAATAAAGAAGAAAAAATTACTCAAAATATTATATCTAATTTAGAAGAAAATCTTAATGAGAAAGCAGAAAATATCAACGATACTATTATTTTTCAAGATGGAACTATTGGAATTATTAATATTCCAAGCATAAATTTAAGTGCACCGATATGTGAAGGTACAGGAAAAGAAATATTAAAATATACAGTTCGGCCATTTTGAGAATACAAGTTTATGGGATGGAAATGTTTCACTTGCATCACATAATGAGGGCTCATATGCTCACTATTTTTCGAGAATTAAAGAGCTTAAAAATGGTGAAGAAATCATATATATAACAAATATGGGAGAGAGGAGGTATAGAGTTTATGAAAATAAAATAATAAAAGAAACAGATACAACAATTTTAAAAGATACGAAGGAAAACATTATAACACTTATAACTTGTGAAAAGGGTAAAAGAGAATACAGAAGATGCGTTATAGGAAAAGAATTATAAAAAGAAAGGAATGAAAATTAATATTATGAAAAAGGCAATAGTAGTACTGACTTTCATACTTATAATTATTTGCATAAGCAAAGTTGAAGCATATTCGGAAGGAAAGACAATAAATAGAACAGAAGATAAACTAGAAAATTTAGTAGAAACAAAAGTATCAAAAAACGAGGAAACGTGGGAATTTATAAATACAGATAAATATACAGCAGATAATATGATTATGTATAAAATAGGAAATGAAAATGCTAGTGGTTCAGAAACATACATACGTTATTTAACATATGATTCTAAAATTCGAAGAATTATAAAAAACGGCTATGGAGAAAAAGAAGCATCTGAATATGGCTTAAATAGTAATGACGACTTATATTTAGCAACCAAAATTGCTCTAGATTGTCTAGAAAATAATATAGAACCAGAAAAAATAGATGAATTTTATAGAGCAAATGGTCTATTAATTGATGATTTAAAAACAAGAGCAGAAAATATAATTAAAGCTGCAAAAGAAATTCTAAAAATAGGAATAAATGGTAATGAAACATATTATAGGAATGCAGTTTTTAGTATAAATGGAGAAATTGAAAAGGACAATGTAAAAAACAATTATTATTGTCAATTGTATAATATGGAAATTACAGGAATAGAATGTGATGGCTATAAGATAGAAGAAACAGGAGAAAGTTCAATAGATTATATTATAGCAAACGTGGAAACTAGTGAAGAGCAAAAAGATTTTACAAGAAGCGAAAATCAATTTAAAATATTAATTCCTGAAGAAAATGGACATGATGATTTTACAATTAAATTTAAAATTACAGCAAATTTTCTTGGAGAAAATTTTTATATAGGAACAGATTGGACAAATAAATATATAGTATTTGCTAAAAAAGAAGCAGAAGAAAAAAGATTATTTGCTGAACTACATAATAGAAACTCAACTCTTGCATTGAATTTTATTGATGAAGAAACAGAAGAAAATATATATGGAATAAAAGTTGAAGTAGATGAACAATTAAATTTTATAGATCCATATCAAAATATTGTAAAAACAGATATTCCAGAATCCATGGTCCATGTGAAAGTAATATCTTTACCAAAAGATTATGAAATAGAAAATGAGGATTATGACATTCGTATAGTTTATAATGAAAATCATGTAGAAACTATAAAATTAAAACATAAAAAGGGAAAAGTGGAAGTAACAACAAATGCAGGAGATGCAGAATATGAAATATATGATGCTGAATCTAATAAAATAATTCCATATGTAATTCAAGATGATGGAAACATTTACATTGCTCAAATTAACACAGGAGAATATAGATTAAAACAAATTAATGTAAATAGTAAGTACGAACTTGCAAAAGATATTGAATTTACTATAGAACATAATGAAACGACACGAATTATGGTACATAATGAATTAAAAGAAAGCGAAGAAGATGAAAGAAATAAAGAAAATGATCAATTAGAACAAGAAGATAAAGATACTAATCCTAAAGAAAATGAAAATAAAGAAAATACTCAAAAAGAAGTAGAAGAAGAAAAAAGTAATGATAAAGTGGAGGAAAATAAAACACAAAGTAAAGATGAAGGAAAAAATAAAGATGAAATAAAAGATAATAAAAATGAAGAACAAGAAGGCAAAGAAAATGAAATCGATAAAGAAGAACAAAAACCTAATTTGGATGAAGATAATAAAGATGATATTAAAGAAATTGAAGAAAAGCTAGAAGAGAAACCAAAAGAAACTGATAATAATGGTATTAATATACAAGAAGAAATAAAAAATGAAGAAACAAAAGAGGAAGATATAGAAAAGCTACCGAGAACAGGGAATGATTATTTTATAATCAAAATAATTTTTACAAATTTAATTTTATTTACATTTTGTATTTTGATATTAAAAAAACAGACTGCAAGAAAAATCTAAACAGTCTGCGTTTAATTAAGTTTAAAGGATGATACAAATTAATCCGCCACTACCTTCATTAACAATACGTTCTAAAGTTTCTTGAAGTTTGCCCTGAGCATCTTCTGGCATTCTATATAGTTTATTTTGTAATCCTTCGTTTACTAATTCATGCAAGCTTTTTCCAAAAATATTTGATTCCCAAATCTTTTTAGGATCGTTTTCAAATTCAGAAAGCAAGTAAGTTACAAGTTCTTCTGATTGTTTCTCAGAACCAACTATAGGAGATACTTCAGTTGTTATATCTGCTCTTATCATGTGTATACTTGGCGCTTTAGCTCTTAATTTTACACCGAATCTTGAGCCTTGTTTTACCATTTCTGGTTCTTCAAGAATTAGTTCATCCATTGAAGGAGTAACAATACCATAACCTTTAGCTTTTACTTCTTCTAATGCATATGCGATCTTATCATATTCTTTCTTTGTTTGAGCAAGAGAAGTAAGAGATGTGAATAAATCACCTTCATCAGAAATCTGAACTCCAGTAGTTTCAGTTAAGATTTGATAAAATAGAGGTTCTTTTAAAGCAATATTTATGGAAATATTACCAGTTCCAAGGTTAATCTCACTTAAATCAGTATTTGAAATTATCTCTGTACTTTTTATTTTAGCTAAACTATCATTTATTTCTTTTAAAACAGAAATGTTAGAAAAAGCATTCTTTATTTCTGAGAATAATTCTACTTTAAGCCAATGATCAGGAGCAAGACTTTCTACCCATTTAGGAAAACGAATATTTAATTGCTCTATTGGGAATTCATATAGCAATTTTCCAAACATATTATTAATATCATCAATTGATAAATTAGAACAATCAGTAGGAATAACATAAACTCCATATTTTTCTTCTAGTTTTTTTGCAAGCTCTAATGTATAATCTGAATCTGGATTTTCACTATTTAATACTATAACAAAAGGCTTATTTAAAGATTTAAGTTCTGCAACAACTCTTTCTTCAGCCTTAATATAGTCTTCTCTTGGAATGTCTGTTATAGTTCCATCGGTTGTTACTAAGATTCCAATAGTAGAATGTTCAGAAATAACTTTAGTTGTTCCAAGTTCTGCAGCAGTTTCAAAAGGAATTTCTTCATCAGACCATGGTGTTTTTACCATTCTAGGGACATCATCTTCTAAATAGCCAAGAGCATTATTTACTAGATAGCCAACGCAATCAACAAGTCTTGTTTTAAAACGAATATTATCTCCTAAAGTTATTTCAATTGCCTCATTTGGAACAAACTTTGGCTCTGTTGTCATTATTGTTCTACCAGCAGCACTTTGAGGAAGTTCATCTTGAGCCCTTTCCTTCTTATATTCGTTTTCAATGTTTGGAATTACAAGCAAATCCATAAATCGTTTAATAAATGTAGACTTTCCAGTCCTAACAGGACCTACAACGCCAATATATATATCACCATCGGTTCTGGATTTGATATCCTGATATAAGCTTAAATTTTCCATTTTTATACCTTTCCTTTCTTAAGGTTCAAACTTTTAACCTCCATAATAAATGTTTGTACATATAACTTTTAATTAATGTATATTAGTAAAATACATAAATATTACAAAAATTTAAAAATTTTAGTATAAACAATAAGGTTGAAGAAGAGATAAAAATATTGTATAATGTTTACTAGATAATTAAGGAAGGTTTGGTATAGAAAATATTTATACCAAGATGGAAAGTTTATATGAAAGTTGTAATAGTTGGTGGAGGAGCTGCTGGAATGCTTGCAGGAATCTCTGCATCAGATGGAAATAACGAAGTTACAATATTAGAAAAAATGAATACTCTAGGAAAAAAGCTTAGGATTACAGGAAAAGGAAGATGCAATATAACAAATGCGGCAGATATTAAAGAATTTATAAGCAATATTCCTGGAAATGGCAAATTTCTATATAGTGTATTTCAAAATTTTACTAATGAAGATATTATTAATTTATTAAAAAAAGAAGGATTAGAAACAAAAGTCGAAAGAGGAAACAGAGTATTTCCTGTAACGGATAATGCTCAAAGTGTAATAGATGCACTTTATAGAATTTTGAAAAAACAAAAAGTAAAAATTCTAACAAATGCAAAAGTAGAAGATATAATTGTAAAGAACAGCGAGGTAATAGGAGTAAAGTATATTGTTGATAATGCAGAACAAATTATGGAAGCAGATAAAATAATCATTGCAACTGGAGGTGCGAGTTACAAGGCAACAGGTTCTACTGGAGATGGCTATGAAATTGCAAAAAAATATGGACATACAATAAATACTATTAAACCAGGACTTGTACCATTAGAATGTTATGAGAAGAACTTATGCAAAGAACTTCAAGGATTATCTCTTAAAAATATTTCTATAAAGCTAAAAGATAAAGAAAAAAATAAAGAGATATATGAAGATTTCGGAGAAATGATGTTTACTCATTTTGGAGTAACAGGACCAGTTATAATAAGTAGTTCTTCACATTTAGTAAGATATAAAAATATAGAAGAATTATTTAAAAACAAAAATATTGAACTTAGTATAGATTTAAAACCAGCATTGTCTAAAGAAAAACTAGATTTAAGAATAAGAAGAGATTTTGAAGAATTCAAAAACAAAAAATTTAAGAATAGCCTAGATAAGTTGTTACCACAAAAACTTATAGAACCAATTATTAATTTATCTAAAATTGATGGAGAGAAAAAGGTAAATGAAATAACGAAAGAAGAAAGAAACTATCTAGGAGAAATAATTAAAAATTTTAAATTTACAATTAGTTCTTTTAGACCTATAGAAGAAGCAATAATAACAGCTGGAGGAATTTCTGTAAAAGAAATTGATCCAAAATCAATGGAATCAAAAATTGTAAAAAACTTATATTTTGCAGGAGAAATAATCGATGTAGATGGCTATACGGGAGGATTTAATTTACAGATTGCATTTTCTACTGGATTTGTAGCAGGAAGGAGCATATAATGCAAGGAATTAAAACTATAAGAAATAATTCAGAAGGGACTATTATTGAAAAAAAATCAAAATTTATTGCTAATGCTTTTTATGTGGAAAGTATAAAAGAAGCGGAAATAATAATTCAAGATATAAAGAAAAAATATCATGATGCAAGACACAACACATATGCATATAGAATTATGGAAGAAGACAAATGTATAGAAAGACAAAGTGATGATCGGAGAACCTTCAGGAACAGCAGGAGGAGCTATACTTAATGTACTAAATAAAAGAAAACTTACTAATATACTTGTAGTTGTAACAAGGTATTTTGGAGGTATTCTTTTAGGCACAGGAGGTCTTACAAAAGCATATACAGAATCTTCTATTTTGGCTATTGAAAATGCTGGAGAAGTAGAAAAAGAAAAGGGATATATTGCAGAAATTATACTTGAATATGATATGCAAAAAGAATTCGAATATATTTGCGATAAAAATGATATAAACATACTTTCTAAGGAATATGGAGAAAAAATAAAAAATGAAATAGAAATTTCAGAAGAAAAATATGTCGAATTATTTAGAAAAAACAAGATGAAAAGTATCCAAAATATTCCAATAATTTTGCATCAAAATAGGTTTATAGAAAAACGTTGATAAATAAAGGAAAATAAGGAAATTAGGAAAGAGATAATTTGTCAAAAACGACAGAATTAGACACAAAAAATCAAAAATAGACATAAAAAACCCATTGCCAAAATCTGGAAGAAGTATTATAATACCAAAATGTAGAAACTTACAAAATTTTATGTTAGGAGGTTTAAGTGTGAAAGACAATTTGTCGATTTTGGTTGCGGATGATAATGCTGACTTTGCTAGAACTTTAACAACCTGTATTGAACAAGAAGATGGAATGGAGGTAATCGGGATTGCACGAGATGGAGTAGAGGCTATAGATATGATTAAAAATACAAAACCAGATGTTGCAATTTTAGATGTTATTATGCCACATTTAGATGGATTAGGAGTTCTTGAAGGAATAAATAACTTAGAGTTAGCTCAAAGACCTTTATGCATCGTTTTATCAGCAGTTGGACAAGATAAAATTACAACAAGAGCAATAGAACTTGGAGCACAATATTATGTCGTAAAACCATTTGATATTGATTTACTTATAAAAAGAATAAAAGAGCTAAAATTCTATAAGCCTATGTCATTCAAAAATACAGGGATAAGTAAAGAAACAAAAGCACCATACATAGACATTGTACCAGACAAAAGAAAAGAAGCAGAAAATTTAGAGGCACTAGTTACAAATGTTATTCATGAAATAGGAGTACCTGCACATATAAAAGGGTACCAATATTTAAGAGAAGCAATAATGATGGTAGTAAATGATATAGATATAATAAATCAAATAACCAAACAACTTTATCCAGAAATCGCAAGAAGATATAAAACAACTCCGTCTCGAGTAGAAAGAGCAATACGCCATGCAATAGAAGTTGCATGGGGAAGAGGCGATGGAGAGACTGTTGAAAGTATTTTTGGTTATACAGTGTCAGCAGCAAAGGGAAAACCAACAAATTCTGAGTTCATTGCAATGATAGCAGATAAGTTAAGACTAGAACTTAAAACAGCATAAATTTAATTCAAAAGAAAAAGAATAAATGAGAAAATTCATTTATTCTTTTTTTAATAATAAGAACCCTACCCACCATCACAATCAAAGATTGTGGGTGGGTACCCAGGAACCTTGTTGTTTCACAATAAAAACCCCAGATATGTAACAACATATACTGGGGTTAGTCCTTTTTTTATATATTTTAATTATATTATTTATTTTCAATCCAATCTTTTCCGTCTACCACTCTTGCAACCATCATAGAAGATGCAGTATCTCCAACAACATTAAGCATTGTTGCTGGGGCATCAATAATAGTTGCGATGATTGTTAAAATAGGAAGTGCTGCAACAGGATATCCAAGCATTGTAATTATTAACATTTCAGAAATTGTTCCTCCACCTATTGGAACAGCTGCAACTAACAATGTTGCAAGTAATGCTATTCCAAGTATTCCGAAAACATCTCCAGCTGTCGTAAGAGTTGTTCCAAATAGACATACTAAAAACATTATTTTAAATACAGATCCTATTATTGAACCATCTTTATGGAAGCTAGTTCCTAAAGGAATAGTTGTTTCTGCAATATCTGCAGATACTCCCATTTTTTTAGTGCATTCAATGTTTACTGGAATAGACGCGGCACTAGAACATGTAGCAAGTGCAGTTAAAGTTGATGGTAAAACATTCTTCCAAAATGCTTTTATACCTTTTTTTCCTCCTGCAAGGAATGCATATAAAGTATAAATTACTACAAAGAATGCAATAG
The DNA here is from genome assembly GCA_947584805.1 of uncultured Clostridia bacterium. GTDB lineage: Bacteria > Bacillota > Clostridia > TANB77 > CAG-508 > JAAWPK01. The sequence continues at coordinate 20,737 of CANPWU010000011.1, read as the reverse complement.
ATAATACTAGATAAATAATAAATGTTTTTAAATAACCTACTGCAATTGATGCTCCAAAGCTTCCTACGAAAGAAGCAAAGTAACATCCAAGTCCAATTGGCGCATAGTACATAATAATTTTAATTAGATTATTTACTATTTCATTTGCTGAATTTAAGAAATCTACAACAGGTTTTGCTTTTTCACCGGTCATATTAATTGCAATTCCAAAAAGTATTGAAAACACTAGTAATGCTATAATATTATCTTTTGATAATAGTTTAGAAAAATCATTTACTGTTAATAAACTTACCGTTCTATCAGCAATTGTGATATCTTCAGAAACTTCTTCATCTGTTATAGTATCTTCTAAAGATGCTCTTATTATATTTCCATCTTCAGGTTCAACTAATTTAACAAAATATGTAGAAAGTAAGCCGGATTACTACAGCAACGATAGAAGTAAATACAAATACTCCTATAATAGTTATTATGATTTTTCCAAGACGTTTTGGCGTTTTCATTTTAGAAATTGAAGTTGTAATTGTTAAAAAAATAAGTGGGATAATGATGACTAGTAAAAGATTTAAAAATAGATCTCCAAAAGGACTTAAAATGGTTGCTTTTTCTTGGAATATAATTCCTACAATAGCACCAACAATAATAGCAGCCAAAAGAATTATTGTTGATTTGTAATTTGATAAAAATTTTTTCATAAAATAACCTCTTTTCTAGAAAAAGGAAACTAAAAATAATTATATTCTTAGCATTTTGTGTTATTATATAATACTTATTATATTTTTGCAAGTGTAATTTAATGCTTATGTATTTTAAGCTATTTTGCTTGCTTTTTCATATAAATTGCGATATAATATAAAAATAGTTGAATGAGAAGGGGATTGATAATATGAACGAAAACGAAAATAACGAAATAGAACAAGATGTAAATCATTTAATGCAAATTAGAAGAGAAAAACTTGAAGAACTTACAAATGCAGGGAAAAGCCCATTTGATATAACAAAATTTAATAGAACACATTTAAGTCAAGAAGTTAGAGATAATTATGAAGCTTTAGAGCAAAAAGATGTAACAGTTGCAGGAAGAATAATGTCAAAAAGAATTATGGGAAAAGCATCTTTTTGCACAATACAAGATAGTACAGGAAAAATACAAAGCTATGTTAGTACAAACGATTTAGGAGAAGAAAAATATAAGGAATTTAAAACTTATGATGTAGGAGACATTATAGGAATTACTGGTTTTGTATTTAAAACAAGAACAGAAGAAATTTCTGTACATGCAAAAGAAATAACTTTACTTTCAAAATCATTAAGACCACTTCCTGAGAAATTCCATGGATTAAAAGACATGGATTTAAGATATAGACAAAGATATATAGATTTAATTGTAAATCCAGAAGTAAAAGATACATTTGTAAAAAGAAGCAAAATAATAAGTGAAATTAGAAAAATATTAGATGAAAAAGGTTACTTAGAAGTTGAAACTCCAATATTGAATACAATATCAGGAGGAGCAACAGCCAGACCATTTATAACTCATCATAATACATTAGATATAGATATGTATTTAAGAATTGCAACAGAATTAAATTTAAAAAGACTTATAGTTGGTGGCTATGACAAAGTTTATGAGATTGGAAGAATTTTTAGAAACGAAGGAATGGACATTAGACACAATCCAGAGTTTACATCAATAGAGTTATATTCAGCATTTGAAGATTACAATGACATGATGGATATAACAGAAGAAATCTTTAGAAGATGTGCTGAAAAGGTATGTGGAACAACAAAAATAACATATCAAGGAACAGAAACTGAACTAGGAACAAAATGGAAAAGAATTACTATGATTGATAGTATAAAAGAAGCTTGTGGTGTAGATTTTAATAAGATAAATACTGATGAAGAGGCAATAGCTTTAGCAAAAGAGAAGAATATAGAAATTCCAAAAGGAAAAGAAACTAGAGGAAATATCATAAGCTTATTCTTTGACGAATTTGTTGAAAAAACACTTATTCAGCCAACATTTGTATATGATTATCCAATAGAGATATCTCCACTTGCAAAGAAAAAACAAGATGATCCAAGACTTACACAAAGATTTGAGGCATTTATTTGTGGTAGAGAATACGGAAATGCTTTCTCAGAATTAAATGACCCAATTGACCAATATGAAAGATTCAAAGAGGAAATTAGAGCTCGTGAAAATGGAGATGACGAAGCTGGAATGATGGATGAAGACTTCATAAATGCTCTAGAAATTGGACTTCCACCAACAGGAGGTTTAGGAATTGGAATAGATAGATTAGTAATGCTTCTTACAGATGCAGCCTCTATAAGAGACGTACTTTTATTCCCAACAATGAAACCTTTAAATTAACACATTTGAAAGCCTAATAAATTTAGTATAAAAATATGTAATGTTTACAAAAGAAAGGAAAAAATTATATGGATGAAACAAACCCAAAAACTAAAAACTCTGTATATAAAGAACATATGATGCCATTAAAGGCAAGAATTTCATCAATAATGTTATATGATTCTGACAGTGGTATTGAATTTTTAAATAAATATAATGAATTGCTAAAAAAGATGGATGATTTAGAATTAGGCTCTATTATGGCAGGAATTGCAGATTTAGAGTTTCAAATTGGACAATATGAATCAAATAAAGGCAAGGCAGAGATGGCAGATGAAAAGGGAAACATCATCTTAAACAATATATTAGATTTATTATCAAGAGAGAAAGAATTATCAACAGAAGATTTTGAGCAAGAATTTTTAAAACTCAAAGATAGTTATAGTCTAGATGTAGGAAGTTATGATTATAGTGATGCAGATGCCATAGAGTCAAGACTATATCAATTGCAAGCTAGTTTATTAATGAGAAAAATAAGAGAAGAAGGATTAACAGATTTACATGACGAAATCAAAGCAGAAGATGTATCAGGGCTAACCTTAGCATTAAATACTAAGATAAATGGGTTAATGGAAAATCCAAGTCAAGAAGTGCAAGAAAGAGTAGATAAAATAAAGATTATGATTATGGATAGGGCAGATGCTGTGTATGACCCAGAAGTGTGGAGAATGCTAGATGATAAGACAAGGAACAGCACTAGGAGAGAAATAGCAGAACAAAAACCACAAAAGTTAGAACCTCAAAATGTAACAGCATTAGTACCAGTAAGAGAAAAGAAAAACGGATTAATATTTCCAAATTTATTTAGGATGTTTAATAGAAGAAAAACATTAAAAATAGGAAATCAAACAATGGAACTTCAAGACACAGTACAAATCGGAGACTTAACAGTTAAAGTAAAAGAATTATCAAAAATAGATATGGAATATTTGGCTTCTATTATGCCAGAAGAAATGCTAAGAGAATATGAAGAAGGTATGTTAAGTCAAGAATCAAGAGAAGTTCAAGAAAAATACTTGCCAGATTCTAAAGTTCCAATTTATAGCTTTGTCAAAGTAGCTAAAGAGCCAATAACACAATTTGAATTTATAGATGATAAAGGAAATCCATTAGTAGCAATAGATCATCCAGTAGATGATGTTCGCATTATAGATAAAAATATAGGAAAAATCTATACTGGATTTCGTGGAGGAGCTAGTTATGATGGAGTAATAGAAGAGGGCTGTGGTAATGTTATACATTATGCAAGGTTTATAGACAAAATTATAGGTGGAAATTTAGAACAACAATTAGAAAATGAATTAGGAACATATTTTAAAAAAAATATCATATCAAATAATGCAGGAGAATATTCAGATGGTTTATTCTTTAGTATAGTTAATTCAAAATTACCTATTTTTGCAAATTTAAAAAAGAGTTATGAAAAATTAAAAAAATGTGTAGTTGAAACAGAAATAGATTTTAATACAGAAGAACATAATAGAAGAGAAGAATTTTATAAAACACATAATTTAGACAGTGCTAGTCGTGCACAAAATTGGAGAGAACAATTAAAGGCACCCCAATCTGAGACAATGGAATCTCAATCTCGAACAGAAATTGCAAAAAATCTAGTAGAAATTCCTAAAAAAATTCAAGAAGATTCTAATTTACAAAAAGGTAGCAAGGATGCTAGTGATGAAGAAATTGATGGACATTAATAATTATTTGAAGAATATCCGGTTGAAGAAGAATGTCATGAAGAAAATACAGAAAATTTGGCTAAGGGACAAGAAAAACAATGCAGTGTGGAATATAAAATTGATGATATTGTTTTTGTAAAAGAATATGTATATCTTGATGAGAAAAAGGATGTTTAAACTGTACACATAAAAGCATAATAATTTGTAAAAAATATTTACAAATATTCGAAAGTTAATTATAATTATAATATGAATTTAGAAGAAAGTAGGTATAAATATGAAAAAAATAAAAACCGTTGTAACTAGACATACGGGATATTTATACGGAATAGATGAAGAGTTTAAAAAGGAAAAATTTAAAAAAAGTAAATCAGAAAAAGGTTCAATATCAGTCTTTGTAATAGTAGCATTTATATTTTGCATGACAATTTTGATAACTTTATATTGGAAATCTAGCAATTACCAAATATCTGTGTTACAATCAGAGCAAATAATAAAAGATATTTATGGCGAAGATGTGTCAAAAATAGATGAAGTGCATGGACAGTTTGAAACAGGAAAATTAGAAGAAGAATTTAAAGATAATACAAAAGTGCAATATGTAATCAATTACCCAGTAGACATAGATGGAGATGAAGATTATACAGACGATTGGGAGATATTTTATATAGAGGATTACAAAGGAGAAGATGGGGCATTTCCAGGGAATCAGCCTACTAAAGGTAAGAGAATATTTTTAATAGCTTCAGATTATGCAAAAATATTAGATGACCCTGAATCTGCAATACGAAAAAGTATGGGAAAATCATATTTGTTGCAAAGTTCTCAAGAAAAACAAAAAGAATATGTAGTAAGATGGGACTATTCAATTCATATTAATCAAAATCAATATAATTGCATATTGCCTAATCAAGAAGAAAAAGCAAATCTTTTTCCAAAATTATTTGAAGAGAGTTTATATAAGATATGGGAACATAAGGATATTACAGCTTCAAGATGCACGGCAACTTTATTGTGTACTGATAATTGGTCAGATTTTAAGAACGATACGTATGCAGACTATGCAGTAGGTGGGCCAAGTTTAGCCATGTGGATTCATAGTTGGAACATGAGACATCCAGACAAGATGGCATATTATAACATTGGTGATGATGGATATTATATAGGTATGGATGAAAATCCAACAGGTAGCACAACCCAAATACTTTCTGGTGAAACAGATTTATTGTATTACCCACATGAACCATCACAATTTGGGGATTTCGATGGAGATGGAATTGAAGAAGAATGTTGGGGATATTGGGTAGCATCTCCTTGTCGGATTATATGGCGGGCGAAATGTAATGAGAGCAGGATGTGGGATTGGTTTAGCGGATAGGGATTTTGTAGATGAACAGTTTGGACTTCGTCCACTTGTATGCTTGAAAGCTGATGTTAAATTGGTCGAAAGCGATGTCGATATAGGTAATCCAGATGCAAAATACTATGAGCTTACTTTCTAAAATTTATAATAAATTAATAATATGATAGAGAGGAATACTCATCAGCTATATAAAAATTAACCTCAAACGGATATTTTTATAATATCTGTTTGGGGTTTTTTGAAAATAAATATTTTGTAAAGAAAAAGATTGCATAAATGATCGGTTTTTTCATTGTAAATTTTTTACTTTAAAATATCCTTAAAACAATTGATAATTTTGAAAAATATGATATAATTAAAAAATAAAATTAATGAAATAAAAGAAGAAAAAGATAAATATTTTTTTCAGACAAAAGATTTGTATATTTAATACTTGCAGTTTTTGTAATAACAAGCTTTTTAGGATCAACTCCAGAAAGCATGTTAAGCTTACTTTTAACATTACCTGCAGTGCTTGTTGCTATTACATTTCATGAATTTGCACATGCATATGCTGCAACAAAACTTGGAGATGATACTCCAATGCTTCAAGGAAGACTTAATTTAAATCCATTAAGCCATATAGATCCAATAGGATTTGTTTTACTTTTATTTGCAGGATTTGGATGGGGAAAACCAGTACAAATAAATTCAAAAAATTTTAATAGAAAATATTCAGAACAAACAGGAGAAGCAATAGTTGCTGTTGCAGGACCCATAATGAATTTTGTACTTGCAATTATATCTGTTATTGCATATGTCGCAATTTACAAATTTGCACCAACTTTTATATTAACAGAAGCTGGAAATATAATTTGGAGATTGGTTCAGTATTCTATAATTATAAACTTAGGACTTGGAGTATTTAATCTAATTCCGTTACCACCGCTAGATGGTTCGAAAATACTTGTAAAATTTTTGCCATACAATGCTAAACAGTGGTTTTACGAAAAAGAAAACATTTTTTACATAATTTTCTTGGTTATATGGATTACAGGAATTGCAGGTTATATTATAAGTCCAGTACTTAACTTTTTATATACAAATTTATTAAATCTTATGATTAGAATATTTGGAATATAAAAAAACAGGCATTAACAAAATTTTAAATTTTTGTACTATACAATTAATTAGGAAAGGCAAGTAAACATGAAAAACATAGTAGTGTTAGGAATTGAGACAAGCTGTGATGAAACAGCAGTAGCAGTTGTAAAAAATGGAAGAGAAGTTCTTTCAAATGTAATAAATTCACAAATCGAAATACATGAAAAATTTGGAGGAGTGGTTCCAGAAATAGCATCAAGAAAACACATAGAAGCTATCTCATATATAACTAAAGAAGCACTAAACAAAGCAAATATGACATTAGATGATATAGATGTTATTGCATGTACATATGGACCAGGACTTGTACGGTGCACTTCTAGTAGGAGTACGGATATGCCAAAGCATTAAGCTATAGTTCGAATATTCCACTTGTTCGGAGTAAATCACATTGAAGGACATATTGCAGCAAATTATATTACATTTAAAGAATTAGAACCTGAATTTTTATGCCTTGTAATATCTGGAGGGCATACTCATTTAGTAAAAATAGAAGATTATACGAGCTTTAAAATTTTAGGAAGAACAAAAGATGATGCAATAGGAGAAGCATTTGATAAAGTAGCAAGAGTGATGAACTTAAACTATCCAGGAGGACCAAAAATAGATAGTCTAGCAAAATTAGGAAAAGCAAATATAGAACTACCTAGAACACATCTTGAAGGTCTTGATTTTAGTTTTAGTGGAATTAAAACAGCGGTTTTAAATTTAAACCATAACCAGAAAGATATAGATAAAAAGGACTTATGTGCAAGTTTTGAAAAAGCTGTAACAGATATGTTAATTGAAAATACAAAAAAAGCATTAAAAGAAACAAAGTTAAAAAAGCTTGCCCTTGCAGGAGGAGTTTCTGCTAATTCATATATAAGGGAAAAATTTTTAGAGCTTGGAGAAGAAGAAAACGTAGAAGTATATTTCCCAAGCTTGAACCTTTGCACGGATAACGCAGCAATGATAGCAAGTGCAGGATATTATAATTTCTTAAAAGGAAATATTTCAGATTTAACTTTAAATGCAATACCAAATTTAAAAATAGGGGAGAAAGTATGAGTATTTATGCCATAGGAGATTTGCATTTGTCGTTTGCAAATCCAAAACCAATGGATATATTTGGAGAAAATTGGACAAACCATGAAGAAAAAATAAAAAGTGATTGGAAAGATAAAGTAAAGGAAGATGATACAGTAATAGTCCTTGGCGATTTTTCATGGGCTATGGAACTTGAAAGTATGTATGAAGATTTTACATATTTGTCTAGTCTTCCAGGAAAGAAAATACTTCTTAAAGGAAATCATGATTATTGGTGGACAAGTTTAAAAAAATTAAATAAATATTTAGATGAAAATAATTTTAAAAATATAGAATTTATGCAAAATAATTCTTTTGAAATTGAAGGAAAAATAATTGCAGGAACAAGAGGATGGAGCTTTGAAGATACAGAAGAAGATAAAAAAATTTTAGATAGAGAAATTTTAAGACTAGAATTATCAATTAAAGATGGAATAAAAAAGTTTGGTAAAGATAAAGAAATAATAGTATGCATGCACTATCCACCAGTAACAAAGCAAACATTAAAAGATTCGAAATTTATAGAAATTATGAAAAAATATAATGTTAAAAAATGCTTTTATGGACATCTACATGGGGAAGCATTAAATGAAGCAGTAAACGGAGAAATAGAAGGAATAAATTTTACACTTGCAAGCTCAGACGGATTAGATTTTAAATTAATAAAGATAGGGGGAGATTGATATAGTAGGTAAAGTAATTAATTGTTCTTCAAACTTATATACAGTAAAGGTAAATGGTAGAAATTTGCATGCTATTGCACGTGGAAAACTAAAAAAAGAGGGAATGACACCAGTTGTAGGAGATAATGTAGAAATAGAAGGCATTGGGGACGGAAAGTACATGATAATGGAAGTAAAAACAAGAAGATCATATCTTAAAAGACCTAAAGTAAGTAATGTTACACAAGTTGTAATTGTAATAACTCCGAAAATGCCAAGACCAAATTTTGTTATGTTAGATAAATTACTTTGTCAGGTAAAATTTTTAAGATTAAAAGAACTTATTGTAATAAACAAAGCTAATTTGAACCCTAAAAAATCAGATGAAATTTTTGAACTTTATAGAAAAGCAAGATATAGAATAATGAAAATGAATGCTGAAGATGATGACGGAATAGAAGAACTTAAAGAACGATTAAAAAATAATACTACAGTACTTGCTGGGCAATCTGGAGTTCGGAAAATCTACAATTACAAACAAAATATTAAATAAAAAAGTTAGAAAAGAAGGAGAAGTAAGTAAAAAAAGTGGAGTTGGAAAGCAGACAACAACAGATGTAACACTATACGAAATAGATGAAAAAACTTATCTCCTAGATACACCAGGTTTTCAAACTTTAGACATATCTGATATTTTAAGTAGAGATTTAGGAAGATATTTTAGAGAAATAAAAACATATGTAAGATTTTGCAAATATCCAGGTTGTAGCCACATAAAAGAAGAAAACTGCGGAGTAAGAAAAGCTTTAAAAAATGGCAAAATTTCAGAACAGAGATATTATAATTATATACGATTATATAGTGAATTAAGAGATGGGGAGAAAAATAGATGGTAGAAATATCAACATCAATATTAAATGTAAAAAAAGAGGATGCAACAAGAATTTTTTATGGGCTAGAGGTTGCTCATACTGATTATTTCCATATAGATGTTATGGATGGAAAGTTTGTACCAAAAGATACAACAGAATTAATGAAAGAATATACAAATACTGTAAAGCAAATTTCAAATATACCAATAGATGTACATCTTATGGTGGAAAATGTTAAAGAATTTGTAGATGAATATATTGGATTTAATCCAAATATTATAACATTTCATTTAGAAGCTTTAAAAAATGAAGAAGAAGTAAAAAATATAATTGAATATATTAAGCAAAATGGAATAAAAGTGGGAATTTCTGTAAAACCAAATACAAAAGTAGAAGAAATATATAAGTTTTTACCATATATACATATGTGTTTAATTATGACAGTTGAGCCAGGACTTGGAGGACAAAAATTAATTCCTGAAACAATAGAGAAAGTTAGAACTTTAAAAAAATATATAGACGAAAATGGATTTGATTTAGATATAGAGGTAGATGGTGGAATAAAGCCAGAAAACATAGAAAGCTTAAAATCGGCTGGAGCAAATATATTTGTTGTAGGTACAGCGATAGTTGAAAGCAATGACATGGAAAAAACGATAGACACTTTAAGAAGCTAAAGAAGGGATGAGATTTTGGAACTAGAGGGTGAAATTGAAACAATTATATATTCAAATGAGATGAATTCATATACTGTTGCAAGACTGGTAACAGAAGACGATACAGTTACAATCGTTGGATTCTTACCATTTGTAAATCCACATGACACTATAAAAGTTTTTGGAGAATTTGTAACTCATAAAGACTATGGAGAGCAATTTAAAGTGGAAACCTTTAAAAAAGAAATGCCCAAAACTTTAGATGGACTTGAAAGATACTTGGGAAGCGGAAATATAAAATGGATAGGTGAAAAAACAGCACATAAAATTATAGAGACATTTGGAGAAGATACAATATATATAATTGAAAAAGAACCAGACAAATTAAGCAATATCAAAGGAATTACATTGGATAAAGCAATGGAAATTTCTGAAAGTTTTATAAAAAACAAAGAACTTTGGAAAATAGTTGATTTCTTAGATGAAATAGGAATATCTTCAAGTTATGCAAAAAAAGTTTATGAATTATATGGAGTAGATGCTGTAGATGAAATTAGAAATGATCCTTATAGATTAATTGATGTAGTAAGAGGAATTAGTTTTAAAGCAATAGATGAAGCAGCACTAAAACTTGGAGTAAATCAAGATGATGAACAAAGGATTATTTATGGCATAAAATATGCACTTATACTTGCTTCAAATAATGGACACACTTGTGTTTTAAAAGGAAATTTATTAGATTTTACATCTTCACTTCTTCAAATATCAGAAAGTACAATTGAAATATTTTTAGGTCAATTAAAAGTCAAAGAAATAATTGTAATAGAAGAAAGAGACGAAGAAGAATGGGTGTATTTAAAGGAATTCTATGATGCAGAAATGTTTATTGCAAGCAAGCTTATTATACTAGATAATGTAAAAAACAGGAAGCATATAGCAAATATTGAAGAAAAATTAGAAAAACAAGAAAAACTAAATAACATAGAATTATCAGATAAACAAAGAGAAGCAATTAAGGCAGTAAATGATCATAATGTATGTGTAATAACAGGAGGACCAGGAACTGGAAAAACAACAATTATAAATAGCATAATTTCTTTATATAAAAAGGAAGGAAAAAAGGTTGTGCTATGTGCACCAACACGGAAGAGCAGCTAAAAGAATGACAGAAATGACAGGAGAAAATGCAAAAACACTGCATAGACTTCTTCAAATAAATAAAGTTAGTGATAATAATTATCTAAATGATGATATAAGTATAGAACCCATAGATGCAGATGTAATTATTGTAGATGAGGTATCTATGATAGATTTAGCACTTATGAAGTATTTGCTTATGGGAGTATATGAAGGAACGAAACTTGTACTTGTTGGTGATGTTGATCAACTTCCATCAGTTGGACCACGGAAGTATTTTAAAATGCATAATTGCATCAAAGAAAATAAATGTAATTACACTAGATCAAATCTTTAGACAAGCGGCAAGAAGTAAAATAGTATTAAATGCACATAAAGTAAATTCAGGACAATACTTTGTTGAAGATAAAGAAGGTGAACTCGAAAAAGATTTCTTTTTTGTTCAAGAAACAAATCAAGAAAAAATAGTAAATTTTGTACTCTCACTTTATAGAGATGGATTAAAAAAATTTGATAACTATGAAGACTTTAAAACAATACAAATTATAACACCTAGTAAGAAAGGAATATGTGGAACAAAAGAATTGAATAAAAAAATTCAAGAGCTTATAAATCCGGATTCAGATAACAAGAAGCAAAAAGCCTGCGGACAGGCAACATTTAGAGAAGGTGACAGCATAATGCAGATGAAAAACAATTATGATATAGAATGGGAACAGGATGGAAACTTACGGAAACCGGAATTTTCAATGGAGAAATGGGAACTATAACAAAGATAAGTAATATTACGGAGACAGTAGAAGCAAGCTTTGATCGGAAAAGTTGCGACATATTCTTTTCAAGAATTAGACCAAATAGAACATTCTTATGCAATAACTGTTCATAAATCCCAAGGAAGTGAATTTGATGTTGTAATACTTCCAATAGTTAGATCTGCACCAATGTTACTTACAAGGAATTTACTTTATACAGCAATAACAAGAGCAAAAAGATTACTTATAGTAATTGGAAGCAAAGATGTAATTAACTTTATGATTAAAAATACAGATGCAAAGGTTAGAAATACTGGTTTGGATTATAAAATGAAATCAATTTAAAATAGGGGCAGAAAGGACATTTATTTTGATACTAATTGATGAAATTTTAAATTTGATCTTTCCAAATGTATGTGGATTTTGTGGCAAAATAAATAAAGATTTTCTTTGCAAAGATTGTGAAGAAAAAATAGATTTTATGATAAATCAAAAAGCACGCTTTAAATTAAATAAAAATTTTGAAAAATATTTATGTATTTTCCCTTATGAAGGAGAAATACGAGAAAAAATTTTAGATTATAAATTCAAAGACAAAGCATATATCTATAAAACTTTTTCGAAAATCATATTAAAATCTAAAAAAATATGCTTTTATTTAGGAAAGTATGATATAATTACAGATGTGCCAATACATAAAAAAAGAAAAGCTAAAAGAGGATATAATCAAAGTGAGCTTATTGCTAGGGAAATAGGAAAAAGAATAAATAATTTAGAATACAAAAAAACCTTAAAAAAAGTCAGAAATAACGTAAGACAAAGTTCATTAAATCATAACGAACGAAAAGAAAATGTAAAAAATGCATACCAAATTATTAATAAAGAAACAATATTTAACAAGAAGATAGTACTGTTTGATGATATCTATACAACAGGAAGTACGGTAGATGAATGTAGTAGAGTTCTAAAAGAAAACGGCGCAAAGGAAATATTAATTTTAACACTTGCAAAAAGATAGCAAAAGAAGAAAAATATAAGAGCTTGGAGGAACAAATGGAAGAATTAGTTGAAAGTATTTTAGACTATGTAAGAGCAGATTATACAGATTATGCCATAATGATTAATCGGTGAGTGGGGAAGCGGAAAAACTTATTTTTGGAACAACAAGGTAAGAAAAAAGATAGAATCAATGAAACTTAACGGCAAATCTTATACAACTATATATATGTCCTTATATGGAATATCTAACCTAGAAGAAATTAGCAAAAAAATATTCATAGAAACAACTCAGCTTATGGATAAAAACTTAAAGAAATTTATGGATGCGAATGATATAAGCAAAATTCCAGAATATGCAAAAACTGGAATAGATATGGCGAACCTTTTTGGTGTTACACAAAATGGAGATAGAGTTGATTATTCAGATTTTTTCTCAACACAAGATAAAGTTTTGTGCTTTGACGACTTGGAAAGAGCAAATGTAGATGTAATTGATATTTTAGGATATATAAATAATTTCGTAGAACATGACCATATAAAAACAATAATTATATGCAATGAGAAAGAACTCTCAACAAAACTAAAAAATTCTAACTTAGAGATGAAGACTTTCATTGCAACATATATATTAGACAAGGAAAATGAACTTACTGATATAACAGACAAACCAATGGTAGAAAAAATTCAGGATAAAATAGAATATGTATTTGATAAAGCAAATGATTATGAGAGAATTAAAGAAAAGCTAATTGGAGAAACTTTTGAATATCAACCAAAGTTTGATTATATAATAAACGGACTTTTGATGAGATATGAATCAAATCCAGATCTAATTAGATTTTTAAGAGAATCCACAGGAATTATAATTACTACTTTTAATAAAAGTGGAACTAGAAACTTAAGAATTTTAAAACATGCACTTAACGATTTTAAGAAGATTTATGAAATGGTAAATAAAAATTACCCAAATACAAACCATAGAGTTTTGCAAACAATGTTAATTTTTACAATAGCAGTATCTTTTGAAATAAAAGCACGGAAAAATTACAAAAGACAAATTTGTAAATATTGAAAACAATGAAGAATACAAGTCAATTCTAGTATCTTCAAGAGTTTTAATGGATAACAGACAATTTTATATAAAAGAATTTGATAACACGTATTATTATAATTTTAAATCAGAATACAGATTCTTTAAATTTATTGAAATGTATGTAAGAACGAGAATATTCGATATGAAAACATTCAAAAAAGACATGGAAATGATAATAAATACAGTAGATACATCAAATCTTCCAGGATACAAGAGACTTCTTACAGAAGAATATTGGAAAATTAATGATGAAGAATTTGATAGTGTTATGGATGGAATATTAGAAGATGTAAAATCAGGAAAGACATCATTAATAGAAGATGTAAAACTATTTATATATTTTGATTATTTAATAGGAAAAGGGCTTATAAAGAAAGATATTCACGAAGTTAAAGAGATATTTATTAATGGAATGAATTTATCATCTTTAGTTTCAAAATATTGTGACAATGTTGAAGAAGAGCTTGACACAATAGGAATTGGAGAATCATCAAAGAATATTGAAGAAATTCTAACTCATTTTTATAATTTAAATGCTAAGCTCAAAGACAGGATGTATATAGAAAAAGCAGATAGCATATTTAAATGCATACCTATGAAGATGGAGCAGTTTTATGAAAGATTTGATAAAGAATGTATGGATATACCAATATTTAAATATTATGATGTTTATCAAACTTTCCAGAGGCTATCATGTGCAAGCAATGAGGATATAGTTACTATTAAAGAAAAATTATTAAATAGAGCAGAGTTATTTACAAATGAAATACAGCCAGAAATGAAGAATATAAAACAATTAAAGCAAATAATAGAGGATTTTACAAGTGATAAAGAGACTACTATAAAAATGGTAATGCTAAAAGATTTTGCAAATGATTTAGGAAAAATATTGGAAAAATATGAGTAAAAATATTATAATTCATACTTATAATATTCGAAAACAATAAAATTTGCGTAAAGAGACTTTGTCATTGGTTTTCTTCACAGAAATTGTAAAACTTTCAAACGAGCCTCTTTCACGTCAAGCTGTGAACATCCCTCATTTTAAAGTTTAACAATTTCTAGTTCGAAAACATTCCAGCGCTCTTTACTTAAATTTTATTGTTTTCGAACTTTAGCTTTGAATTATATAGAGAATAAGCATAAGGAGAAAAATGATGTATAAGGAATTTGGAATAAGTGAAGAAATTGAAGTTTTAGCGAATGAATGTGAAAAAGAAATAGAAACGGAATTAAAAAAAGTAGACGAGGCGCAGACAGCAAATTCTATAAAGGTTTTAAATGCATTTCATAATAACAATCTTTCTGAAATGCATTTTGCAGGGACAACTGGATATGGCTACAATGATATTGGAAGAGATGTTATAGAAAAAATATTTGCAGAAGTACTTGGAGCGGAAGATAGTCTTGTTCGTAATCAGTTTATATCTGGAACACATGCAATAACTGTTGCACTTTTTGCTATCTTAAGACCAGGAGATACTCTTCTTGCAATTTCTCGGGAAACCATATGATACATTAGATGAAGTCATAGGAATAAAGGAAAATTCAAGTTCTTTAAAAGCTTTTGGAGTAAATTATAAAGAAATTGATTTAAAAGAAAATGATTTTGACATTCCAAAAATATTGGATGCTTTGCAAGAAAAAAAAGTAAAAGCAATTCATATACAACGTTCAAAGGGTTATTCAACAAGAGAAAGCTTAAGTATAGAAAAACTTCAAAATGTTATAAATGAAATTAGAAAAGTTGATAAAGATGTTATTATTTTTGTAGATAATTGCTACACAGAATTTGTAGAGGTTAAAACTCCACTAGAAGCCCGGAGCAGATATCATGGTTCGGTTCGCTTATAAAAAACCTAGGAGGAGGAATTGCACAAAACGGTGCATATATTGCTGGAAAAAAGGAATTTATAGAACTTTCTGCAGAGAGACTTAATCCACCAGGACAAGGAAAAGAAGTAGGACCATCACTTGGCGCAAATAGAGATATTTTAAAAGGATTATATTTTGCACCTAGTGTAGTTGCAAGTAGTTTAAAGACAGCAATATTTGCAAGCTGTATGATTGAAAAATTAGGATATAAAGCAAGTCCAAAATTTAATGAAAAAAGAGCAGATATTGTTCAAACAATAGAATTTGGAAATCCTGAAGATCTAATTGAGTTTTGCAAAGGAATACAAATGGGCTCTGCAGTAGATTCTAATTCTGTACCAGAACCATCAGACATGCCTGGCTATCAAGATAAAATTATTATGGCAAGTGGAAGTTTTACTCAAGGCTCTTCCATAGAAATATCATGTGATGGACCAATAAGACCGCCATATGTTGCATTTCTTCAAGGTGGACTTACATATGAATATGGCAAACTTGCAGTTTTAAAAGCAGTGGAAAATTTAAAATTAAAATCATAATATAAACTTATGGAGGGGAGTTTATGAATACAGAGTTAGAAAATTTCGAAAAAGATTTAATAAATAAAAAGGTTGCAGTAATAGGACTTGGGGTAAGCAATATGCCACTTCTTAAATACTTAAGTGAAAAAGAAGCGGATGTTACTGTATTTGATGAAAGAGAAATTGATGATATTCCAAAAGAAACAATGGATGAATTAAAGAGATATGACATAAAATATTTTTTAGGCAAAGATTCACTAAATTCTTTACATGGGTTTGATATAATATTTAGATCTCCAAGCTGTATGCCAACTAAAAAAGAGCTTGCAGATGAAGAAAATAGAGGAGCAATAGTAACATCAGAAATAGAAATGCTTATGAAATTATGTCCGGGTACGATTATTGGAATTACAGGAAGTGATGGAAAAACTACAACAACTTCACTTATATATGCAATATTAAAAAAAGCAGGATATAATTGCTATTTAGGTGGGAATATAGGAACTCCATTATTTACAAAGTTAAAAGATATGAAAGAAGACGACTATATTGTGCTAGAATTAAGTAGCTTTCAACTTATGAATATGAAGATTAGTCCTAAAATATCAGTTATTACTAATATTTCACCAAATCATTTGAATGTACATAGTTCTTATGAAGAATATATAGATGCAAAGAAAAATATATTCAAATATCAAGATAAAGATGGAATTGTAGTTTTAAATTATGATAATGAAATAACAAGAAAATGTGAAAAGGAAGCAGAAGGAAGAGTTATATTCTTTAGCAGTAAAGTAAAACTTGATGATGGAGTAATTTTTGATGAAGATATAATAAAAGAATGTAATGATAAAGTAAGAAGACATATTATTAATACAAAAGATGTTCATTTAAGAGGTGTACACAATTACGAAAATATTTGTGCAGCAATTGCTGCTACAAAAGGGCTAGTAGATATTGATACTCAAATTAAAGCTATAAAAGAATTTACAGGAGTAGAACACAGAATAGAATTTGTAAGAGAAATAGATGGTGTAAAATGGTATAATGATTCAATTGGTACTAGTCCAACAAGAACAATGGCAGGACTAAAATCATTTGAAGAAAAAATAGTTTTAATTGCAGGAGGTTATGATAAGCATTTAGATTATACACCACTTGCAAAACCTATTTTAGAAAGTGTAAGTTCACTAATTCTTATGGGTCAAACTGCGGAAAAGATATTTATTGCAGTAAAAGAAGAATGTGAGAAACAAGATAAAAAATTAAACACATATATGTGTGAAACTTTAGAAGAAACAGTTAAACTTGCTAAAAAGATAGCAAAACCAGGAGAAGTTGTTCTATTTTCTCCTGCAAGCGCAAGTTTTGATATGTTTAAGAATTTTGAAGAAAGAGGAAAGAAATTTAAAGAGATAGTAAATAGTATTTAATCACAAAACAAAGGCATCCTGAATATATATAAAATATATAAAGGAGGCTTTTTTTATGTATAATAGTTATGAAGAATACATGCAAAGTGTACTGGGAATGAATATACCCAATACATATCAACCAGAGATTCAAGGCTATTTTGAACCAAGGTTTCAAGGGAACAATTTACAAGATGTTAATAAATATTATCCTGAAATATACAAAATAATATATCCTATGATTCAAAAAGCTTGTGGTAGAAGAAATGCTACATCCTTAGACGAAACTCAAATAAATGAGATGGTGGATGAGGTATATAATGCAATAGAACCAGGAGACGATATTTTGCAAGGAGTAGATAATGGAAGTACACCTAGAAATGGAGATGTAAAGAATCCTAGAGCAAAAGAGACAAGAAGACCAAATAACAATAATTATCTCCTTAGAGATTTAATAAGAATACTTATTATAAGGGAGCTTTTGCAAGGAGGTGGCTCACAAAATAATATGCCAAGACCGCCTTATGGGGGAATGCCTGGAATGAATCCAGGAGGACCTGGGATGGGCATAGGACCAGGGAATAGGCCACCTCAAGTGATGAGGCCTGGATATATGGGCATGTATTAATTTATTGTAAAATTTATTATTGTGCTTTTTGTAAATAAAATAATTTGACTTGCTCCTTGTTGGTCGTCTCGTAGAGAACTGTAAGGAGCAAAGCTCCAACAGTCTCTACCTCGCTTCCATGCTACGCGTCGCTTCGTAAATTATTTTATTTACAAAAGCACTAGTTTAAATATGCTATAATTTATTAAACAAAATTCCAGTGAGAAATCACTGGAATTTTTTAGGTTATTTGCAGTTGCAAGGCATATCTGGTTTTTTGTCACATGGAGAATTATCAATATATTTATCGCAAGCGTCCATGTCAACACCTTTTAGACATTTACCTTTTCTATTACATTTAGCACAAATTTTTAAGTTCTTAACTTTATTTGCCCAAATATCAATTGCATATTTTTTGTCAGGGCATAAAGGTCCGAATACAAATTCACCATATTCATCTGTAAATGTGTGAGATACTGGCTTTCTAACTTCTTCGCCTTTTTCATAACATATTTCAACAAGTTTAACAACAGCATCTTTTACTGGATCTTTATAGCAGTCCTTTATAACTCCATATATTACGTTTCTTTCATCTTCAGGTAAATTGATTTCTATATCAAATTGTTTACCAGTTTCAACAAATCCGTCAACTTCTACGATAGGGCATTTTTCTTTATTATTTTCATATTCCATAGTTTTAAATCATCCTTTCATAATTAAGCATAAGCTTAATAATATATTATGAAAAAAGATAAAAAAATTGTCAAAATTTTAGAAAAAAGTTGAAATAAATCTAGTAATGTAATATAATTAAAAAAATTCTAGGAGGTAGAAGTAAAATATGAAACATGTATTAAGTAGTGGACAATATACAAGAGAAAGTCTTGAAGAATTATTTGATTTAACAGATAAAATTAGGAATGATACAAAAGCATATGCACATAAATTAGATGATAAAATTATTGCAATAATGTTCTATGAGCCAAGCACAAGAACAAGATTATCATTTGAAACAGCAGCTCTTAAATTAGGAGCAAAAATAATTACAACAGAAAATGCAGCGGAATTTTCTTCTGCAGCAAAGGGAGAAACAATACAAGATACAGTAAAAGTTATTGCAGGATATGCTGATGCAATGGTAATAAGACATAGATCAGACACATCTGCTGTTGAAGCTGCAAGTGTAGAAAAAATCCCAATAATAAATGCTGGAGCTGGAAAAGGAGAACATCCAACACAAGCACTTTTAGACCTTTATACAATAAGGGAGAAAAAAGGAAAAATTGACGGAATGAAAGTTGCAATTTTAGGAGACTTAAAATATGGAAGAACAATCCATTCTTTGATTAAACTTTTATCACTATATGATAATATTGAAATATATGGTTTAAGTAAAGATGCCTTTATGCTTCCTGAAGAATATATAGAAATGCTAAAAGAAAAAAATATAGATTATAAGATATGTTATAGTTTTGATGAATTACCAAAAGATTTAGATATAATTTATCATACAAGAATTCAAGCAGAAAGATTTGAGGGAGATTTTGGAAAAGAAGAATTTATAATAAATAAAGAAGTTTTAGACAAATTTTCAAAAGATACAATTTTACTTCACCCATTACCAAGAGTAATAGAGATAGCAACAGATGTAGATGACGACCCAAGAGCTTGCTATTTTGAGCAAGCACATAATGGATTATATGTGCGTATGGCTTTATTATTACAAGTTTTAAATAAGGATAAATAGAGTAAAAGGCAAGAATATTGCAATTTTATGTAAAACATGATATAATTACACTAGTTACCATTGTACCCAACGGGAACTAAAAAATCTCGGAGGGTATACCTCCGAGTAATACAAGGAGGAAAATAAGATGACAAAAGCACAGGAAGTTCGTAGTAGGCGGTTAGAAAAGAGGAGTGACGGGATCACGGCTGAGGCAGAAAAAATCTTCAGTTGGATTCTGGATCTCATGGACGAGGACACCGAGAGAGGCTATAATGGCTCATTGGAGATACTCTTGTATGATCATGAGACCATAATCAAAAAGGCCACACTCGATGGCAAAGAGTATGATGCAACGGAGGCTGTTCTCAAATATAATCGATATACACTATTTGCAACGTTGGCAACAGTTGTTAAGCGGGAAGACGGCTTTGATGGAAAGTTTATGCCGTACGCCAGATACGAAGGTAGAAGATGCATCATGTTTAACGTTGTCATCAAGTAAAACCAACACCCCAGCTCTTAATAAGGGCTGGGGTGTTCCATATGTAATAGTAAATAATTAATATTTACTTATATCCTACCATGTAGTAAAATAATATTAATTCTAAAATATTCCAGTACTCTTATATTTAAATTTTAATACTTTAAAACTAATGATTTTTAATAAAAGCATTAAAATACGAAATTAAAGTAATAAATCTTTAAACTTTAATATTTAATATAAATGGGATTTATAAACTGATTAAA
>CANPWU010000010.1 GCA_947584805.1 uncultured Clostridia bacterium | reverse complement strand
TCTATTATTGTTTCTTCTGGTCTGTCCATTTTTTCACTTTCCTTCCTTATAAGCAATATTTTTCTTTTGCCTTATTTCCTACGGATATTATACTAAACTGGCCAAAATTTTGCAAGAGTTTCGTCGACATAAATAAGTTAAAATTTCTAATAATTTAATACTAAATATTAATAAATTGTTCAAAATTATTAGATGCTTTTTGAAATTTATTTAAATTGTTTGTGCAAGTCTTATTTCGTCTGTTGTTATATTTTCAAGAGAATTACCTTTGTTTTTTATTAATGTTTGAATATTTTCTATTGTTTTTATCTCTTTCAAAGTATCTTCAAGAGGCATAATTTCTTCTTTCTTATTTTTAATTTTTGCATATTCTTTTTTCATTCCAGTTAAATCATTTTGATTTAAATAGTTTTTCCAATTTTCTATGTACTTTCCGAATTTTTTCAACACTATCTACTTGCTTCATAAAATCTTCTTCTATTTTACTTGATATACAATCCCTAACTACATTTTTACTTTTCTTTATTAATTTAGCGGTAGAATTTTTTATTAAATTATTATCTTGTGCTGATTTTACTGCTGAATCTACTAATTTTGATGCACTATCTATTATTCCTCCAGATTTTATTGCATTATATGCTTGTGAAACGCTTTCAAATTTTCCAGTAAAAATTCCCGTTATACTTTTTCCAATATTATTTGCTGCATTTATAGCAGATTTTAATCCCTCCTTAAATCCGTCATTTATTATTACATTTTTTATTCCTATTATTTCATTTTCAATAGCATTTGGAAGAATTGCTCTTAGGGCTATATCTATACCTGTATTAACTATTTTTCCAAAAGTTCCTTCTAAAAATTTATTTTGTTTTTCTTCTATTTTTTCTGTTTGTTCATTTATAATATTATTTTCTAATTCATTATTTTTTTCTATATTTTTATTATTAATAATATTTTCTTTTTCTAATTCCATTTTATTTTCCTTCTTTCTTTAATTTTATTTTTATTAATTTTCATTATAAATTATTTTTGTTATTTTATTTTTCATAGATTGTTTAAATTAAATATTTTTAATTATTTTTTTATTTAGTAAAATTCGTTTATACCTTATTTATAATTTCTTTAAATTCTTTTCTTGTTTTTTTATCAATATATAATTTATTTACGTTTTTATTAATTATTTTATTATATTTTATATTATAATTTAATTCTCCAATAATTTTGTATTTATAAAATATCAATTCTAAAATTTTTCTATTTATTGTATATTTATTTTTTTGATTATATACAATTTCTATTTTCTTTTTTTCTTCATTAATTTCTTCTAATAAATTCAAACTTCTTTTTAAATAAATTAAATTGCCAAGTGTAAGACAAATTATTTTATCACTTAATTTTATCAATAATTTATTTATATTTTTATATCTTGTATCTTGAGTTGTATCTATTAAAATAATGTCATATTTATTTTTTAATATTTTTAAAACTTCTTCAATTTTTTCTTTATTCAAAATATATTTTTCATCAAATATTAAATTTGTACTTGAAATTAATTCTATATTTTTATCAACTTTTAAAATTAATTTTTGTATATTTTTTTCTTCTAATTTAAATTCAGTTAAAAATTCTTTATCTTTTATTTTTTCTTTTATTTCTTTTGGATATTTTTTTACTCCTAATAATGAATATAAATTATTATTTATGAAATCAAAATCTATAATTAATATTTTTTTATTTTTTATTAATTTAGCTAATATAGAAATAAAAATTGTTTTTCCGAACTCCTGAACATCCAATTATTGTTATAATATATTTTTGTTTTTTTATAATTTTTTCTTTTATGTTTTTAATTTTTTCTTTTAATTTTTTTAATATATTATTTTTATTAAATTTATTTTTTAGTTTAATTTTATTATTATTATTTTTTTCTATTAAATTATTTTCATAATTTTTTAACTCGTATATTTCTTTTTCTATTTTTTCTTCGTTAAAATTTTTTTCGATTTCTTTTTCTGAATTTTTATATTCTATTTTTTTATTATTATTTTTTTTTAATAATTTATTTTTATAAATTTCCATTTCTGATATTTTATTTTTATTTTCTATTTCTTTTTTATCAGAAAATAATTCTAAAATTATATTTAAATAATCTTCTTCATAATTAATAGTTTTAATTAAATTTTCATCTTCTTTATATATTTTTTCATTGCATAAAAGAATTATTTTTATATCATTTTTTATTATTATTATATTTTGTATTAATTCTTCTATTTTTAAATTTCCAATAATTTTTTCACTTAATATTATAATATTTGTATCTGGATATTTTTCTAATGCTTCTATTATTCCCTCTTGATATTGTATATCTGGATTTTCTATTATAATATTATTTTGTTTTTTTAGTATATTATTTAATTCTTCATTTCCTATTGCTGTAATTATTTTTATCAAGTTATTATCTCCTTTTCAAATTCATCTGCTTCAATTTTTGTTAATATATGATCGTCTCCAACAAACATTAAGCATTCTCCTCTTTTTAATGTTTTTATTTCTATTTTTTCTTTATCTGATACATTTGTATTTTCACTTAATATTTTTATATTTTCTTCCTCTAAAGAAAAAAATGTTTTTATACTTGAATTATTTAATATACTTTTTCCATAAGTTCCATGTTCTAAACTAAATAAATCTGAAACATCTTGTGTTATTGCAACTGCACTTCCTCCATATTTTCTAATTGTTTTAAATATTTTATATATAAAACTTGCTACATATTTATTTGATGTAACTCCGAATAAGCCTCCATATTTCATCCATATATATTGCTTTTTTTATATTTCTGTTAATTTTTATTCTATCCCAAAAACATTCTGTAAATAAATACATTCCATATTTAATATTTTCTTCTCCTAATTCATAAATATCTGCAACAATTAATTTATTATTAATTTCTACATTTGTATAATTATTTAAAAATTTAAGTGATCCTTTTATAAATGGAATTAATTTTATTTTAAATATTTTTGTTTTTTCTGTATCTCCTAAAATATTATATAAGTCTTCTAAAATTGGCATGTCTTTGCTTTCTTTAAATATTTTATATTTTTCTCCATTTATTATTTTTTCTTTATATAATGTTTCATCTTCAAAAGTTATATTTTTTAATTTATAGCATTCTATTATTTTTTCTTCTATTATTGCTTTTTCTTCTTCATTCATTTCGCCAAAAATTAAATTAAAAAATCCGATTAATTTTCCGAATTTTTGTCATCAAATATCCTTTACTTGAATCTTCTACACTTTCTTCTCTAATATCAAATACATTTATGTATGTATTTGATGTAGGACCTATTTTAAAAAGTGTTCCTCCTAAATTTTCACACAAATTTATATATTCTCTTTCTGGATCAATTATATATTGTTCTATTCCAAGTAATCTGTTTCTTAAAATTAAAAGTTTTGTATAAAAAGATTTTCCGTGCTCCACTCGTTCCAAAAATACATATATTTGCGTTTTTATATTTTTTTGTATTATATCTATCTATAAAAACTAAAGAATTATTATATATATTTGTTCCTATAAATATTCCATTTTCATCAAATATTGAAGATGAAATAAACGGATATGTAGAAACTAATCCAGATGTTAGTACATTTCTTTTTGCTACATTTTTTATTTCATTATTATTTTGCATAAGTGGAATTGTTGTAAAAAATCCTTGTTCTTCTCTAAAATAAGCTCTTCTCGTTTGTATTCCTCTACTTTGCGATATTCCTTCTACTTTATTTAATAAATATTCTAATTCTTTTTTATCTTTTGAAAATACCGTTAAATATATGTACATATAATAAATATCTTCATTATTTATTTGCATTTCGCGTCTTATATATTTTGCATCATTATAGCTAAATGCAGCTATATCAATATCTTGTCTATTGGGGTTATTTTCTTTTAATTCAACTCCTACATTTCCTATATGATATGTAAGTTCTCTTATTGTTTTATAATTATCTTTCTTTTCATAAAATACTGATATATTCATATTTATATTTGTATCAATTAAATTTTTTAATATTAAATCCTCCTGTTCGCGATAATAATTTACACAAATTAATGTTGAATAAAATATTTCATCAATTTCCATATATTTTGGATTATTTAAATTTATATATGCTGGAGAAATAAAATCTTTATCATAAAAAGCTCCATCTTTAAATTCCATTTTTTCTTCTGTATTTTCTTTTTTTATTTTTTTTAATTTAAATATATTTATAATTTTTCCTCCTTTCGATTTAATTTAAAAAATTTTTTCTCGAATTGAAAAAAGAAAATAATATTTTTTTAGTTTCTTCTTTATCTGAAATTTCTAAAGCAACATTTCCACATCTAGATAAACAATCTTTTATTTTAAAATATTTTTCATTTAATTCTGAAATAATTATTTCTTCTCTATTTTGTTTTAAATTTTCATCTACTTCATTTTTTATTATAATATAAAAATTTTTTGAAGATGATTTTTTTTCATTATTTAATTTTGTTATAAATTCTATATATTTTTCTGAAATTTTTAAAAGATTTAAATTTTTTTCTGATTTTACACTTTCATTAACTTTTAAAATATGTTTTGATAAATCTTCTTTGTTACTTTGAATTAAAATTTGAATATTAAAATTACAAGTTTTTAAAAATGTTTTATAAGAATTTAAAATACCTTCTTTTTCCATATCTGATTTTAAATTATAATTAATTGGAATAATATTTATTATTTTTATATAATCGTTATTTTTTAATTTAATTATTCCTCGATCCAAAATGCAGTCAAAAGGTAACCATTCTTGAAGTGAAATTTCTTTATTTTTTTGCATATTTTTTTATGATATATTTAAAATAATATAAATAAATCATTTTCTCCTTTCTATATTTTATTTTTAATTTTTTTGGATTTTTGGTTTTAGAAAATAAAACCTTGAAATAAATTTTTGAAAAAAATTATATTATTATTTTAACATGATTTTTTATTTTGTCAATAGTTTGTTAAAATTTTACTTAAATATTTTTTTTATTTTTGCTTATAATAATCATATAAGATTAATATTAGTTGAACTAAGAGCAATATTAGATTTATTTTAAAGTTTAATATTGTTCGTGCAAAGGTAAAATATAGCTTTGATTTTAGGTTATATTTTGCCGGCGATGAGAGTATATTGTTTGTATGTAGGCTATATCTTTTTATCATATATGGTCAAAATATATACAATATATTCGAAGTTAAGATTATATTTATATCTAATAGTTTGTGTTTTTAGTCCTACATGGATGAAGATGTAAATTATTGGTGTATTTATAGTCGAGTGAAAGATTTATATTTTAGGTTGATTGTTTATTTATATAGCAATATATATTAAATAAAAAAACTTGGAATATAAGTTCTAACTGAAAATTAATATTAGTTTTATATGAGATAAAGAGAGTTCAAAATTGAACTCTCTAATCTTTTATATATCCAAATTTTTTACATATTTTGCATTTTGCTCAATGAATTCCCTTCTTGGCTCTATGTCGTCTCCCATTAAAAGAGTAAATGTTTCGTCTGCTTTCATTGCATCATCTAATCTAACTTTTATAAGAATTCTCCTTGCTGGATCCATTGTTGTTTCCCAAAGCTGATCTGGATTCATCTCTCCTAAACCTTTATATCTTTGTAGTGCTAATGTTTCTCTTTGAATTCCTTTTTCTTCTAATTCTTTATATGCTTTTGATAAATCTTCATCAGTGTAGCAATATATATCTTCCATTCCTTTTTTGGATAATTTATATAGTGGTGGTTGTGCAAGATATACATTTCCATTTTCTATAAGTGGTCTCATATATCTAAAGAAAAATGTTAATAGCAATGTTCTTATATGTGCGCCATCTACATCGGCATCAGCCATTATTATAACTTTTCCATATCTAATTTTTGTTATATCAAAATCTGCTCCAATTCCTGCTCCTATTGCAAGGATTACTGGTTGTAATTTATCGTTTCCATATATTTTGTCTGCTCTAGATTTTTCAACATTTAGCATTTTTCCCCATAATGGAAGTATTGCTTGGAATGTTCTATCTCTTCCTTGTTTTGCTGATCCTCCTGCTGAATCTCCCTCAACGATATATACTTCACATTCTTCTGGATTTTTTCCACTACAATCTGCAAGTTTTCCGAGGAAGTGTTGATCCTTCCATTGAATTTTTCTTTCTCGCAAGTTCTCTTGCTTTTCTTGCTGCCTCTCTTGCACGGAATGCACTTATACATTTTTCCAAAATTGCTTTTGCTATATTAGGGTTTTCTTCCAAAAATGCACTTAACGCATCTGATACAGCATTTGCTACAATTCCTGTAACATTGCTATTTCCAAGCTTTGTTTTAGTTTGTCCTTCAAATTGAGGTTCTTTTACTTTAACTGATATAACTGCTGTCATTCCTTCTCTTATATCTTCACCAACTAAATTCAAATCTTTTTCTTTTAATATTCCATGTGATCTTGCATAATCATTAAATACCTTTGTTACAGCTCTTTTGAATCCTTCTAAATGTGTTCCACCTTCTATTGTATTTATGTTATTTACAAATGTATAAATATTTTCAGAATATGATGTTGTATACTGTATTGCAACTTCTATTGGAACTTCTCCATCTTTTTCAATATATATTGGCATTTCATGTATTTTTTCTTTATTTTTATTTAAGTATTCAACAAAAGAATTTAAACCACCTTCGAAGCAAAATTCTGCTTTTCTTGGTTTTATTTCTACTTCTTCTCCATCTATTACTTCCTCTTTTGGAGCTCTTTTATCTTCTATTGTTATTTTTAAGCCTTTTGTTAAAAATGCCATTTCTCTTAATCTTTTTTCTAGGACTTCATATTCATATTCCAAAGTTTCAAAAATTGTACTATCTGCTAAAAATCTTACTTTCGTTCCAGTTTTGTCTGAATCTCCTATTCTTTCTAGTGGTTTTACTGTTTTTCCTCTTTCAAATGCCATTTGGAAAATTCCACCATCTCTTTGTATTGTAACTTCTGTCCATTCTGAAAGAGCATTTACTACTGATGAACCAACTCCATGAAGACCTCCAGATACTTTATATCCACTATCTCCTCCAAATTTTCCTCCTGCGTGTAAAATAGTATAAACTGTTTCAGCAGCTGAAATTCCAGTTTTTGCATGTTTTTCTACTGGTATTCCTCTTCCGTCATCTTCTACACATATAACATTTCCTTCTTCTATTGTTACATTTATATTTTTACAATATCCTGCTAATGCTTCATCAACACTATTATCAACAATTTCATATACTAAATGATGTAATCCTCTAATTGAAACACTTCCTATATACATTCCGTGGTCTCTTACGAACAGCTTCTAATCCTTCTAGTACTTGTATTTGATCTGCTCCATATTCATGTTTTACTTTATCCATTGTTTTCCTCCCTTTGTTTTTTAAGCATATACATTATATTATTGTTTTGATAAAAAAATCAAGTGTTTTTTTTATATTTTTTGTTCTATTACATTTCCGATTTTCTACAAAAAATATTTTTTTGTTTTCATTTTTTAATTCTAATTTATCTGTACATGTTATTATTATTTGTGTATCTTTTACGTCTTCTAAAAAAGTTTCTCTTCTTTCTTTATCAAGCTCTGACATAAAATCATCTAATAAAAGTATAGGATTTTCATCTATTTCATCTTTTATTATTTCTAATTCAGAAAGTTTTAAAGAAAGTATTGCACTCCTATGTTGTCCTTGTGATCCATATATTTCAATTTCTTTTCCATTTATAAATAATTTTAAATCATCCCTATGTATGCCGTATCCCAGAAAATCCTTTTATTATATCTATTTTTCTATGATTTTTTAATTTATTTAAAAATTCTTCTTTATTTGTAAAATCTGAAATATATTCTATTTTTATTTTTTCTTTATTTTTAGTTATTTTTTCATGATTTTTAGTTATTTTTTCTTTTATTTTTTCTACAAATTCTTTTCTATATAAATTTATAATTTCTGCATATTCAGCAAGTTTTATTTCCCAAATTTCAAGCATTTCTTCTGTTTTATTTTCATATTTAATTTGTTTTAAATAATTATTTCTTTGTTCTAAAACTTTTAAATACATATTTAAATTATATAAATATGCCGGCCTTAATTGGCTTATCATTATATCTAAAAGTTTTCTTCTTCTGGATGGTCCTTCTTTAAAAATATTTATATCATCTGGATTAAATAATACTATATTTATATTTCCTAAAATATCACTCATTTTTTTTATTTTTATATCATTTACTAAAATATTTTTTTTATCAGATATATTTATAAATATTTTTCCATTTCTATCTTTTTTTTGAAAATTTATTTCAATATTAGTGAATTCTTCATTTTCTTTTATTAATTCTTTATCTTTATTTGTTCTATATGATTTTCCTATTCCAGATAAATATATTGCTTCTAATATATTTGTTTTTCCTTGTGCATTATTTCCATATAAAATATTTATATTTTTATTTAAATTTATTTCTTGTTTTGTATAATTTCTAAAATTAGTAAGATTAATTTTTTCTATATACATCCCCTATTTCCTCTTCTACTCTTGAATTCTTATAGGCAATACCATATATATATAATCTCCCGTGTCTTCTACTGATTTTATTATTGATGGTGATAAACTGCTTCCGAATTCTACAAAAATTTCTTCATCATCTATTGCTTTTAATGCATCTAAGAAATATTTTGGATTAAATCCTACTTCTAGATTTTTTCCTTCTGTTGTTAAGAATATTTCTTCTTTTGCATCTCCCGCTTGATTTTTGCAAGATATTATAATTTTTCCTATTTCAATTTCAACTTTTACAGGATATTTTCTTTCTTTTTCAATACTAGACATAGAAATTAAGCTAACTCTTTCAAAACATTCTTGTAACTCTTTTTTATTTACTCTTATTCTTGTTTCCCATGTTTTTGGAATTACTTTTTCATAATCTAAAAATTCCCCTTCTAATAATCTTGTAACGATTTTACAATTTTCCATTTCAAATAATGCTTGATTTTTAGCAATACTTATTTTTACTTTATCAAAAGAATCTAATAATATTTTATTTACTTCATTTAATGTTTTTCCAGGTATTACAACTTTAAATTCTCCAGAACTTTCTTCTAAATATTTACTTTTCCATCCTAATCTATATCCGTCAACAGCAACTACATTTATTTTATTTTCTTTTATTTCAAAAAGGCATCCTGTAAAAATTGGTCTATGTGTTTCTGTACTTACTGCAAATATTGTTTTTCTTATCATATCTTTTAAAGTATTTTGTTCTATTTCTATTGTATTTTCTTTATCAATTACAGGAAGTTCAGGAAATTCCATAGGATTCATTGTAGCTAATTTATATAGAGATCCTTCACATTCAATTACTAATAATTCTTTTTCGTCTAATGATATTGTAATATCTGTATCTGGTAATCTTCTTATTATTTCACTAAACATAGTAGCTGCAACAACTGTATTTCCTTGTTCTATAACTTCACATGGAGTTATATATTCTATACCAAGTTCTAAATCATATGTAGTTAATTTTATATCATTTTCATTTGTTTGAATAAGTATACCTTCTAATATAGGCATTGTAGTTTTAGAAGATACACCTCTTACTACGGAATTAATTGCTTTGAGCAAATTTGTTTTTTCACAGACAAATTTCATGGGTTTTTCCTCCTTTATATATATATAATATTTTTAGTAGTAGTATTAGTAGGCGTGTGAATTGTGTGGAAAAGTGTATTAAGATAAGTTATCCGTAAATAAAATTCATGTGCATAATTTGTTTATAACTTATTTTGATATCAACATTAAAAATTTTTTTAAGTGGAAAATTAGTTTTCAACATATTATCTACAACTTATTCACACATATTTTGTGAATAACTAATGAAATACTTCTGCAAGAAGAAATTCATTTTTTGTCATTAGTAGTTTTTATTACAAACAAAATTTTATATAAAAAATCTTGAAATGTTTTAATTTGCTTCATTTGGTTTTAAAATTAAGTTTTTCACTCTATCCACAATTATTCTTGTGTCTTTATTTTTATTGTTTACTTCTGCTTCTATTTTGCTACATGCATGCATAACTGTGGAATGATCCCTATTTCCAAATGCTACTCCAATACTTTTATATTGCATTTTTGCAAGTTCCCTGCATAAATACATTGCAAGTTGTCTTGGATATGCAACATTACTTGAACGTGTAGAACTGTCTAAATCAGAAACATCTATATTATAGAATTTTGCAACAGTTTCTTTTATAGAGTTTGCAGAAATAACTTTTTCTTTATTTGATATTACTTCTGCTAGTGCTTTTTCAGCAATTTCAGCTGTTATTGGACTATGAGTAAGAGATGCTTGTGCTACTATTTTATTTAAAGTTCCTTCAAGTTCTCTTATGTTTGTGTCTATATTTGTTGCAATATTTGAAAGGATTAAGTCATCAATTATAATTCCATCTAAATGTACTTTTTGTCTTAATATTGCAAGTCGTGTTTCATAGTCTGCAGGAGGAATATCAACAAGTAAACCTACAAGAAATCTTGATTTTAAACGTTCTGATAAAGGCTCTATTTCTTTTGGGGGTCTATCTGAAGAAAGAATAACTTGTCCATTATTTTGAAGTATAGCATTAAATGTATGGAAAAATTCTTCTTGTATCCCCTCTTTTCCTGCTAAAAATTGAATATCATCTATCATTAATACATCTATATCTCTATATTTTTGTCTAAATTTTTCATTAGAATTATCTTTTATACAATTAATAAATTCATTTGTAAAAGTTTCACATGTTACATATAAAACTTTTTTACTTGGAGAACGTGATAAAATTTCATTTCCTATAGCATGTAAAAGATGAGTTTTTCCAAGGCCTACTCCACCATAAATAAATAAAGGATTATATGAAGTGCCAGGCGCTTCTGCAACAGCAAGTGCTGCAGCTTGAGCAAACCTATTTTGCTCTCCTATTACAAATGTACTAAAAGTGTATTTTGGATTTAAATTTGATTTAATTTTTTCTATTTGAGAATTTGAAGAAGATAAAGTTTCTTCAAATCCGAAGTTATTTGCTATTACATATTTTATAACATATTTCTTTTGAGTAACTTGAGCAAAACAATTTATTAAAAGAGGCTCATATGGACGTAATTGGTCAGCAAAAAAAGGCGTTTGAACAAGCAAAGAAACCACATTTCCATCTATTGAATATATTTCTATTGGCGCAATCCAAGTGTCAAAAGCGATTTGTGTTATTCCGTCTTTTGCTATATCTTTTACAGCTTTTAATAATTCTTTATATTTTCCTTCCATAAGTCCACCTTTCAAGCATTTACAGCTTTTTAATAAAAGTTTAAAATATATTTTATCACTTTATTATCATATCAAAAAATAGAAAAAAAAGTCAATAAAAATGATTAAAATATATAAAAAATTTTAAATTTACTATTTCCGTAAGAAAAGTTAAGAAAAAACTTGACAAAACTACAAAAAATAATGTATAATTTTAATGTTATATTATCGTAGGAGGTGCAAAATGAAAAGAACATATCAACCTAAAAAGCTTCAAAGACAAAAAGAACATGGTTTCTTAAAAAGAATGAAAACTAGATCAGGAAGAAATATATTAAAAGCAAGAAGAGAAAAGGGAAGAAAAAGACTAAGTGCATAAGATTAGGACTTTGGACCTAAAAAGCATTTAGGTCCTTTTGCATAAAGTCTTTTTTATTTAGAAAAATAGTATGAAAAATACAAAAATGTTGAAAAAAAATTATGAATTTAAGCTTGTTTTGACAAAAGGAAAATATTATTCAGGAAAAAATATAGAAGCATTTGTTATAAAAAATAGTAGTAAAAATAACAAACTTCGGAATTGCCATAAAGACAAAACTTCGGAAAAGCAGTGAGGAGAAATCACGCAAAAAGATTAATAAAAGAGAGCTATAGACTAAATGAAAATGAAATAGAAGGAGGGTATAGCATAGTTTTTTTATTAAAAAAAGATTGTGATATATGTTTAATTTCTTTTAAAGATGTCTATATGGATGTAAAAAAAATATTAAATGAAATGGTAAAATAAAGAAGAGTAGGGTATGAAAAAAATTTTAATTTGGCTTATAAATATTTATCAAAGACACATTTCAAAATTTCTTGGAAATAGATGTAAATATTATCCGACATGTTCAGAATACACAAAACAAGCAATAGAAAAATATGGATCATTTAAAGGATCTTTTTATGGTATAAAAAGAATAATTAAATGTAATCCATTCTCTAAAGGTGGTTATGATCCACTAAAATAATACAAAGGAGCAGAATAGATGATTGCTTTTTTTGCAAATATATTTGGTTACTTGTTAAATTTTTTATATAATTTAATACAAAATTATGGATTATCAATTATATTATTTTCTATAGTTGTTAAAATTATCTTATTGCCGATTTCTATAAATCAGCAGAAAACAATAAAAAAAACTATGAAAATACAAGAGGAAATGAAAGTATTACAAGTAAAAAATAAAAATAATCCAGAGGCACTTCAAAGAGAAACAATGGAATTATATAAGAGAGAAAAATTGAATCCTTTGGGAGGATGTTTTAGTGCAATTATTCAAATTGTATTAATATTTTCTGTATTTTTCCTAGTTAGAAGTCCTCTAACTTATATGAAGAAAGTAGACAGTAGTTTAATAGAAAAATATACAGCAGAAATAAATGAAAATAGTAATACAAAGGATGCATATCCAGAAATTTCAATAATTAGAGAAAAATCATCAGAAGATGAACAAGTATATATTAACATGGAATTTTTAGGGTTAGATTTAAGTAGGATACCTTCTAAAGATATTTCAGATTGGAAAGTGTATGTAATTCCTGTTTTATATGTTATATCTTCATTTATTTCAATGAAAATAACAACAGCGATGCAAAATGGTAAAAATAATAAAAAACAAAAATTAATAGGTGATGGAGAAACAGAAAATAAGGATTCTGTAGATGAACTTGATTTAACAAATCAAATGAACAAAAATATGACGTTTATGATGCCTTTTCTTGCAGTTTCTGTTTCATTAATTGCTCCATTAGGACTCGCACTTTATTGGCTTACAAATAACATTCTTATGATAGTTGAGAGAGTATTTTTAAGTATATTTTTAAAGGACAAAGAGGAGGAAAAAGAAAATGTCTGAGGCTAAAATATTTGAAGGAAAAACTACTAATGAAGCTATTGAAAAAGGTCTTAAAGAATTAGGAGTTTCTAAAGCAGATGTTGAGATAAAAGTTATTAAAAATGAGGAAAAAAGAAGTTTTTTTGATATATTAGCACCACGAATTGTTAAAGTTGAAATGAAACTTAAGGAAAGCAAAGAAGAGAAGAAAGTAGAAAGTGAAAAGCAAAAAAAGAATGAAGAAATAAGTATTGATTTAAATATTCTTGAAAATGCAAAAAATAACGTAGTAGAATTTTTGAATAAATTTCTTTTACAAACAACAGGTAAAAATGTTGATTATGAATGTAATATTCATGAAAATGTAATAGAAATAGTAATTAATGAAAAAAATGCAGATTTTTTAATAGGTTATAGAGGAGATACTTTAAATGCACTTCAAACAATACTTACAACAATAGCTCTTAAAAATAATAATGAAAAAATTAGGGTAGAATTAGATATTTTAGGTTATAGAGATAAAAGAAAAAAAGCTTTGGAGGAACTTGCTGAAAAAATTGCTAAAAGCGTAGTAAAGACAAGAAAATCAATAACATTAGAACCAATGCCTCCATATGAAAGAAAAATTATTCATTCAAAGTTGCAAGATCATCCAAAGGTAAAAACAGTGAGTATTGGAGAGGGAATGCACAGAAAAGTAGTTATTTCTTTAAAATAAAAATAAATAATATATAAAATCTAAGGTCAAAGTGAGGATTTATATATTCAAGATTTGGATATATAGTATTACTTTGATCTTTTATTTATTGTAATTATAAAAATATATTAATAGGAGAAAAAAATGAGTACAATTGTTGCAATTTCTACAGCTATTCGGTAATGCTGGTATAGGAATAATAAGAATGAGTGGAGAAAAGAGTTTTGAGATAATCAAAAAGATTTTTAAACAAAAAAATCAAGAAATAAAAATAGAACCTAATACTATTAAATATGGATATATTGTGGATGATCAGAAAGTAATTGATGAAGTATTGGTTTCATTTTTTAAAGCACCAAAATCTTTTACAACTGAAGACATGTGTGAAATAA
Source organism: uncultured Clostridia bacterium (assembly GCA_947584805.1). Taxonomy (GTDB): domain Bacteria; phylum Bacillota; class Clostridia; order TANB77; family CAG-508; genus JAAWPK01. The sequence continues at coordinate 26,476 of CANPWU010000010.1, read as the reverse complement.
ATTCTCATGGTGGAATGATTGTAATGAATAAAATTTTGGAATTATGCTTAAAAAATGGTGCAGAAGTGGCAGAACCTGGAGAATTTACAAAAAGAGCATTTTTAAATGGAAGAATTGATTTATCACAGGCGGAAGCAATAGTAGATGTAATAAATGCAAAAACTGAAAAGGAATTAAACGCTTCTGAAAAACAACTTAATCGGAGAATTATCAAAAATTTTAAATGATATTAGAAAAAAAATTATGGATGTTTTAGTAGATATTGAAGCTTCAATAGATTATCCAGAGTATGACGTAGAAGAAGTTACATCTCAAAAAATATTAAATGTTATTAATGAAATAGAAGTTGAAATCGAAAGTTTAGAGAAAACTTTTGAAAATGGGAAAATAATAAAAGAACGGTTTAAATATTGCAATTATAGGAAGACCAAATGCCGGAAAATCATCTCTTTTGAATGCAATACTAAATACAGAAAGGGCTATAGTTACAGAATTTGAAGGAACAACAAGAGATACAATAGAAGAATTTATTCAAATTGATGGAATACCTGTAAAGCTAGTAGATACTGCAGGAATACATAAAACGGATGATTTTATAGAAAAAATAGGAATTGATAAATCTATAAAAGCAGTTCAAAATGCAGATTTGATAATTGCAATTATAGATGCAAGTAAAAATTTAGAAGAAGAAGATAGAGTAATTTTAGAAAAAATAAAAGACAAAAAATGCATAATATTATTAAATAAAATTGATAAAGAAACTGTTGTTGATAAGGAAATGATAGAAAAAATTATACAAGGAAAAGAAATTATATCAATATCAGCTTTAAATAAAACAGGAATAAATTTAATTTATAATGCAATATCTAAGATGTATAAATTGAATGAAATAGGCATAGATGATAGCTTGACAATAACAAATGAAAGACACAAAAAAGCAATTATAGAAATGAAGGAAAATATAAAAAAGGCGAAAGAATCTATAAAAGAAAAATTACCAATAGATATTATAACAATAAATATAACTGGCATTTTAGAAAACATAAGTAAAATAACAGGAGAGGGAGTTTCAGAAGATGTAATAACTGAAATATTTAAGAAATTCTGTTTAGGAAAATAAAATGTTTCACGTGAAACAATATTTTGAAAAGGAGGAAATGTTAGATATAATACTAGCATTAAAGAAGTAAAATGAGTTATTATGCAGGAGATTATGATGTAGCAGTAATTGGAGCAGGACATGCAGGATGTGAAGCAGCACTTGCAACATCTAGAATGGGATTTAAAACGTTACTATTTTCAATAAGTTTGGAAGCAATTGCAAATATGCCATGTAATCCAAATATAGGAGGAACATCAAAAGGACATTTGGTTCGTGAAATAGATGCACTTGGTGGAGAAATGGGGAAAAATATAGATAAAACATTCATTCAATCTAGAATGTTAAATATATCAAAAGGACCAGCTGTACATTCTTTAAGAGCACAAGCAGATAGAAAAAAATATCATATTGAAATGAAACATACATTGGAAAAACAGGAAAATTTATATATAAAGCAAGCAGAAATTGTTAATATAGAAGTAGAAGACGGAAAAGTAAAAAGTGTTGAAACTAATATTGGTGCAATATATAATGTAAAAGCAGTTATATTGGCAACAGGAACATATTTAAAAGGAAAAATATTTATTGGAGAAGTTTCATATGAAAGCGGACCAGACGGGGTTTTTCCAGCAAATAAGTTATCAGAATCTTTAAAAAAACAAGGAATAGAAATAGTAAGATTTAAAACAGGCACACCAGCAAGAGTTAATAAAAGATCTATTGATTTTTCGAAGATGGAAGTTCAAAATGGAGATAGTGAAATTGAAATGTTTTCATTTGAAAATGAACCTAAAAATATAGATCAAGTTCCTTGTTATCTGACATACACTAATGAGAAAACACATGAAATAATAAGGAAAAATCTACATAGATCTCCACTTTATTCAGGCAAAATAGAAGGAACAGGGCCAAGATATTGTCCATCAATAGAAGACAAAGTTGTAAGATTTAGTGATAAAGAAAGACACCAGATATTTATAGAGCCAATGGGATTAAATACAGAAGAAATGTATGTACAAGGAATGAGTTCATCACTTCCAGAAGACGTACAAATTGCAATGTATAGAACTATTCCAGGACTTGAAAATGTAGAATTTACAAGACCTGCTTATGCTATAGAATATGACTGTATAGAACCTTCTCAATTAAAATTATCTCTTGAATTAAAGAAAATTTCAGGAATGTTTTTTGCAGGACAAATAAATGGAACTTCGGGATATGAAGAAGCTGCAGCACAAGGAATAATAGCAGGAATAAACGCAGGATTAAAACTAAAGGGAGAAAAACCATTAATTCTTGATAGATCAGAAGCATACATAGGAGTTTTAATAGATGACATAGTAACAAAAGGAACTAATGAACCATATAGAATGATGACTTCTAGAGCAGAATATAGATTACTTTTAAGACAAGATAATGCGGATCTAAGATTAACTGAAAAAGGATATAAGGTAGGATTAATTTCAGAGGAAAGATATAAAAAATTTTTACAGAAAAAAGAACAAATTTCTAATGAAATTGAAAGATTAAAAAACACAGTAATTAAGCCATCTAAAGAGATAAATGAACTACTTGTTTCACGTGAAACATCACCTTTAGAAACAGGAGTAAAACTTGCAGAATTATTAAAAAGAACAGAAATAAATTATGAAGATTTAAAGCAATTTGATTCAGATAGACCTAATTTATCAAAAGATGTTATAAAAGAAGTACAAACTGAGTTAAAATATGAAGGATATATAAAAATGCAAGAGGCTCAAGTTGAAAGATTTAAAAAATTAGAAGGAAAGGAATTAAGAGAAGATATAGATTACCAAGAAATAAAAGGATTAAGCTTAGAAGCAAGGCAAAAATTAAATAAGCACAAACCTTCTTCTGTAGGACAAGCTTCAAGAATTTCGGGAGTTTCGCCTGCTGATATATCAGTTCTTTTAATATATTTAGAGCAAGAAAGAAGGGGAAAATAATTTAAAATTTTTTGTAAAAATATTGACATATTTTTGATTATTTTATATGATTATTGTACTAAATTAAAAAATGGGGAGCATAATATAAAAAGGAGGAAATACTGTGGCAAAGGTAGTTTCAATAGCAAATCAAAAGGGTGGAGTAGGTAAAACTACTACAGCAGTTAATTTAAGTACAGCACTTGCAAAAAAAGGAAAAAAAGTTTTATTGATTGATGCTGATCCTCAAGGAAATGCAACAAGTGGACTTGGAATTGATAAAGAAATAGAGAAGTCTATATATGATGTTATAATAAATGAAGAAAGCATGAATGAAGTTATTTTGGAGACTAAAATAAAAAAATTAAAACTTTGTCCTTCTAATATAAATTTAGCAGGTGCAGAAGTAGAATTAGTATCTTTGATTTCAAGAGAACATAGACTTCAAGAAAAAATAGATGAGATAAGGAAAGATTATGATTTTATATTTATAGATTGCCCTCCATCTCTTCGGACTAATTACATTAAATGCATTTACTGCATCAGACAGTGTATTGATACCTGTCCAATGTGAATATTATGCATTGGAGGGATTAGGACAATTAATTAATACAATTACTTTAGTTAGAAAACATTTAAATAAATCAATAGAAATAGAAGGTGCAGTTCTTACTATGTATGATATGAGAACAAATCTCTCTAATCAAGTAGTAAAAGAAGTAAAAAGATATTTTGAAGATAGAGTATATAAAACAGTTATACCTAGAAATATAAAATTGAGCGAAGCACCAAGTTACGGAATGCCTATTTCCGTATATGATTCTAAATCTAAAGGAGCAAAATGCTATGAAAAATTGGCAAAAGAATTTTTGACAAAAAATGAAGAGGAAGATGAAGAAAATAAGGCTAAGCATATGAAAGATTAAATCAAAAGATTATAAGAAAGGATGATATATATGGCTAAAAAAACCGGTTTGGGAAAGGGATTAGATGCATTATTCAAAGATTCATTAAAAGAAGAAGAAGAGGAAGTAAAAGAGGGAGAAAAGATATATAAACTTGCAATAAATGAAGTAGAGCCAAATAGAAAACAAGCAAGAAAAAAGTTTGATGAAGAGGCTATTGAAGAGTTAGCAGATTCAATAAAAAAATATGGATTGATTCAGCCAATTATTGTTACTAAAAAAGACGGATATTATGAAATTATTGCTGGAGAAAGAAGATGGCGTGCATGTAAAAAAGCAGGGCTAAGAGAAATTTCAGCAATAGTTAAAGATGATGACGATAGAAAAAATAAGGAAATTTCATTAATTGAAAATATCCAAAGAGAAGATCTAAATACCGTAGAAAAAGCAATGGGAATAAAAATTTTAATGGAAGAATACAACTTAACTCAACAACAAGTTTCTGAAGCTTTAGGAAAAAGTAGAAGTGCAATTGCAAATACAATTAGAATATTAAATTTGGATGAAAGAGTATTAGAACTTGCAAAAGAGGGTAAATTAACAGAGGGACATTGTAGAGCTTTGCTTGCAATTGAAAATGGGGATAAACAATTTGAAATGGCACTTAAAATTATTGAACAAGGATCAAATGTAAGAGAGACAGAAGAAACGACTAAGCAGAAGAAAAAAAGTCAAATACATGATGAAAAATATCAAGCAATACTTAGGGATATTCAGGATTCGTTCCAAAGCTTTTTTGGTACAAAAGTAAAATTGCAAGCAGGACAGAAAAAAGGGAAAATTGTAATAGAATATAAGTCAAATGAAGACTTAGAAAGATTACTTGAACTTATAAAAGAGTAAAATAAAGGAAGTGTAAAGCTTGGATAATATTTTTGAATTTATGAAAAGTGATATGTATATAATTTATTTAAGCATTTTCTGCATAATAATATTTTTATTATATATAATTAATTTTTTTAAATTAATAAAAATTAAAAAAGAATATAAAAAATTTATTAAAAAATTAGGAAATGGTGAAAACATTCAAGAAATATTAGATAAGCATATTGATAAAATAAACAAAGTTATAACTAAAAATGAAGAATTAAATAAATTTTGTATAGATTTAAATAATGATATGAAAAATTGTATACAAAAAGTGCGGGATATATAAATATAATGCTTATAAAGATACAGGAAGTGATTTAAGTTTTACACTTGCTTTGTTAAATGAAAATAACGACGGAGTAGTATTAAATGGAATTTATTCTAGAGATATGTCAAATATATATGCAAAACCAGTTAAAGGTGGAAAATCACAATATAAAATTACTGATGAGGAGAAAAAAGCATTAGATAGAGCAATTAATTCTTTTGAATAAAGAATAAAACAAAAAAATGTTGACATATTACAAGAAATGTGGTAATATATTAATGTTGCATTAATTTGTATGCAGAGGTGGTCGAGTTGGTTTATGGCACCAGTCTTGAAAATTGGCGTAGGTTAATAGCCTACCGTGGGTTCGAATCCCACCCTCTGCGCCAAAAAAAAAAGACCTTGTAACTTTGCTTACAAGGTCTTTTCTTATTAAAAACTAGAACTGATTAATGCAGCAGCAGCAAATATACTATAAATACCGTATACAATACCTATAATACCTACTATAAGTCCAGCGATTGCAAGTCCTTTACCTTTACCTTTTTCTTTTACTTTTGCAAGACCAACAGCAGAAAGAATAGTCCCGATTAGACCAACAATACCACCAAAATTAATGAAAAGTGATACCATAGATACAACAAAACCTGCAATTGCAAGACCATTAGTAGAACCATTTCCAGAATTTTTTACATCATTTTCTTCCATAATTATTACTCCTTTTATTTTAAAATTTTTATATAAATATTATAATAATAAAAATGTAAAAAGTCAAAGCTTTTTTATATATTTTATATTGTATTTAAACATTTATGTGATATAATATATGAAGTCAAAATTAGGAGAGTTGTCTGAGTTTGGTTTAAGGTACCAGTCTCGAAAACTGGAGTAGGTGCATTCCTACCGTGGGTTCAAATCCCACACTCTCCGCCAAAACATTTATTACTGTGTATTTCCTTATATAAAATGTATTACTTATTAATAAATATTATGATCAGCAAAAAAAATATTGACTTCACGAGGAAAATGTATTATAATAGGAGTGTTCAAGATTTATTAAATACAACAAGTAGTAATTAAATAATATGTAGGTGTACCCAAGTGGTTGAAGGGGACGGTTTGCTAAACCGTTAGGGTTGCGTAAGTGGCCGCGAGGGTTCAAATCCCTCCACCTACGCCAGAAGAAAATAGAATGTTTATATATTTAAACATTCTTTTTTTTTGTGTGTAAAATGAAGTAAAGTAGCATTTAGAATGTAAATATATATGATTTTAATATAAGATAAGACCATTAGTTTTTGTAAAGAAATTGTGTGTGGATAGATAGAATTCAAGTAATTGAATCAGGTATCAATTTAAAAGATCTAAAATTAAGAGATAATATATATAGTAAAGAATGAAAATTAACAAATTGTAAATAGGATGTACTAAATTTATAAAGGGTAAAAGAGAAAATATAGGAAAAATCGATCAAAATGACAAAACAAAAATCATAATTATGAGCATTTTTTATAATTAAAACCGATAGAGGAAATAAAAAAATAAAATAAAATCAATTAAATTAAAATAAAAATCAAAATAAAAAGCAAATTAATGCACACTTACGGAAATACAGAATAAAAAGAGAATGTCGGAGTAAAAACATGAAAGAATTAATAAACATAATATAATTATGCGAGCATAAAAAGATAAAACAAATTACGTAAATCATCAACAACAAAAATTATATTATATTTTAAAATAACAATAGAATTAATTATTTACGTAATAACAAACAAAATTTAAACGCATTAGGAACAGCAATATTTGAATGAAAGAGAGTAAAAAGAAAACACCGAATTTGTCAAAAAGAAAAGTTGGACTTATAAAAAATCTTTTTAATAAAAGAATAATATTTCTTAATTAATAATAAAAGAAATACACAAATTATAAAAAAATAAAAATAAATTAAAAGAATCTAAAATAATAATATAGAAAAAAATAGTTATAGTGAAAAAGTTGAGAATATTAGCAATATACAAAATTGTTAAAATTAATAATTTATTCAATACTATAATTTAAAAAAATTATATATGAGATAGTTTAAATTATTATTTGTGAGTAAAAATTTTAATATGGTCAAAAAGACAAAAAATAAAATATCTAATTTTAATTTTATAAATATAAATTATACAAAATTTTTTCGAAACATTTTTATTCTTAGTTATAGAAAAAAATTAAATTGAATAATAAGTAAAAATATATCCGTATGATTAAAAGAAAAGAAAATTTTTTAAATACATAGTAAAACAAGTAAACAATAACTAATAAGTTAATAAAATATAAGTAATCAAAAATAAAATAGGAATATAAAAAATGAATTTTATAAAAATAGAATTTTATAAAATTGGATGGATGTACAATTAATAAAAATAAATTTTAGTAAAAAATATTTTGCATTAGAATTTATTAAAAATATCTTAAATTTTGTTATTGATAATAAAATAAATTAAATAATAAATATATAAATATATAAATAAATAATAAATAATATATAATATATAATATATAATATATAATATATAGAATTGTTATATAATATATAAAATTAAGTATTTTTATAAAAATTATATAAAAAAATTGATAAAAAATTCAGAAAAATTAAAAATAATTGATAAGAAATTAAAAAGTTAAAATTTTATGCAACTAAAGTTTTAAGAAGAATATTTAGGATCTTTCAGAGAATGCGTGGATCTAATATTAAAGTTATACACTTTCAATTTGAAGAAAAAACACAAAAACTGCAAATACAAAAATCCAGAAAACGGGTAAAAACCCTAAGCATTTTTACAAGTATGTGGATAACTTTTTACCATAAAATGGTAGAAATTATCAAAGAAATGCCAAACAAGAATTCGAAACTGAAACATAAAATTTAAAAGAAACGTAAGTATCGATAATAGCTAGAAAATGAAAAAAATAATGCGATTATGTTAAGTTGGAACAAAAAAAGAATAAAAATTCTTATGATAACAAAATTAGATAAAAAATTCAAAAAATAAATAAAAAAATATAATTTTATAATATAAATTATTAAATAATTATATAAAATATATTATAATTTTATTATGAAAATATTATATAAATAATAAATTAAATAATAAATATATAAATTAATATAATAAGTTAATAAAAAAAGTTAATTTAATAAAATAAAAAAATAAATTAATAAAACAAAAAATAATTTTGCAAAATAAAAATTAATTTATAAATAAAAAAATAATTTTATAAAACAAAAAAATAAATTTGCAAAACAAAAAATAAATTTATAAAATAAAAAAATGATTTGATCAAAATAATTTTGAAAAATAAATTTAGTAAAATTGAAAATAAAAAATTAATTTAAGATACTTTATTATTTAAAACAAAAATAAAATTTAAAAATAGAAATTTTTTATTCATTATATAAAAGAAAAAGAAATTATAATGAATAAAAAAGCCATAAATTTTATTAAATATTAAAATATTTATGATTAATTATCAAAAAATAGAAAAAAATTGGTAAAAAATTAAAAGTTTAAAATTTTATGCAACTAAAACTTAAAAGAAAGCAATTAAAGAAAATTATAAAATATGAAGTTTTGATGTTGTTAAATGCAAAGAAAGATAGCTATAAATTTAAAGAAAAATCATAAAGAACATGAACAATAAAAATCTAAAAATGCATAAAAACCCTAGACAATTTAAATACAATGTGGATAACTTTTTACCATAAAATGGTATAATTTTTCAAAGAAATGCAAAACAAAAATTCGAAATAAAAATCTGTTAACTAAATGATCAGAAAGTAGTTATTAAAAGAGAAAAATGAAAAAAATAATATAGTTATGTAAAGTTACAGCATAAATAAAGCAAAACTGATTATAATATTAAAATAAAATAAAAAATCAAAAAAAAATATAAAAAAAATATAAAAATAAATAAAAAATGTAACTTAATAATATAAATTATTAAAAATTAAATAAAATATTATATAAAAAATCAAATAAAACATATTATAATTTTAATATATAGATATTATATAAAAATAAATTTAGTGATATTAAAAAATAATTTAATAAAATAAATATAAATAAAAATAATAAATTACTATTATGAAAAACAAAATAAAAATTTAATAATATAATTTAATATAATTAAAATTATATTTTAAATTATAAAATAATTTTTATAAAAAGTCATAATTTAAATTATAAAATAAAAAATTATTTAAAAATATTTAAAGCAAAAAAATATTTTTCTATTTTAATAAAAGAATAATATAAAAATAAAAATAATCTAGATTAAAAAATAAAAATGCATTAAAAAATTTAGATATAAATTTATATGTCGAAAAAAATAAAACCGCTTAAAATCAAAAATTTTAAGAAGTTTTATTTTTATTGAAAATAATAAATTTTATTTTAAAATAAATTCCCTTTCAGCCATATCAGCAGTTTGATCAATTTCAATAGGAGCAGTTTCTTTCTTTAAATTATCTTTTGCAACTGTCATTAGCAATTTTAATCTATTTGTTTGATTAGCTTCACTGGCACCTGGATCATAGTCAACAGGGCTGATATTGGCATTTGGATATTTTTCACGAATTGTTTTTATTACGCCTTTACCAACAACATGATTTGGAAGGCATGCAAATGGTTGTACACAAACTATATTTGGAATACCGTTTTCTATATATTCTACCATTTCAGCTGTTAAAAACCATCCTTCTCCAGTTTGATTTCCAATTGATAAAATATCTTTCACTTTTTCTTCTAAATGCCAGATACTAGTTGGCTCTAAATAATTTTTAGAAGAATTTTTTAATGCAATTTTTAAATCTTTTTCAAAAATATCTATTAGTTTTAATGCTAATTTAAATATTTTTGCTTTTGTTTTATCTGTATTTAATAAAGTATTAAATGTAATTTTATGAGTTGCTATAAATTTTATAAATCCCATAAAATCAGGCATAACAACTTCTGCGCCTTCTTTTTCTAATACATTAATAACGTAATTGTTTCCAAAAGGATGATATTTTATTAATATTTCGCCAACTATTCCTACTTTTGGCTTTTTTATAGATGTATCTAATTCAATTTTTTCAAAATCAGATACAATTTCGTATATACTATTTTTGAAAGATTTTGAATTAGAATTTTTAACTAATTCTTTACATTTTTTCATCCATTCATCATATAATTTTTGAGTTTCACCTTTTGTTTTTTCGTAAGCTCTATTTTTTAATAAAAGTTTTTGCAATAAATCTCCATAAATTATTGATTTTAAAAGTTTTTCCATAAGTGGAATAGTAATTTTAAAGCCAGGATTTTTTTCCATTCCAACTACATTAAAACTAATAACTGGAACATTTGGAAAACCTGCATCTTTAAGAGCTTTTCTAATGAATCCAATATAATTTGTAGCTCTGCAACCTCCACCAGTTTGGGACATTATAAGTGCGGTTTTATTAACATCATATTTTCCAGATTGAAGTGCTTCAATCATTTGACCAGTAGTTAGAATTGATGGATAACAAGCATCATTATTAACATATTTTAAGCCAGTTTCTACAGTTTTAGGTGTACAGGTATCTAAAAGTTTAACATTATAACCACATGAACCTACAGCAGTTTCCAAAAGTTCAAAATGTATTGGTGCCATTTGAGGAATGAGTATTGTATAATCTTTTTTCATTTCTTTTGTAAATGGGACTTTATAAATTTCATAATTTCCTTTTGAAGTTTCACAACTTTCACAATTTTGCTTCTTTTTTTCTAACCTTTTATTTATACTAGCTAGAAGAGATCTAATACGTATACGAACTGCACCTAAATTATTTACTTCATCTATTTTTATAAGTGTATACATTTTATTATAACTTGATAATATTTCTTCAACTTGATCAGTAGTTACAGCATCAACTCCACAACCAAATGAATTTAGTTGTACAAGTTCTAGATTATCATGTCTTCCAACAAAGTCAGCAGCAGCATAAAGTCTACTATGAAATACCCATTGATCGACAACTCTTAGAGGTCTCTTAACAGGAACATCTTTTGCAATACTGTCTTCTGTAAGAACACAAAGACCAAGTCCAGTAATTAATGTATCAATTCCATGATTAATTTCTGAATCGATATGATATGGACGTCCAGCAATTACTATGCCTTTTAAATTATTTTCTTCCATGTATTTTAAAGCTCTTGCTGCTTCATCTCTAATATCTTGTTTACATTTTTGATATTCTTCTTCAGCAGCTTTTGCAGCTTCAGTAAGTTCTTTTTTTGTGAAATTGTATTCAGCAAATTCATCAAGTTCTAATATTTTGTTGACTAAGTTTTTCTGATCAAATGGTAAAAAAGGATTGATGAATTTTATGTCTTTTATTTGTTCTACATTATTTTTAATAACTTCTGAATAAGATATAACAATAGGACAATTATATTTATTATCTGCTTCTTTAAACTCTTTTCTTGAATAAGGAATACAAGGATAAAAAATAGTTTTTATTCCAGAATTTATTAAACTTATAACATGACCATGAGAAAGTTTTGCGGGATAGCAAACAGATTCTGATGGCATAGATTCAATTCCTCTTTCATATGTTTTTCTTGTACTTTTTTCAGAAATTATTACTCTAAATCCAAGTTTAGTGAAAAAAGTGAACCAAAAAGGATAATCTTCATACATATTTAAAACTCTAGGAATTCCAATAGTACCTCTAGTAGCTTCTGATTCTTCAAGAGGTTTATAAAATCCAAAAATTCTATTTTCTTTATATTTTATTAAATTTGGAAGTTTAGAATTTCCAGTAACAATTCCTGCACCACGTTCACAACGATTTCCAGAAACGTAAACTTTTCCATTGTTAAATTTATTTATTGTAAGTTTACAATGATTTTCACAACCGTTACATCTTGTATTTGTAATTTTTATGTCTAAATTATTAAGATCTTCTAAGGATGCCAAAGTAGATGTATATTCCATATCAAGATTTGCTTCGTATTGTTCTTTACTTAAAAGTGCTACACCATAAGCACCCATTAGTCCGGCTATATCAGGTCTTACAACTTCTTTACCAACAATTAATTCAAAACTACGTAAAACGGCATCATTATAAAATGTTCCACCTTGAACAACTATATGATCACCTAAAGTTTCTGGATCTCTTATTTTCATAACTTTTTGAATAGCATTTTTTATAACAGAAATTGAAAGTCCTGCAGAAATATCTCCTACAGAATATCCTTCCTTTTGTGATTGCTTGATTTTTGAGTTCATGAATACAGTACATCTTGAACCTAAATCGACAGGTGTCCTTGACATTAAAGCACTTTCTACAAATTCTTCAATAGAAAGATTTAAACTTTTTGCAAATGTTTCTATAAATGATCCGCAACCTGAAGAACATGCTTCATTTAGCATGATATTATCTATTGCACCATTTTTTAGTTTTATATATTTCATGTCTTGACCGCCAATGTCTACAATGCTTGTAACATTTGGCATAAATTCAGATGCAGCTCTATAATGTGCAATGGTTTCGATTTCACTTAAATCTACATTTAAAGCAGTTTGAATTAATTTTTCTCCATAACCAGTAACTCCTGAAAAACGTATTTTTGCAGTTTTTGGTAAAATTTCATAAACTTCTTTTAGCATATCCATAACACTTTTTAATGGATCGCCTTCATTATTTCTATATATAGAATGTAATAAATATCCTTCATTATCTATAATTGCAAGTTTTGTAGTAGTTGAACCTGCATCGATTCCTATAAAGCAATCTCCAGAGAAACCTTCTAAAGGTTTTCTTTTAACTTTTGCTTTTGCATGTCTTTTTTTAAAGGCATCATATTCTGCATCAATTGAAAAAAGTGGTGCCAATGGTTTAGATGTTGTATCTTTTGAATTTTTTAAAATGGTAATTTTAGCTTTCAATTTTTGAGCAGAAATAGGATTTCTATTTAATGAATCTAAAGCAGCACCTTTTGCAACTAAAAGATGAGCATCTGTAGGAGTAATAGCTTCTTTTATATTTTCTCCTAATGTTTCAATAAATCTTTTTCTTAATTCTGATAAATAATTAAGTGGACCACCAAGAAATGCAATATTACCACGAATTGGCCTACCACAAGCAAGACCGCTGATTGTTTGATTTACAACAGCTTGAAAGATAGAAACGGCAATATCAGATTTTTTAGCTCCTTCATTTATAAGTGGTTGCACATCAGTTTTTGCAAATACTCCACAACGAGAAGCAATAGGATAAATTGTTGTATACTCTTTTGCGAGTTCATTTAATCCAGCTGTATCTGTATGTAAAAGACTGGCCATTTGATCTAAAAATGCACCAGTACCTCCAGCACATGTACCATTCATACGTTGCTCAACAAATTTATCAAAATATATTATTTTGGCATCTTCGCCACCAAGCTCAATAACAACATCAGTCTGAGGTATGTACTTTTCAACTGCACGCTTACAAGAAACAACTTCTTGAATAAAAGGCAAATCCAAAAAGTTTGCAGCAGACATTGCTCCAGATCCAGTTAAAGCAATTGTATATTCATTATCTGGATATTGTTCAGTAAGTTCTTCTAAAACTTTACATACTGTGTTTTTTGTATCAGAAAAATGTCTTTTGTAAGAAGTGTATATAGTTTCGAGGCTATCATTCATAACAACTATTTTTACAGTAGTTGAACCAACATCAAGCCCTACATGCAATAATTTTTCGTTTCCCATATAATATCTCCTTAAATGCTTATCTAATATTATTAATTCACATATAATTTTATACGTAAATTTAAAATTTGTCAATGTCAAAAACTGGACAGTAAATGTTGAATGATTACGGGTACATGAAATAGTAAAATTATTAAAATTATACATAAAATAATTATTTGAACTAAAAAAATAAAGTATTCATATTTTGTCCAAATAATAAATATATTTAGTATATATACAATATAAAAAAATGGAGGTTAATATGAAAAACAAGAAAATCTTTTTAATTTGTGGTATTGCAATAGCTTGCATAATTTTTATATTTTTGGTAATTAAATATTTCACAAAAAACGCAGAAGAAATAATTACGGAAATAACACCTGGAGAGGAAATGACTGAGGCACAAGAAAGACAGACAATCATTTCTCTGTATTACATTAATACAGAAACTAATACACTAGTTCCTGAAGCGAGAGTAATTGATGTAAAAGATTTATTAGAAAATCCATATAAAACATTAATAGAAAATTTAATGGTTGAATCAAAAAATGAAAGATTAAAAAGCAGTATACCAGAAGGAACAAAGGTAAACAATGCTGCTTTAAATGGAGATATAGTGGAACTTGATTTATCAAAAGAATTTGTAGAAAATCAAGAAAAAAATGAAACTAAAATTAATTTGTCTATTTATTCTATAGTAAATACTTTAACAGAATTAAACGAAGTAAATTATGTTAGAATTTCAATAGACGGAAATTCTAACTATACTTTTGAAGGGACAGATATAACATTAAATAATAATTTTAAAAGACAGTAGCACAATTATTTAAAGAATTTATATAATTTAACGTATCTCATAAAATGTTTATAATTAAAAAGAAAATTTTCTACTTCTTGTAGTGAAGTTAGGACATTTTCTTTTCTTTTTTTTAAAGTAAGTTTATTATTATAATTTGAATTAGATTTATTTCCTCTTGAATAAAATAAATTATTTTCCATAATATCACTCAATTCTCTTTGAATTTATAAATTTTTGTTGTATAATATATTATGAAATTTTTATAGAAAGAGTTACATATGGAAATAAAAGAAGAAGAACGAATAGATGATTTACAATTAAATAATTTAAAAATAATACAGAATAAAAATTGGTTTTGTTTTGGAGTTGATAGTGTTTTACTTTCAGATTTCGCAAAAGAAATACATGATGGAAGTAATATTTTAGACTTAGGTTCAGGAAATGGAATTTTAGAATTACTATTATCTGCAAAAATTAAAAATTCGAAAATAACAGGAATTGAAGTACAAGAAGAAATATGTGAGATGGCAATAAGAAGTGTAAAATTAAATAATTTAGAAAATAGAATTAAGTTTCAAAATATTAATATAAAAGATCTTGAAATTTTAGAAAAATTTGATGCAGTAGTTACTAATCCTCCATACAAAATGGAGGGAACAGGAATTAAAAATGAATCAGAAACAAAAATAATATCAAGACATGAAGTTTTGGCAAATTTAGAAGATTTTATAAGAATAGCAAGTGAATCACTTAAAGATTTAGGCACAATGTATATGGTAAATAGGCCTGAGAGGCTTGCAGATATATTTGAATATTCAAGAAAATATAAATTAGAGCCAAAAGAATTAAGAATTGTTTATTCAAAACCAAATAGTAATCCAAAACTTATTTTAATAAAGGCTGTTAAATATGCAAATAAATATTTAAAAGTACGTGAACCGTTATATATTTATAATGAAAATGGAGAATATTCAGATGAAATTTTAAAAATATATGGTAAGGAGAAAATAAAATGAAAGGAAAATTATATTTAGTTGCAACGCCTATTGGAAACCTAGAAGATATTACATTAAGAGCAATTAGAATTTTAAAAGAAGTAGATATTATTGTTGCTGAAGATACAAGACAAACATTAAAATTATTAAATCATCTAGACATACAAAAACATTTAATAAGTTATCATAGACATAGTGATGAACAAAAACAAAATTCGATTATTGACGAAATAAATGAAGGAAAAAATATTGCACTTGTATCAGATGCGGGAACACCAGTAATATCAGATCCAGGAGAGGAAATTGTAAAAAAAGCTTTAGAAGAAAATATAGAAATTGTTCCAATTCCAGGACCTTGTGCTTTAATTACAGCACTCATTGCATCAGGAATAGATGCAAAAGAATTTTCATTTTTTGGATTTTTACCAATGAATAAAAAATTAAGAAATAAAAAATTAGATGAAATTAAAAATTCAAAAAATACAGTTATTTTATATGAAGCACCACATAAATTAATTTCTACATTAAAGGATTTAAATAATATAACAAAAGAAAGAAAATTAGTTTTAGCAAGAGAGTTAACAAAAATTCATGAAGAATTTATTTCAGGAACCGCCCAACAACTTTTAGAAAAAGTGATAGAACCAAAAGGGGAATATGTGATTATAATAGAAAAAGCAGAAATGGAAGAAGAAAACATTTTTGAAAATATGACACTTGAAGAGCATTATAATTTTTATGTACAAACTTACGGAATGAATAAGAATGATGCAATTAAGCAAGTGGCTAAGGATATGGGCGTAAAGAAAAATGAAATATATAAAAATTTTTTAAATAAATAATATATATTTATTGTAATTTTAGAAATTTGATTAAAACAAAGTCCTATATATAATATTTATTATTTTAAAGTATATCTCATAATTCAGAAACGGTTTATAATAGTAAATATTAATATAGGACTTTATTTAATAAATTATTTTATATAACAATATTAATTAGTCTTTAAATTTTCTATTTTTTCTTTGCAATCTGCGCAAATTAAATTATCTTCAAATTTTATTAAGTTTTTTGTATTTCCACATAATACGCAATTCAAATTATATTTTTTTAGAATTATAGATGAACCTGAAACATATATTTCTAAAGGATCTTTTTCAGAAATACCTAATTTATTTCTTAATTCCATAGGAAGAACAATTCTTCCTAATTCATCTACTTTCCTAATTATCCCAGTCGATTTTATCATAATATTACCTCCATAAAAATAAATATCAAATACATAATATATGATAACACAAAATTCGAGTAAATTCAACAATTTTTACGATAAGTAAAAAGATACAGGAGTTAATAAACTCCTGTAAGGTTAGATATATAACTCCGGTTGGAGACTGTAGAGGATGCCTTTCGCTAAAACAAAAAAATGGGGGCCGCGAAAGAAGAATAAAATATTTTAAATCCTCTACAAAATTAAAAACAAATATAAATATAAATTTTATTAAACAGGGTTACATAATTAGAAAAATTATACATAAAAATAATAAGCTCAATAAGATATTAAAATAATTCTAAAAATTGAAAAATTTTAGGTGAATACCTTAAAAAATAAAACTTATGATTTTAAAAAATTGAATAATAAAATTAACTATAGCTATGATATAACATAAAGTAACATTTGTCAACAAAAATCGTTCGACAAAATTTGACAAAAAACGACAGAGACAAACATTCCGAACAAGATCTGCAATAAGTGCTGCAGCTAGGACGAAGCGTATTTTCTTGACTTTTACGGAGCTTGTGTATATTGCAATAGTATATAATGTAGTTTCAGTAGAACCCATAATGGTAGAAGCAATTAATCCGTATTGTACTATCAACGCCAAAATTTTTCATAATATCTAAAGCAACAGCAGTAGAAGCACTTCCAGAAATTGGTCTAATTAGCATCAAAGGAAATATTTGAGATGGAATTTTTAATAAATTCAAAAAAGGCGATAACATATTTTGAAAAAATTCTAAAATTCCAGAATTACGAAGAGCACTTACAGCTAAAAATAAAGCTATTAATGTAGGAAAAATTTTAACAACAGTATTTATTCCGTTCTTTTGCACCGTACTAGAAAACTGTCAAAAACTTTTACTTTTTCAGAATAACCATATACAATAATAATAGCAATAATAAAAGGAACTGCAACTATCGAGATATAATTTATTATATTCAAATTTTACATTCCTCCCTTGTAAAAAAAATTTTTATTTTCCTAATTTAATAAATATTTTTGCTGCAAGTATTGCTGCAAATGCAGCACAAGCTGTAGCTACCCATACAGAAAAAATTATGCTAGTTGGATTTTCAGAATGTAAAGAACTTCTTATTGCTATAACAGTTGTAGGAATAAGTTGCATAGAAGCGGTATTAATTAAAACTAACATTGCCATAGAATTAGTTAAAGTATTTTTTTTAGGATTTTTTTCTTGCAGAGATTCCATTGCTTTTAATCCTAAAGGTGTTGATGCATTACCGAGGCCTAGTATATTTGCAATAATATTTAGTGATATTTCTTCGTGAACGCTGTCATTTTCATCTATATCAGGAAATAGAAATTTAATAAAAGGTTTTAAAACTTTTGCAAAATTTTTTGATAAAGAAGAATCTTTTGCAATCTGCATAATACCGCACCATAGAGTGATAGTTCCAAAAAAAGTAAGAGTTAATTCTACAGCAGATGATGCTGATTCAAATATACCATTATTTACATTTTGAAGATTGCCAGAAAATAATGCATAAATATATGAAATTACAATAAATATTGGCCATAATATATTTAACATGTAATAATATTATTGTTAATAATAGAAAAATATGACGATTCAAAAAAATAATTTGCTAAAATCATATAAATAAAGTATAATTATAAATAGTTTTATAATATAGATTTAGAGTAGGAAGATATTAAAAATGAATAACATAGATGACAAACTAATTATTGCAAAAATAATGGATAAAATTAAAATTTGTAAAATAAGAAATAAAATTATGAATACGGAATTTTTAACTGTATATCATAGAGAGATAATTCAAAAAGAATTAAATAAGATGAAGTTTAAAAATTATATGTTTTTTGGAGGATATGAAGAAGCGGAAGGACAAATTTTAATAATTTATCCAGAAAAATTTGCAAATGAAATAATAGAAAATAATTTAAGGCATATTATAAAAGCAGTAAAAATAGAACTTCCAAAAGAATTAGAAGGAAAATATAATCATAGAGATTATTTAGGAATTGTTATGCAAGCAGGACTTAAAAGAGATAGAATAGGAGATATAATAGTATATAAAGATAAAGCCTATATCTTTGTTTTAAAAGAAAATGCAGAATATATTGAGGAGACTTTAAAGCAATTTTCGAGATTTAATAAAGCGAATATAGAAATAATAAATTATGAAGAAGTAGAAATAAAAGAGCCAGAATTTGAAGAAATTAGAATAACAGTATCTTCATATAGACTAGATAATATAGTTTCTGAAGTTTCAAGAATTTCAAGAAGCAAAGCAGATGAACTTTTAAAAAATGAAAAAGTATTTTTAAATAGTAAATTAGAAGTTAGAGCTACTATTTCCGTAAAAGAAAATGATACTTTAGCAATAAGAGGCTTCGGAAAGTTTATTGTATGTGAATTATTAGGAAGTAATAAGAAGGGCAAAAATGTAATTATAATAAAAAAATACAAATAAAGTTATGTAAACGCCTTTACATTTTATGTAAATAATGATAAAATAATAATTAAAGTGTAGTTATTATATAAATAGCAGGAGAATAAAACAATGTATAAAATGTTAGTAACAGATTTAGATGGTACA
This sequence comes from uncultured Clostridia bacterium, assembly GCA_947584805.1. Lineage (GTDB taxonomy): Bacteria > Bacillota > Clostridia > TANB77 > CAG-508 > JAAWPK01. Next base: position 6,915 of record CANPWU010000010.1, on the reverse strand, counting down.
TTACTAGATGATTATAAAGAGATACCAGAAAAAAATATTGATGTAATTAATAGATTACATGAAAGATTTGGAATAATTCCAGTAATTGCGACAGCAAGGCCATTAGAAGTTGCAAAATATATTGCAGATAAAGGAGGAAATGCTTTTAAAAGTTATATTATTGCAACAAATGGTGCTATATTAATGGATCTAACAAGGGGAGAATATTTAATAAATAGATCTTTATCTGCAGAACAAATAGCAAGTTTAGTAGATATATGCAAAAGGCTGGGACTTGAATATGAATTTATGACCACAAAATGTGAAGTAGCAGATGCAAAATATTCATATAGACGTGTTGTAGATCCTATGTATGATAATATGGGAGTTCCATTTAATTATCAATATGATTTAGAAGAGTATATAAAAAAATTGCAAGAACCAATTCCACTATTTGCCGTAAATGGAACTGAAGAAGAGTTAAAGAAATGCTATAATGATCTTGCAAGTATTCAAGGATTACAAATATCGAAACCATGCATAAGAACTACTCCAGAAATAGATGGAAGGGTAGAAACTTTAGCATATTATGACATAATGAGAGCAGGAGTTACAAAAGCAAGTGCCATTCAAGTGCTTGCAAAGCATTTAGGAATAAAAAAAGAAGAAATTATTGCCATCGGCGATGGAGGAAATGATGTAGAAATGCTTCAAGTAGCAGGACTTAAAGTAGCAATGAAAAATGCAACAGACGCATTAAAAGAAATTGCTGATTTTGTTACTCCAGAAGATAATAATGTAGGAGGAGTTGGCAGTTTCTTAGATGTATTATACAAACAATTACAAGATAGAGAAATTAGAAAAAATGAGGCAAGACAATTAGAAGATTTCGATGATGATGAACAAAGTTTATAAAAAGAGGGGTAGAAATAATGGAAAAACCAATTATAATAGGAATCGCAGGAGGAACAGCTTCTGGTAAAACAACTTTAGCAAAAAAAATAAAAGAAGAATTTAAAGATGATGTAATTATTTTGTCACATGATTTTTATTATAAAAACCATAGTAATCTTACAAAAGAAGAAAGAGCAAAACTAAATTTTGATTGTCCAGAAGCATATGAAACAGATTTATTGATTAAACATATTAGGGCTTTGATGGATGGAGAGACAATTCAAAGACCAATATATTCATATGTAGAACGTCTTAGAGAAAAAGAAACAGTTACAGTAAAACCAGCTCCAATTATAGTTATTGAAGGATTATTAGTGCTTGAAAACAAAGAACTTTCAGATTTAATGGACATGAAAATTTTTGTAGATACAGATGCAGATTTAAGGCTAATAAGATTACTTGAAAGAGATACAAAAGAAAGAGGAACAACTGTAGAATATATTACAGCAAAATATAAAAGCACACTAAAGCCAATGCATGAAAAGTACATAGAACCATGTAAAGAAAAAGCTAATATTGTTATTCATGGTAATGATTATCAAGAAAAACTTAATTATATAATTGAAAAAATTAGACAAATAGAAAATTAATTATTTTTACAAAAACTATATTTTATTATTCGTATAATAAAAGGAGATAAACTATGAAAAAAAGAAGAGGAATTTTCCTCTTCTTTTTATGATAAAAAAGAAAAACTCTTGCCGAAGCAAGAGAAAAGATAATTCTTTTTTTATGTTGGTTACCAGGGCAGGAACTTGACATCGAGCACGTGAATGTCCGACACCTCAAGTGACTGGACGCGTACCAAAATGGTAAGGTTGCCGGACTGAAGGCTCAGAATGTTGTAGCAATCGAACTTGCTCTCCTTGGAAATGGGTTGCATTTTGCAGATAGTCTCCAAGTCAAGGGGACAGGGGTAGGGAGCGTAACATTTGCTGATGGCTTCTTTGATGATCCCTGCAGCGTTGATGTCCAACATAATTTTGTACCTCCTAAAAATTTTTATAATAATTGTTTTGACTTGATGAAAACATGGAGTTTAACAAAAGTTTCATCTTTTATATTATAGCACATTATGTTTACAATGTCAAAAAATCAAGAGTTTTTTTGACATTGTAATTTTCTACATTTTTTTTATATATAAAAGCTTAATTATTAATATGATGAGTTACCATTGGAGTATCTTTAGTTATAGACTTAAAAACATATCCATTTTCCAAACCATAATCTATTATATCAGATAAAGCATTTAATGTTTTTGTATTACCGCCAAAATCATGCATTAACACTACATTAGAACGACTTTTACTTAAATTATTAACAACATTGTTATATACTTGTGTTGAAGTTTGTGCTCCACCAGCATCTCCAGAACTAACATTCCAATCATAATATCTAAATCCGGCATCAACAACTGTTTTACTTAGTCTTGACATAATGCCTTTGTTATAATTTTTACTAACAGTATTCGAACTTCCACCTGGAAATCTTATAATTGTTGGACTATACCCTGTAGTTGTTGCAATCTTCTTTTGCAGTTTAGTTACATTATTCATAAATGCTTCATCAGATGTATAAATTTCACTATACACATGTGAATAACCATGAATTCCTATAGAATGACCTTCATTGTATTCTCTTTTTATAAGGTATTCTAATGATGAACTATAATTTAGTACAAAGAATGTTGCTTTAACATTTTTCTCCTTTAATATATCTAGGATTTTTGGCGTTATACTACTTGAAGGACCATCATCAAATGTCAAATAAATTACACCTGTACCATCACTAGAAGAATTAATACTTTCTTTATATACAATAACTTTTCTAGTCTTCTCGGCTCTATTTCCAGACTTGTCACTAATTGTATATTTAATTTTATATTCTCCTGCTTTAGAAGTATTTACATTACCCGATATTTCTATTTTATCTGACAAATCTCCATCTTTTTCATCGATTGCTGTTGCACCTTTTTCCTTATATGTACTATTTATAGGAATTCTCATATTAGCATTACCGTTTAGGCTAATAACTGGAGCAATATCATCTATAACAAGGACTTTTCTTCTTTCAACAGCCATATTTCCAGAACTATCTTCCACAGAATATATAATATCATATTCTGTTTCATTTATTTCTTCCTTACTTATTTTAACTTTTTCTGCTAAATTTTCAGAACTATTATCTTCAACAGTGAAACCTGGTTCCTCGTACTCAGCAGAATAAGACAAATTATAAACCTTATCACCTTTTAGAGTTATTGTAGGTTTGATTGAATCTACAACATTTATAGTTTGCTCAACACTATATTCACCAATAATAGTAGGAACTTCGTATTCTATTTCATATGTTCCCACTTTATTATAATCAACAGTTCCATTTACTTTCACAGAAGCTGTTACATCTTTCATATGGTATGTGGTATATGGTACTTTAATCTCAAAGTATTGATTTATTTGTAGATTTATTTCTGGGCTAGCAATATATACATGAGGTTTTTCTAATAAATATGTACCAGCAATACATACAGAAAAAATCATAAAAAGTGTAAATAGAACTAATTTTAATTTATTCTTTTTTTTGATCATAAATATTATTGTAACCAATAGTACTACTAATAAAAAAACTATTAATTCAACAAGATATATATCCATTTTTCAGTTCCTCTTTTACTTCATTTAAATCTACATTCAGTAATATATTTTCTAAAATTACACACTTTTCAAGTTTTTACAATAACTTTTTCATTGCAGATTTGTTCCATTTGCTTTTTTTACTCTGTTTCATCTATTCTAAAATTAATTAATGGTTGTGATATAAATATCGCCTCTTTCAAATAATATTTTAATATAATATAAAGATACTGTCAATACAATGTATTTATAATATCATATTAGTATATACTAAATAAAGTGAATTTATTCGATAAAAATAATTGTAAATAAATCAATACAAAAAAGCTATACGGATTCGTATATCGATACTCTGGTGAAGGTAGTTATTAAAATCTAAAATATATAAATGGATTATATGCGGATCCAGTCATATATGATATTGATATTATAAATATAATTATAAGAACTGTGTATTCCATAATTTCTGTAATTATTGATATGGATACTTTTGAATTTTCTTTAAGTTTGTTTAATAGTTTTTTTAATACAGGTGTTGCAAATATCATTGCTAATATTATAAATACTATTTTTTCTCTATCAAATAATTTTAATAATAATAAATATGTATCTTGGAAGTTAAAACTAAACATTCCTTGCAAATAGGCTATTGCACTTTTTAGACCAGCTGCTCTGAAAAACACCCATGCAATTAGGACAATTACCAATGTATATATTCTTTGAATAAATGTCGGTAACTTTTGAAGTATTTCTCCAAATTTTCCCCTTTCAAGTATTAAGAATACTCCATAGAATAATCCCCAAATAACGAAATTCCAACTTGCTCCATGCCAGAAACCTGTTATTAAAAATACTATCATTAAGTTTCTGTAGGTTTTGAATTTTCCGTTTCTATTTCCTCCAAGAGGAATATACACATAATCTCTAAACCATGTAGATAGTGAAATATGCCATCTTCTCCAAAATTCTTTGATTGACTTTGATATGTATGGATAATCAAAGTTCTCAAGAAAATCAAATCCAAATATTTTACCTAATCCTATTGCCATGTCTGAATATCCTGAAAAGTCGTGATAAATTTGTAATGCATAACAAATTACACCAACCCACGCAACTAGCATATTGGTATTATATTCTGCACTTGTAAAAATTGCATCTGCAATAGCTCCTGACATATTTGATAATAAAATCTTTTTTGAGAATCCTATCATAAACCTTTTAGCACCTGCATAGAACTTATCTACTGTAACTGTTCTTTCACTTATTTGCTTATCAACGTCTATATATCTAACGATAGGTCCTGCTATTAGTTGTGGAAACAGCATTACATATAAACCAAAATTAATTATATTTTTTTGGACTTCTATTTTTCCTTTATATACGTCAATTACATAAGACAGTATCTGAAAAGTGAAGAATGATATTCCTATAGGTAAAGCGATATTAAGCAAATGTATATTATTTGCTATATTTATATTTATAATTCCTAATATTTTTATTATATTTGCAATAAAAAAGTCAAAATATTTAAAATATCCTAAAGTTCCTAAATTAATTAAAACCGTTGCTATAAATAGTAGTTTTTTCCTTCTTTTATCTTTAGCTTTGTCAATGAATATTCCACTAAAATAATTTATAACAATTAAAATAAGTACTAATATTAAATATTTAGCTCCACCCCATGAATAGAATATTAGTGATGCTAAAAGTAATATTGCATTTTTATATTTATCTTTTGCTATAAAATATAGTAAAAGAGTTAATGGTAAAAACATAAACAAAAATATCGGCGATGTAAATAACATTTTTTCCTCCAATTATTTCTATATTTATTCTAGTTATTAAAACCATTTCTTTCAAGATAATCTCTGAAAAATGATGGAAAACCATATTCCTCATCAACCCAGCTATCTATATATTCTTGGTTTACTTCTAAAATAATTACATCTTTATTGCTTAATAGATTTTTCATTTGTTCGTCACTCATTTTATTGTTTTGTATAGGTTCTACTGCAAGTTCTTCTCCATTTTCATTATATTTTGTTATATATTGTTGATAAAAAGAAAAATCTATGTTTTGAAAAATATTTCCTTTTAAATATTCAATTAAGTTCCAGCAAAAACTTCCGCCTTGCATAAATAAATTTTTATCTGGTGCATTTGTATTTTCAAATTTTAATATAGGTTTGTAATATACGGGATCCTTTACTCCATTTTTTATATTTAAAAGATCATAGAAATCCTGGTCCGCAGCATAATACGGCTCACTACATTGCTCGCTGCCAGTTACTTCAAGTTCTGGCAAATCTATATTTGAAGTATCATTTATCATTTTAATAAATTCACTTAGAGTGTATGATGATGACATATAACTCCAATGAAAACCTGTTTTATAAAAGAGAGGTTCTTCTATTTTGTTATTTGAAAGCCATTTATATGAATCTAAATATCTTATATCACTTTGTTCCAATTCTTTTGATAAAAGATCATAATATGAAATATTATCTTTAGTTTTAGCTCCTATTTGAAAGTATCTATCAGGAATGTATTCTTCATAGAAATACTCTTTTTTAGGTGTAATTATTAAATATAATTCTTTGCTATTTTCTTTGCATATTTCATTTATTCTTTTTAAATTGTCAACAGTTTTTTCTACTTTTTCTTTTGAAACATCAACATTTACTCCGAAATATTCTAGCATCTGTTCATTTGAAAACAAATAATTATCTTTTCCTACTACTTCATTTCCTTCTTTAAATAAATCATATCTTGCTTGATTATATGTCTTTATAAAATTATTTCTATATGGATAATTTTCGAGATACCAACTCTCATATTTTGTTTGAAATTCGCCACTTAAATATGTTTTAATACTGTATATAGGTTTTTCTTTTGCAATGGTTACCCCATATAATGATGTTCCTTTTATTATATGCGTTAAACTATTAATGTATGGAAAACCAATTATTAGTATGAATATAGTTAACAATATGCATTTGTGTATTTGTGTTATTTTTTTCATATTTCCCTCTTTATTATTTCTTTTACAAAAATTACATTTTAAATTATACTACAATATTTTTTTTAAGTAAATAATATCAGTAATTTTATAAAAAAAGAACATTACTAGTTTTAGGCTAATAATGTTCTTTTATTGCTATCTGAGTTCGTACAATACTACTATTACAAACCTTATATGATTTTCCATATAAGACCTCCAAACTAATTTGATAACAAAAAAATCGCTATCCAGGTTCGGATAGCGATATCTTGGTGAGCCAGGAGGGTCTCGAACCCCCGACCCCGGGCTTAGAAGGCCCGTGCTCTATCCAGCTGAGCTACTGACCCA